>JAUSGG010000121.1 GCA_030649165.1 Armatimonadota bacterium
CGACCAGCACGAATTGATTCAAGATTACGACGTGCCCGTGGGCGGCGCCGACGTGGATCAGAGCGTGCCGGTGGCCGACCGGCTGCTGCACCGCTACGGCGCGGGCAGCCTCGCGAGCCTCAGCTTCGACAAAGGCTTCACCCGCGCCGAAGACCGCGAACTGTTGAGCCTCTACGTGCCGACGGTGGTGATGCCCAAGCGCGGGCGTAAGACGGAGTCGGATACGCAACGTGAGAGCGAGAAGACGTTCATCGCGTTGCGCCGGCAGCACAGCGCGGTGGAGAGCGACATCAACGCGCTGGAGCACCACGGGCTCAACCGGTGTCTGGACGTGGGGCTGGCCGGCTACCAGCGCTACATCGGCTACGGTGTCCTGGCGTATAATCTGCACGTCGTCGGGCGCGAGCTGCTCGCGCGGGAGCGCGCTCGGAGGGACGCGGTGGGCGCCGCCGCCTGAAGCGGCGAAATGGTATCAGGAAAGTAGCTACGACGGGCGAAGTGTCGTTGTCGCCGGCGATTTTGGGCCCAAAAGTGCAGCGGCATGGTGCTTGCCGCCGGAAAAACGTGCGGTCGACGCTCAGCCAAGCGCGCAAAACCGCTCCGTCGCCGGGAAAACCGGTGTTTTCGGCCAGACACTATATATAGGCTTCTCGCGACTATCAGGCGATACGAACCGCAACCGATCCCGTGGAAGGACCGGCAACGGCCCTCAAAGGTCAAAATCCGGGCTGCGGTTGATGCGCTTTACGCGTTCCGAGATGACGGTTGGTTCGGCCTGAGTGGCGGCATCCTGCCCCATGAGAAATTTTTGCAGGGTCTTAGTCGCGAGCTTTTCGCGCAGTGCGGTCTCCGCCGCCTCGCGCCGGGAGCGTCGATTCCAAGGAGCGGCCGCAGCGTCCATGACCGCTCGGAAATACCGGTCGACCTCCAACGCAACCGCGGTGGGAGTGGATTCCTTCACGGGGTGGAGTATTTTGCTAATCTCGGGGTTTAGGGGCTCAAACGCCTCGGCCGCCCGCTCGGTCTGATGACCCGGGACCATGTCCTGCGAACGCTCGCGTCGGGCAAGCACGGGGATGTCGATCCCGGCGCGCTTCAGCCCCTCGTACTGTTCAAGAAACATCGGCTTCAGACCCTTGGCCGCAAAGATGACCACGGTTTCCAAAACCTTGATCCCATCCATTCGGATGAGGAGACCATCGCGCTCAGTGCGTGCTGCCGTCCGCTTTACCTTGAGCTGCTCGTGTCGTTCGCGCAGTTCCTCCACTTGGATAAGCACGGCGTGCCGCACAAGCTCACGACCAGACGTGGCACGGAACCTCAGATCGGCCTCCGGCGCGGGCCCGTCCTTCTGTCCGTTCTCCACAACACGGCGAAGCTTACCAGACGTGCGCATGGCAACGACGACTTTCACCATGCCCCTATCACCCTCGGCCTGCGGCGCAGAATATTCGAGAAGAGGGTTTGCGCATAAACCCGTGAGCCATTTGCGTACGGCGTCCGTCGGCGCTTGGTGGACACACAATCCGATCCCGCGGGAGCCAGCGGCGAAGAACCTGAAATTGCTGAGACTGCTTTGGAAAGAATTGAGGGCCACCATTAGCTTGGTCTGGGTGGCCTTGATCTCGTGCAGCCGAGCCTCGTTGAGCTCCAGACCCTGCTTCTGTTCGGCGTACCGTGCCCCAACCATTCCAACTGCGTGTTTCAACTTGTCGGCATTGCTCGCGAGGTCCCGCACGAAGTTAGCGTGAATACCAACGACTTTGCGGTGCCAGGTGTCGAGCACCTCACGGAGCAAGTCGTCTGACAAATTCTCACGCCGCGTCAGTTCCGCTGCCAACCACGCGAAGCGCTCAGTCTCGGCAACGGTGTCTTTGGGGAGCGACTTCCAGACCGTGTAGGCGAGAAGGCGTTTCTGCATGACCTGGTCGACAGGCCGGTCACTCGTCCGAAGCGGCGCCTCAAACTCCCTGCGGAAATATTCGCGCACAAACTTATCAGCGACCTTGCACAGGTATCGGGAGCGTTTGTCGTCGTCACTGTCGGTGACCTTCAGCTGCCCTCCACCCTCCGTCCACGGCATGAGCAGGACCTGGACCTGGGTTTGTCGGCGGTGGCGACGGATCCCCACCATGAAGCCCAGACGATCCCCTAGATAATACTTCTCGTTAAAATAACGCAGGACAGTTCGTGCGCCTTGGACCAACAAAGCACCACTGTCCCTTCCAGTCATTCCCATGAGCGCCTCGAGGGTTGGGTCGAGGGTCAACAGGTACTTGTGCACGAACTTTCTGGTGCCGGTGTGCTGGTGAAGTTGCGTCAGCCAGGCCCGATGGCACGCGATGACCCGGTCATCGTTGCTCATTTGGTTGGCCCCCTTGCCCGTCGCCCTTTCGACATCGTCACGAAGGAAGCCAAACACTCCGACGTAACCCGCCTCGTCCCTGCCAATGGAATCCAGGGTGGTGGCTCCGCTCGCTTCGTCCCTGTAGGATAGAATGTATTTCGACGCGGACTCCCGGGTCTTGGCGGTGGATTTCTTCCGCCAAATACCCAAACACCTCTCCTCCGCCTTCACCTTCCGAATGTAGTCCTGAATTGTCATGTCAGTAATAGTCCTCTGTGATTCGAGGGACCAACCTAATCTTGCTGGGGCTGGGGGTCAGCGGATTTGTAGAAGCTTCGCTCTCCTGCTGGCGCATGATGCCTGGTTCGCCGAAGATATCTTCGCCCACCGCCACTCCCGATGCCAACAGGAGCAACGCACGTACCATGACCTTCGAGTGTCCGTTGAGCTGATGGATCGCGACCTCAACCTCAAGGCGGGCCCGCTTCCACGCCGCTGCGAGCCTCCGACCACGTTCGTGAATAGCAACTAGGTCCTCACGGTAAGACACTCCGGGCAGGCTTTGATTGCAGGCAAACCCGAAGCAGACCACCTCCGTCAAGTCAGAGAGCAAACTCGAGAACCCAGCCAAAATAGCTGTCCCATCCTCCGCGTTAATTATCGTGCCGAGGCTTAGCTCTCGGGGCGCGAGGTCATAATATTGAAGCAATGGCAGCCAACGTTCAATGTCGGGTCTCACGATCTCCAGTCCCCTCAACGCTGGAAGACTCCTCAGGTCATCGTTAAGATCCAGGGTCGTTCCAATCGCCCTCCCTCCCCGCAAGATGGGTCCCGGATGAAACAGGTAGGGGTGTTCAAGCCGTTCGCCGGCACTTTCAAGCTCGGAAAGTTCAGACGTGGTGAAGTAGTGCTGAACCTCCGAATGGTGGATAAACGGGTTTGCCAACCCATGGCTCGGCCTCGTTGGGGTGGAAGTGAGCGGGGGCTTGCCACTCCGGTTATGCATCACCTTAACCTCATGCCGCTGCGACTGGAGGCCAAGTATGGTGTCGTTGAGATGAGCGCCGACTCGGCTGAATTCCGAACCCGCTGTCAAACAAGGCAGCATGGCTAGGCAAACATCCTCCGCGAAATTCGGTTTTTCCGAACCCCCAGTTTGTGGCGCAAGGCCCGGGATGGAGGGGAGCACGACCTCCAGGTAATCCAGGTTAGCGCGCAGAAATGCGTCGAGGCTAAGCCTATAATCAGATAGGAGACGGGCCACTTCGACGGCGGTTTGGTCAGATGTTTTTATGAGGCAGAGCATGGTGCGAAGGGTTCAGCCACGGTCCGGAGGACTCGCACTTGCCTCCTGGTTCGCGACCGATACTGCCAGTTGGTCGAATTCCATAACCTCGAGCACGAGGTTCTGAATCGAAAGCTGAAGCCCTTGAGTCTGCACGCCCAAGTCGTTAAGCGAGGTAAGCGGAGTCGCCGTCAAGGATCGGCCGAAGTGACAAACGGCAAGGGTGATTATTTCCTTTTTCTCCTTTTTGAGGAGCCGGCTAAGGTGCCCTAGGACCGCTTGGGTGTAGTCACTGACCTTGACCGAGGTGTCGCCTGCCTTGACGTCAAAGGGTCTGTCGCCGCTGGCGACCCCCCGAAGATAGGCCTCGCCGAAGGCTTCTTTCTCGGATTCAGCGTTTCCCTCTTCCGTCGGAGCCGGTGGTTTTTCACCGAGACTTTCCATATTGTCATTATTCATCTCCAACGAGCATAACACAATTTGTGGCGAAAAGGCGTTTTATTTTGAAATTTGGTCGTCCAAGATCGTTAAATATCGAAATTCCAGTGGTGCCGCATAGTATTGTAAAAAACACGCCGGTGGTTTTTCAATCTTTACAGCGCATTTTATGGTGGTCCAAGTGGGGTTCCGGAGCGAAAGCGGAGGAAGAAAATGAGAAATATGCACCCGCAGATTTCTCTATCCTGCATCGACAATCCTCTACCGTTTTTCTGGGTCCGTGGTGAGATTTTCCAAGAATCCATCCGACCCCCTCAAAAGCTCGAAGTTCAGAAAGCCGAAAACCAGCCCCATCACTCCTCCAAGTTCCAAAAGAAAACTGAGCGACCACAAGACATAGCCAACACCCTCCTGCCGTTTTTCCCCTGCCTGTTACTCCCCAGCTCCTCACCGTCACCTGTCAACTCCCCCCGCCAAGCTCACGAAAACTGAGCGACCACAAGACATAGCCAA
>JAUSGG010000122.1 GCA_030649165.1 Armatimonadota bacterium
GAACTCTGGAGAGGCAAGGATATATGGCAGCCGCGCCTCCGTAAGAGCAAACATCTAGACATGGCTGCCTAGCATTACAACTCATAGCATACGAGCAGGAAAGCGCATAAGCCAATTTACACACAACAGCAGGAGTAACCCGCGACAAATATAGTTGCGCGACTTGACATTTCCGTGTACAATGCACGAGTTACATTCAACGTCCGGCACAGGTGTCTTCGTCACCCCGTAGATAGCGCCACCTTCTGCGAATGATAAAGTCTCCCAAACAGCCGTGCTTCGTTGAAAACTCTTGGGCTATGCCCGGAAGGAAGGCAGTCTATTGGCAAACAAGTCACTGTATGTAGGCAATATGTCCTACAGTACCACCGAGGATGAGGTCCGCACGCTCTTCGAGCCTTACGGTCCGATCGTTGAGATCAGGATCATCGGCGACAAGGGGTTCGGGTTCGTCGAAATCCCCGAAGAGAACATGCAGGCGGCAATCGACGCCATAAACGGCAAAGAGATTGGTGGCAGAACCCTCACCGTTAACGAAGCGCGTCCGCGCAGCGAGGGCGGCGGCGGCGGCAGAGGCGGCGGAGGCGGTTACGGCGGAGGCGGAGGAGGCCGCGGTGGCGGCGGTGGCGGCGGCGGAGGTCGTCGCTGGTAGTTTCTTCAGAGCACAAGGCGTCCCGCGATCGCGGGACGCCTTTAGTTTTGCTGCTAGAACCTCACCCCAACCCTTCCGCAAGACTGGAATGGGTTCAGTCTGAGCTGCTCAGGCAGTGCAGACGACCATCCTCGGACGCCGCGAGTACCTCGGGCGAGCCGTCTCCATTGACGTCCGCGATGACCGGGCTCCCGACCGTTCGTCCCAGATCGACACTCCAAAGCGCGCCGCACTTGCCTTTGCTTTCCTTGAGCGCATAGAGCCTGCCGTCCCCGCAACCGCACAGAAGCTCCGTTTTGCCGTCACCGTCCAAATCCGCCGAGGCGAAGTCGCTCACCGGAGGAGGCAGCTTGAACGTCCAGCGGACCTTGCCGCCGTGGTTGAGCTTGCTCAACGGCTCGTCCTTCGGGCACCTTGGGCATTTCCGGTCGAGCGCGTCCCAGTCGAAAGCGGTCAGCAATCCGTCTTGCCTGGCGCTCACCAATTCCGTCTTGCCGTCGCCGTCCAAGTCCCCCAGGCCGACCAGATTCCTTTGCGTCTCGTCGCGCTCGACGCCATAGTGCCAGACCGGCCATCCGTCGATGTCGATGACAAGCATCCCCATTGCGTAAGAGCGGCTGAGCGCGATTCGAGGCTTCCCTGATGCCGGGTCCGCCATCAGGCTGGGTGTAGCGTACGCGGTCCAATGACCCGGAATCATGTTGGAAAGCATGGTCTTCGACATGGGATCCACGAGGTCCTTGTTATGAGCCACGTCGATGATCCCGTAGAAGTTCTCCGACAGGCAGATCAGATCGTCGGCCCCGTCGCGGTCGTAATCCCAGACAGCCGTCGGGATGTGAAGGACGAACTGCGAAGGCTCGTTATCATAGAGGCCGTAGCCTGGACGCCGCCAAAGCTCCTCTCCGGTCTTGCCGTTGTATGCGACAACCGTCGGGATCGTATAGGGATTCCGGACAAGCGCCGCGAACCACTGCCCGTTACCCGGCCCCAGGCTCCCGGTTGGACCCAAAACAAAACTGCCTCCCGGCGCGGCGGGATGGAACGTCCGCGTCACTTTGCCGCTTCCGTCCAGAACCTGAACCGCGGGACGCCCGTCGGAATCGGAATTCGAAACCACGATGTCGTTGCGCCCGTCTCCGTCCAAATCCGTGATCCTGCAGGATGAGTCGGTCGAGACATGCTCCGCGATCCGAGCGGTTGTCGAGCCGTCGGCGGAAATAGAGAGCAGAGCGCCGTCGGCGTTCCTCGCCAACACTCGCATCTGACCGTCAACGCTCGACGCTATGGCAGGAGGCGCCAAATACATCCGGTGGTATGGCGTCTTGTAACCGACGACCTCCTGGCCGTCAACGGTAGTCTTGAGGACGTTTCCGTCCCAACTGTGCGTGGGCTTCGGCGGGTCCTGGACGTTCCCCAATGCCTCGTGTCGCTCGACGGCATTCACCTGTTCGAGCGCTCCGCCCGGAACGAGCCTGCACGACCAAACTTTGCCGTCGATCCGCATCAGGAAGAGCGACGACTCCGGCTTCTCGCGCCACAACGTGCGGTTGCCCAGCCCGCCCCCCTGGCTCATAAGCTTGAGGTCCCCCTCCGGCTCGAGGGGCCTGAAAAGAGGCTCGGCCCCTTTAGACTGCCGGCGATCGACAAATGCCTTCCCAGTCCAGTCTGTGATACTCAGAGTGTCCCCGCGCTTGACTATAACCTCCGGTTTGCCGTCGCCGTCGAGGTCCTCCACGCCTTGCACGGAAATTCCGGCCTCGTCGAACAACCGGTCTCCGTTATCCGCGTTCCAGATAACCAGACGCCCCTGCCCATCCCCGTGCTCGTTGGTGACGGCGGCCATTATCTCTATCACGCCATCGCCGTCTATGTCCATAAACGGATTAGGCGCGCCCGATGTTATCTTGACCTCGTTCTGGTATTGGTACTCCATACGCCACACGAGCTTCTTCCAAAGCACGCGGGACCTGCCCTTGCCGTCCTGTTTGATGACCTGCGCGCCGGGCATGTTCTGGTTCATGCTTAGAATGGAAGGAAGCTCGCCGGGTTTGAGAGGAACGATACCCGTGATCGACTGGTAGGAGCGAATCCGGCCCGCCTCCGTCCGCCAGGTCGTGTGGAACTTGAGCTTGCTTGTCTTGATGCTATATGCCCAAATCTGCTCGTGTGAGAGCATGACCATTTCGTTCTCGCCATCGCCGTCCATGTCCGCGAAGGCGTGGAGCGGAGCGTAGATCATCGCCTTATCGTACGTTTGGAACCTGAGCGTAGGTCGCGCGGGGCCTTTCTCGAAGCTCCACAGATAGGCCCAGGCCTCTTCGTTGCCGCCGCTCCACCAGAAGCAGTACTGCTGGCCGCGGACTCCCGGGAGGATGCGCCCGGTCCTGTTGGTCCCTCCAAAGACGTTTCGCGCGCTGAACAGCGCGGCCTTCTTCCCGCTCCTCCCATCGACCATCGCGTAGACAACGTTCAGACCGTCCGTGTAAGTGATGAGTAAGCCCCGGCCCCCATCCCCCGCGTAATCCCGGATGTCCCTGACGATTACATCCGGCAGGTTCCTGACCTCCCAGAGCTTGCCGGCGGCGAGATCCTGGCATACCAGGCGATCCTTCAGGATTCGGACAACCTCGGTTCTGCCGTCGCCGTTGACATCCTCCAGCCTCATACCCTCCGAAGGGACCGTCGGCCCGCCGAGATCGATGCTCCAGAGTTCCTTCGGGGCGTGCGCAAGCCCGCCTTTCAACGGCGACTGGCCGGTCAACCGCGGGTCGTGACGCACATTTGGCCAGTCCGCGCCGGGAACCGCCCCGGCTTGATGCGCTGTGATCAAGAACAGCAATACGATAAGCAAGATGAATGCTCGTGACATCGGGGAGTACCTCCAGAGAGAAGGTTAGGCGCGATGGGCGGACAGTCCTGCGGAGAGAAAACGCTCCGGATACCGTGACCGTAGGGGCGAATCTTGTATTCGCCCTGCGTCTGCCCACGCCTTCGCCCTACGTCTGCCCACGCGTTCGCCCTGCGTCTGCCCATGCGAATACGGAATTCGCCCCCACCGTGACTGCGGCAGGAACCCGCCGCGCCCGCGTCGAAGGCGATCTTGAGTAACAGTTCAGGAATGGTCGGTACGACTCTCCTCGCTGCTCACCCTTTGGGGAAACACGAGCGTAATCCCCTCTCCCTTGAGGGAGAGGGTTAGAGCCTGCCCTGAGCGTAGCGAACGGGGTGAGGGTGAAAGTTCTCTCCATTTCTGAACTCTTACGACATTGAGAAGGTAGATACCTGGCGAGGGGAAGAGAGCATAATGATCCGAGCCGCAATTGCATCTGTCTATCCCGCGGGAACGGTCTTGCGCGACCATGTCATCAGATATCATCGAAGTCAGTTCCCGCGGGTCCCGAAACATAGAATCCACTCGATCCGCTTATTGGCTTTTGGGGGGCTGATGATGGCAATCTGCGTTTCCGCCGCGGGGAAACCCACCGTGACCTTCGAGATGCGACCGGACATCCTGGCTATGAACAACGCCGGCGTCGAACTTCAGGTTTCCCTCAAATGCCCACAATTCGTCTTCGCCGGGAATGTCGCCGCCGGGGACACGGCTCCGTCGAGCGCGAGCGGTGACCTCAAGACGGGTAAGCCGGTCGAGATCGCGTATCCGCCGGTTGTTGTCGAGGGGATCGGCAACCTTGATGTCAAGCTGTTTCTGCAGTGGTTCCCCAAGGAATCCGTCCTCCGCAAGTGGGCGGCGTACAAGACAACTGAACCGAAGGCCGCCCCGGTTGTGACGGAGATTCTCCTCGACAAGCTGGACGCGGCATCGTACAAGGGAAACATAATCCCCGATCAATTTCAGAGCTATCCGGCCTTTTTGAAGGGCTACTTCGTCGGTGTTGAGTACCCGGTGGCATCGACCCGTGTGGAGGGATCGACGATCGTTCTATCCCACAAGCCCGGTCTCAGGATGAAGCCCGGTGTCTGGTACGAGACCCGTAAGGCCGTATACGGCGTTGCGCCGGTAGATGCGGAGAAGCGGGCGTTTCTGAACTACGTCGAAGCAAACCGCCCGCGCCCGAACGACCTTCGTGTGGCCTACAACTGCTGGTGGTCAACGGAAGGACCCGCGGGCCTGGCCGCGACGGAACCGGAGTCCCTTCGGCTGATGAACGAGTTCGATAAGCATCTGTTCAAGCCCTACGGGGTCAAGTTCGACTCATTCATAATCGATATGGGGTGGGCGGCAATCGGCGGCGTCTGGGAGATCAACAAGACCTATTTCCCGAACGGGTTCGCCAAGTTCAAGGAAACGGCCCAGAAGATGGGTATGAGTCCCGGCATTTGGGTCTCGCCATGCTACGGCTACGGCATTCTGGACCCCAAATGGCCCGGCTTGAAAGACTATGAGACCTTCGACGTGCCGCACTGGAACGACGCGACCGTGACCGACAAATACGCTTGCCTCGCGGGCAAACACTATCAAACGCGCTTCAAAGAAGTCCTCGTTGACCTGGTGAAGAACACCGGCGTGCGGCACATAAAACTGGACGGTTATCGCTACACCTGCCCGAGCGCCGATCACGGTCACGAGCCGGGAGACCTCTCCGCCGAGGCTGTCGCCGACGGGTTCATCGGCGTTATGAACGCTGTTCTTAAGGCGTCGCCTGACGTGTGGCTGGAGCCGACGTGCTTTGCCCCGCATGGCAGCCCGTGGTGGGCGTTCTACTGCACGTCCGTCATAGGGATGTACGGCGATGACATGCCTTACGGGCGAGCGCCTTGCCCGACGTATCAGGAAAGCTACACAACAGCCCGCGATTTCTGGAACCTCCAGGGCGCGGCGCTGCTGGAGTACCCGATAGCCGCCCAAGAGGTGATGGGCGTCAACCATCAGAATACGGATCCGTTTATGAACGACGCCGTGGTCACCGTCTTGCGCGGCCACATGTTCCTTCCGCTGTATATGAACCCCAGGTACATGGATGACGCGCAGTGGAGAATGCTCGCCGGCCTGCTAACCTGGGCGAGGAAGAACCAGTCGATCCTTCGGGAGACTCAGCCGATTCTGCCGGCGTCCTGGCAGGGCGGCAAAGTCCCCCGCTTCGACTACGCGGCCCCCATGCCGCGCGATCCCTATGGCTACGCTCACTGGAAGAACGGCAAGGGGATCATCATGGCGAGAAACCCCTGGGCGATTCCTCAGAAACTGGCCCTGAAGCTCGACGAATCGCTCGGCGTACGATCCGGCGCGAAGGGCCTTTCGGCCGTCAGCCTCTATCCGGAGCCTCGCGTCTACGGAAAGGGCCTGAACTTCGGAGACGCTCTCAACGTGCCCCTGGCGCCGTATGAGACCGTCGTTCTCTCCGTCGCCAGGCGGCAGCGTCTCTCCGACCTGCCCCAGGTTTCCGACAAGGTCGGCGGACAGATAGCGTCGACAGTCTCGAAGAGCGAGCTGAAGCGCGTCGCGGGTCAGCAAGAGGGCAAGTCCGCGTTCGAGCTCAAGCTGGATGCCCAGGTGACGGTCAAGTCTCCACAAGCCAAACTGCTCTTGCTTATGGAAGGAGACAAAACCGCTCCCGCCAGTCCGGTCTGCACCGTCCGGATCAACGGCAAGGAGTCTCGAACAAGCGCCAGGTTTACCATCGAATCCTGGGCTGAGAGTGAGAAATACCGCAACATCGCATTTGCCGCCTCGTCTCTCGCGCCGGTCGAGCGCTGGCGCTTCATTGAAGCGCCGCTGAAAGAAGGCGTTAGCGATATCTCCGTCGAGCTGTTGGCGGGCGCCGACTGCTCGAAAATCTCCGCCTGGGTGTGGGCCACGAAGCCTGGCGGCGGGGTTTCCGAGTATCCGAACTCACTGCCGGAGCCGGAGATTCTCTCGGTGGACGGCGTGGCGTTGATGGCAACAGTCGAGACTGCGAGCGTTCGGTAATAAGCCGAGCGTTATCTGATGCTCTCTGAGAGTGCGAATTTTCGTGGTGAAAAAGCAATGAAATCGCGCCTGAATTCACTCGAAACGTTGCGAAACCGCATGGATTCCGGCGGAAACTGATTGGCGCTTCACGGCTATTGGACGATTTCTGAAATCGCCGTTTCCGCGTTCTCCGGGTATTCCGAGCCCAAAAACAGTTTTCGGTGGGAGTCGGCGGGGGTTGAGGGTGTCGGGTTCCGATTGCACGTCTTTGAGCCACTGAATTGGTTGAGCGCGCTGAAGTCCGGTGGCCGTGAGCGGATGGGGTTGAACCACAGATTGGGGGATTCTTGGGGATTTCGCGGATGGGTGCGGATTAGCGCAGAACAGGTTATCGAGTGAAGCCAAAAACTTCTTAACCACAGATGGGCGCAGATTGAGTGGTTCGTGGTTCGTGGTTCGTGGTTCGTGGTTAGTGCCGGAATCCGACCGCTGAACTGCTCACTGACGACTGAGCGCTGTTCACTGCTCACCATTTACGCTGTTTCCGCGCGGTTTTGCGCTGTTTCGCGGTGGTTTCGCTCCGGAAGCCATCAGTTCCGGTGTGGTTTCCGCAAGTTTCCCCGCGTTTTCCGCTGATTTTACCTGCTTTTTCGAATACGGGGGTTCCGGTTACCGCTCCGTCACGATTTCCCGTAGCTGTCAGCTATCAGCTTTCAGCTTTCGGCCTGCAGGCGGTTGTCGGTCCATTGTTGACGGTTGACGGTTGGACCACGGCACCGACACCGTTCACTGATCACTCGCCTGCACACCACTAATAGTGAACAGACGACGGGGGAGGGAGTTTTGTTCCAGGGCGGTGGAAGTTTTTTCCGAAGTTTCTTGCAGCCGCTGATAAGAGGGGAAGTTTATGAGATTCT
>JAUSGG010000155.1 GCA_030649165.1 Armatimonadota bacterium
GGCTGGCAGAACCCTCACTTGGCCAAGCTGCAGGCGCTCCGCCGGATTTGCGCGGATGAGGCGCGCGCCGCCAAAGCCAAGGGACGCACCAGCAAGCCTTGACGCCAAAGGCGTCGGCTGCGAGGCGTGGGAGAAGGAGATAGACGACCGCGTGGCGGCGTTGTATGGGTTGTGAGGGAGACCTAATGAAGAAGATGAGAGCGCCATCGACCTGGGCCCCCGGCTATGCGGTATACGTGAGGTCGGGAAAGGATCTGACCGCGCACGGGATACTGCTCAGCGGTCTGATCTACATCGGAGAGGCGAGGCGGATGGAGCGGCGCGGGCCACTCCAAGACCATTACAGCGGATCGTGCAGCTTTCGGCGCACGCTCGGCGCCCTGCTGAAGGAGGAACTCGGCCTCAGGCCGGTTCCCAGCGGAACCGGCAAGACCAACCGTGATTGCATCAACTACTGCTTCACGTTCGATGACGAGATGAAGCTGACCGACTGGATCGAGCAGAACCTGGAGGTCCGCCCGCTGCCATTGGGGGATAATCGCGGTGGGACACGCAGCAATCGCGCCGGGAAGCGCGACGCCATCCGGTCCATGCAGCCGGCGCTGTGCCTGACTGGCTGGCGGAATCCTTACGTAACCACGCTGCGAGCGCTCCGTAGGGCGTGCGCGGACCAAGCGCGCGCCGCCAAGGCCGCGCCGCCATAGCCGCCCTCGCGCAGAAATGCCTCGACGCGAAAGGCGTCGGCTGCGAGGAGTGGGAGAAGGAGATCGACGAGTTGGTGGCGGGGTTGTATGGGTTGTGAGGAGAGGGAGGGTCAAATGACAGGACGCGCAGAGGTACGGATTGGCTGAGAAGGAATACATCATCTTCTGCGATGAGTCCGATAAGCACGGCAGATACTTCTCCAACTTCTAGGGCGGCGTGATTGTAGGCGCGTCGCAGTACGAACGGGTCGCTCGCCGACTAGACGAGAAGAAACAGGAACTCAATCTCTACGGCGAAGTCAAATGGGCAAAGGTTACTGAGTTGTACCTGCCCAAGTAACTGGACCTTATGGCGGCATTCTTCGACGAGGTGCGCGGCGGCTCCTTGAAAGTCAGAATCATGTTCACGCAGAACGCCCACGTGCCCCAGGGACTGTCCAAGGCGGACCTGGAACTCCAGTACTACAAGCTATACTACCAGTTTATCAAGCATGCCTTCGGGCTGGCCCACACCGAGCGAAACAACCGGCGGTGCGAGCCTGCGCCTCTATTTCGATGAGCTTCCCGACTCGGGAGAGAAGGTAGAAAAGTTCAAAGGCTTCTTGTTGGGGTTGAGCCGATACGCGCGATTCACGGGCGCCGGGATTGCCGTATCGATAGAAGACATCGCGGAAGTGCGTTCCCACGACCACACACTTCTCCAGTGTCTGGACGTTGTCCTCGGGGCAATGGCCTTCCGGCTAAACGACCGGCACAAGAACAATCCGCCCGGCGCGCGTCATCGTGGTAAGCGAACCAAGGCCAAGGAGAAGCTCTACCAGTTCATACTTGCCGAGGTGAGGAAGATATTTCCGAATTTCAACATCGGGATTACCACGGGCATCCAAGGCGATTATGAGAACCGGTGGAGGCATCCTTATTCGCACTGGCTCTTTATGCCGAACGACACATCGTATGAGAAGGCATTAACGAAGCGCGGGCGTACGACAAATGACCCCACTCGGCCTACATAAGTACCTGACGCATAACGTCAGCCTTCGACAGAGCAGGGTCAACTGCCATTAGGTTATACCATAGATCAACCTATGTCAAGCTCCACCGAAAAATGGGGAAGCGGACAACTACTGCCCGGCTGCGAGGCGTGGGAGAAGCAGATAGACGACCGCGTAGCGGCGTTGTACGGGTTGTAGGGGAGTTGAGAGTTTAGAGTTGAGAGAACCGGAACGTGCCGGAGTTGGGGAAAAGGGGACTGTGGGGGCGTTGAAAAAGCCCATGCGTCGTCATTCCGACGAGGAACGAGGAGGAATCTGCTTATTCCGCCCCTGGACTTGTGCTCAAAAGGAGACCTCTCGCTCCGCTCCTAATGAAGCGCCCCGTTTCGGGATTTCCGGGTTGGGACCGGAAGTTGTCCGCTATAGTATGCGTACGCCGCCCAACCCTCAAATCCTGAAACAACGGATCTGCTCTTGAGCACGTTCGAGGCAGGCAAAAAGCAGATTCCTCGTCGTTCCTCCTCGGAATGACGTCATCCGGGCCTTTTTTTCAACACCCCCTCCGTCCCCTTTATTCCGAACCCCACCCCAACCCTCCCCTGAAAGGAGAGGGGGCAAGTCCCCCTCCGGTGTTTCGGCATTTCGGGCATTTCAAATGCCGAAACCGGCGTTTTGTTAAGCGCGCAAAAAAAGTGGCGCCGAGCCGCCGCATTTGATGCGCCAAATACCGGTTTTTCGTAGGTCCCGTTTATCATAATGCTGAGTTGGGTACACATCAGTTACCTCATGCGTATAGATAAGAGGTGGTCTGCGTTGTCGCCGGGCGCCGCCGGTTTAGCTGGTGCGCCAATCGGGGTACACATAGAGGGTTTACCACGATGGCCTAATCGGCGCGCGGCAGGATGTGACGCAGGCGTCGCCGAACTACTGAAAAGTGGTTCACTACGCAAATGGAGGAAGTCTCAATGAACAAAACGCTTAGCGCTCTGATGGTGGTTTCGGTCGCGGCCGCGCTGTTGCTCGGTCTCGCTCCCGGCGCCGCACTGGCCCAGGAACAGATCATAGCTCCCGGCGACCAGATCCAGGTCACGGTTCTCGGAGAGTCCGACTTGACCAAACGTGTTATCGTGGACTCGCAGGGCAAGATATCTCTTCCGCTTGCCGGCGAAGTGGAAGTCGGGGGCGTCGGCACGTCGGAAGCCGCCGCGAGACTGCGGAACAAGCTGACCAAATATTACAAGAACCCCCAGGTGACCGTTGAAGTCACCGAAGCGGCCAAGCGCATGGTCGTCGTCTCCGGCGCGGTCAAGACGCCGGGGGTCTATTTGATCGATCCTACAACGACCGTCATCGCCGCTCTGACACTGGCGGGCGGCTACACGACCGAAGCGGACCTTTCCAAGGTCACGGTGACCCGCGGCCCCCGGAAAGACATGGTTATGAATGTAGATCTGAACCAGTTCCTGTCCGGCGCTAAGCCGGAGGAGAATATCGCACTTCAGTCAGGCGATACCGTCGTTGTTCCCGAGAAGAACCCCGTCGCCGGAACGGTGTACGTGCTGGGGGAGGTCAACCAGCGCGGGTCTTTTCCGCTGCGCGAAGGCATGACCTTCCGCGAGGCGGTCGCCGCGGCCGGTGGAGTCACCGGAATGGCCGATGTGAATAAAGTGACGATCAAGCACAGAGACGAAGCCGTCGGCGTCCCAGTCGACTTCGCCAAGGCAAACGCCGGCGATCCGTCTGCCAACGTCGCTCTGCTGTCCGGCGACACCATTTTCGTGCCGGCCATAGAGACGACGGGCACGTTCACCATCATCGGTCCGGTGGCAAAGCCGGGCCAGTATCCCACCAGGGCCAATATGTATATAACGGACGCGCTCGCCGCGGCCGGGGGCCAGACGGAGATCGCCAATTTGAGCAGCGTGCGCGTCACGAGGGTCTCGGGAGGGAAGACTCAGACGATCAAAGTCGATATCTCCAGGATAAGCGACGGCAAGACGGAAAACGTCGCCGTGCAGCCCGGAGATACCATACTCGTCGGGCAGAAGAAGCCGCCGATGGACAAGATCCGAGCGGGAGGACTGCTGCTGAGCCTTCTCTTCCTGCTGAGGTAGGGGCGTCCAGGGAGTCGGAAGAGTCGGAGGAGACCTTACGGTCGGCTTTGTGCGGGGTCGGAGACCCGCGCACAGCGGTGGTGGTTCCCGGTTTCGGGACGGGGGGCGTCCGGAAACAACGAACCCGAACCTCCCCCTGACCCCCTCCTGAGAGGAGGGGGAAAGAGCAGGACCGCCGACCGGGTCCAGTTTCTTTCTTGCCGGCAGACGCGCTTCTCACTCGATCTGGAAGAGGTGAAAGTACTTTGAGTTTTTGGGAAATCTACCGTGTGCTGCGGAAAAGGAAATGGATGATAGTGTGGCTGATCGGCGTAACCACGGCGGTGATCTTGATAGCCACGGCCGGGCGAAGGGACGCTTACGTAGCCACGTCCAAGATAATGCCATCGGATGCTGCCCTTTACCGCCCCATTTTGCCCGACACGAGGATGGATGGCGAGACCGACGCCAGCGCTCGCACGGCCAGCCGGGACCAACTGCCGAACCTGATGAGCCTGATCAAGAGCCGAACGGTCGCGGAGAAGGCGGTGCGGACGATGGGCGCCGACATTCCGCCGGATGAGTTCAAGGACCGCATTTCGGTGGAGACGGAACCTAATCCGGCGGCCACCTCCAGAAACGACCGGACAACGGACATAGTCAGGATTTCCGTCTACGACAGCAGCCCCGAGATCGCTGTGAAAGGCGCGAATGCGGTCGCGGCCGTCTTTGCGGATTACTATCAGGAGATCAGCCACCAGGAGGCGGCGGCCAACGCGCAATTCCTCGAAACGCAGCTCGACGGGGCAAGACAAAAGCTCGATGAGACCTCGGACGCTTTGGCAGCATTCAAGGCCGGCTATGGCATCACGTCGCTCCCGGAGGAGACCACGGCGGCGGTCACCCAATTGGGTGAAGCCAAGGCCGCGCGCGACGCCGCCCTGGCGGCGTACGCCGAAGCCCAGGCGAAACTCTCCAGGGTCAACCAACAGCTCAGGACGGTCAGTCCGAACCGGGTTACCGTGGAGGGGACGACCAATACGCCGATGGTCCAGATTCTCGAAAACCAGGTAGCGTCTCTGACGAGCCAGCTAAACGAGGCAAGGGCTAAGTATCAGGACGAGCATCCGACCGTTAAGGTCCTGGACGATGCGCTTTCGCAGGCGCAGAGCCGACTCCGGGTTGAGCGAAACAAGGTCCGGCTGAACCGCAACGTGGCCGCTAACCCGGCTTACGAGACGTTATTGCAGCAGAAGATCACCCTGCAGTCCGAAGCGGACGGGCTGGCGGCCAGAGTCGCTCAGTTGTCGGCGGCGGTCGGACGCACGTCGTCCACTCTCAAACCCGGAGCTGACATCAGGCTCGCCAGGCTGCAACAGGAGTTCGTAGACGCGCAGGCGCAGTATTCGAGCGTCACTACCCGCTTGAACGAAGCGAGGATTAACGAGCGCGTCACCACGCAGACCGGCGCAATACGGGTGACCGAGCCGGCCAGCCAGGTCTATAAGGTGGGCAGAAACCAGGCATTCTACCTGCTGCTCGGAGTGATTCTCAGCTTCGTTGCCGGGACGGCCATTGCGCTCGCTATGGAGTCGCTGGACAACCGGATCAGGACGGACGTGGATCTGGAGAAGATGCTCTCGCTCCCCGTCACGGGGCTCGTGCCCAAGCTCGCCGGACAGCCGATGCCGGCGCTTCAGAAGATCACCTATCTGGACCCGCTCTCGCCGCTTTCCGAAGCCTATAAGTTCATACGCACGGACCTGCTTCTGACGGCGAGCGAGGAGCCGGTGAACGTGTTGATGGTCGCCACGGCGAAGCCCGGGCAAGGCGGAACGACAACCGCGGCGAACCTCGCAATATCGCTGGCGTTGGACGGCAAGCGGGTGGTCCTGGTTGACGCCGACATGCGGCGCCCGCAGCTCCACTCGATCTTCAAGATAGTCAACGACAGCGGGTTGAGCAACGTGCTGTCCGGCGAACGGGACGCGGACGAGGCGCTAGTCGCAACGGAAATACCGAACCTGCTCCTCATGCCCGGGGGTCCCACGCCCATCAACCCATCGGAACTGCTGGGCTCTAAGAGAATGTCGCAGATGATCGAGACGCTCAGGAGGGAGGCCGACTTCGTTCTGTTCGACACTCCGTCCGCGGTCGCATTCACCGACAGCGTGGTTTTGTCCAGATTTGTTGACGGCGTGCTGTTGGTGGTCCGGGCGAACCAGGTGCCGCGCGGAGCCGAACTGCAGGTCAAGAACCTGCTGAATAAAGCCAACGCGCGGATCATCGGGGTGGTCTTGAACGACGTCGAGCCGGAGAAGGTGGACAGCTACTATTACCATTCACACTACTATCCCAAGATCAAGCCCGCGGCTCTCGCCCTGACGGGCCGCGCCGGCGGAGGATTGCCCGAACTGGATGAGGGAAGCGAGGATGAGCGGAAGTCAGCGTAAGTGAGGTATGTTTCGGGATTTCCGGGCGCCTCTTCGGCAGCGTCGCCGGCGCTCTGCTACCGAAGGATCGAAAACATTAGGCTGTCCTATGTGCTGAAACTGACCCCCTACCGCCTGCCCGACCCAAACTGACCTACTACCGAATAACTCCACCCAACCCCTAACCGAGGACGGGCAGGTCGTTTCTCTCTCTTACCGGTCTGGCTACGGTCCGGTGTTGTTTGGTTGCCTGGGCTGGTCCAGTAGGTAAACCTTGTCCAGGGTCAGGGCGGCTCCCTCCAGTTTCAGCCCGAAGAGCGCTAGTTGCAGCTTTTTTCCGGACAGGGACGGGTCGAGCCTGGCGTGGAATGTGACCCACGGGCAACTGCTCCAAATCTTGCGCCCGTATTCCGGCGTGGACTTAAGGAATATCTGGCCGTCATCCGACCACGCGACGACCAACGCCCGGCTGGTCGGATTGTTGTAGAAGTGCGGCTGCCCGTCCGCGAAGAACTGCACGGGCAGGGCGAGCGTTTGCGGCTTGTCGAAAGTCGGCAGTTGGATATCACCTGAGTGTATGCCGTCGATTTGCTCCAGCGCGGCGCGGTCGAGCGCGACGGGAGCCGGCCTGAGAGTGGATGCGGCAGCCAGGTGAGCCAGGCCCTTGTTCGCCATCCCCAGCGCCGCGTCCGTCACCCACGTCGATTCTCGCTGAGTCGGTTTGATCGGGAGCGCAATGCTGCCGAACGCGGCTTTGCGCGGAGCGGAGGCGGATTCGGGAGTCGGCCCGGCCTTTATCTCCAGCGCTCTCACTTCAAAAGGAGCGAGTTCAATCCCGAGTTTGCCGCCGCGTCTGAAGCCCGCCTTGCCCTCCGCCGCGTAGGCGCATTCGACCGGGAAGATCTCGTACACGTTTAGAGGCGAACGTTGCGAATCAAGTCCGATCGAGGAGTCAAGTGGGATTGCCACCTGCTTCACCTCAAACGTCGGGTTGTTCAGGAAGATGAAGCCGTGGCTACCGGAGAAATGCGAGTAGCCGTAGACCTCGTCGCCATTGGGCGCGCCGAGAATAGCGCGGGTGTCGGCGAAGACCTTGGGATTGTCGCGGACGACGTTCCACATCTTCACCAGGAAACGCCGGTCGGCCCCGTCCAGCAAGCCCAGATCGCCGTAGATAAAAGGCATCATCCCGCCCCGGCCGATGTTGAGGACCCAGGTCTTGCGGAACTCTTCGGCGCCGATCCAGTAAATCGTCCCCATGCGCCCGATCATCAGCCCGCAGTCGTCAATGCAGTACCAGGGCAGGAGATGCTCGAACCGGTGGGAGCGCACGCACTGATCGGTGCGCCGGTTGATGCTGTCCCGCAGCCGGAGGGTGGGTTTGTCGCCGGGCGCGGGATCGTTGGTGTAGATCGTGTCTACGTGCATCAGCCACCAGGGCGAGCGGTGGAAGCCGTTGAAGATAATGTACTTCACGTCCGGGAACCGCTTGCGGACCGAGTCCAGCATGTCCAGGAAACTGGTCAGGCAGGCTTCGGAGGCGTATTCTCCGAAAAGATGATCGTGCTTTTCGTTGTCGCAGCCGAAGGTGGCGAAATCGAACTTCACCATCCGCAGACCGTTCTGCTCGATTTGCCGGACCAGGGCGTTCTTGAACGTCGAGATGTACGGCTCTGAAGCCAGGCAGAGCCGTCCACTGGAGTATTTGCTCGCCGCCATCTCCGGATTGTCGATTATGCCTCCGCCCGTGTCGAACCAGAGGCCATATTCGATGCCGACGCCGTGGATCGCGTCCACCATGCGCCTGGGACCATCGGGCCAGGCGGGCTTCACATAGTCGGTGTAGTCGCCCCTGGTGTCGAACCACCCGGCGTCCATAACGTAGTAGTCCGGCTGCCAGCCGAGCTTTCGCAGCGCGGCGAGTTCGTCCACCGTGCGAAGGACCATCTTTTCGTCCGGGCGGACTGTGTCGGAGAGATAGTCGTAGACCGCCCAATTGCCGTATACGGTTGTCACCTCCGGCTTCCGGAGGGCGATGCGGCGAACGTACTCATCGAACGCTTCCTGGACCGACTCGCCCTTCGCCGCCGCGCCAATCACCGCCGACTTGGCTGTGAAGCTCTGGCCCGGCTTGAGGGTCTTGCCGGGGCGATGGCGCAAAGTGACCAAGCCATTGGCGGCTTCGTTCCCGCCCAGCGGAAACTCGAGTCCAAGGAACAGCTTTGCGGCGGCGTACACAGGTTTCCCGACCCCCGCGGCCTCGGCGGAAGGCAAACGCAGGCTTTCGACCTCGACGTCGAGTATCTGAACGGGCTCCTTACCGGTATTGCGGAAGGTAACGGATTTGCGGATGTAGGAATCGCGCGGATTACAATAGTATCTGACCTGGGCCTCAAGACCACGGCGGCGGTTGACCAGCTTGACTATCAAGCCGGCGGACGAGTTAACAGGCCGAATGGAGGTTACGGAGAATTCGGCGGCGGTGAGACGGGTCTTCTCCGGCCCGACGATGACGGCGAACTCGTCTCCGCCGGAGACGGTGACTTCATCCCCCGGCCTGCCTATCGAGTCGGTGGATATAACGCCGCCGCGAACGACGACCTGCCTTGCAATATGCCGGTTTCCAACAGTGTAGGTATCGTTCATCGCAGCGTGCCCAGCCGACGCCGGGGCAATAAGAAGTAACGCCGCCAGGCGGATCAGCATAGGTTGTCCTTCCTGTTCATCAGGCTAGCAGCCAACGGATAAAGTGAAACACAGTCTGAACCTCCCCCTAACCCCCTCCTAAGAGGAGGGGGAACTCCCTCTCCTTTTAGGAAGAGAGGGCGGGTTCGCACTCCAGATTACCAAATCCTGGCCAGCCAGAAGACGTAGATCAGATAAAGCGCATAGAAGAGTCCGCCGACGAGCAGCGAGTAGGGGCTCAGGCGCTTTCTCCAGGTCATCTCTCCCCAGGCGACCACGGTGGCCGCGATTGCTATGACCGCGCTTGCTATTGCCTTCTTATCGAGATCCCAGGGCGTGAACAAGATACCGATGGCCGGAGTAATGCTGCTCTGAAACACCATTGCGCCGGTGATGTTTCCGAGCGCCAAAGTGTCTTTGCGCTGCCTGATCCAGGTGATGGAATTGAACTTCTCCGGAAGCTCCGTGGCGATGGGAGTGATGATGATTCCCAGAACCAGGCTGGAAACGCCCAGCGGCTCGGATATGGCCCCTACAGCGACAACGAACAGCTTTGCGCCCGCAACCAGCGCGATAAGTCCCGCGATGACCTGCAGGCTGACGATCCTCAGCCTGGGTGTCTCAGCTTTGCGGTGGAAATGCAGCGGCCTCGTGTCGTGGTTCTCGCAGGTCCCGCCCTCACATCTGAAGGTCTGCAGCACGTACCGGACGTAAGCCCCGACCAGAAATGCAGCTATGAGAACCTTGAAGATGTAACTTACCCGGTTAACTCCTGATTCATTCAGTCCCGGTACGAAGCGGCCGACGAGCTGCGGGATAAAAGACGCGGCGATCGCCACGACGTATACGAGGAAGAAAGCCCTGAGGTCCCGCCCGACAACCTTGTGGTCTGCGATGATCTCATTGCTCCGCAGTCCCGCGCGCGCAAAAACGATAACGGCCAAGCCGGTGATGCACATAGCCAAGGTCGCGAGCATCATAGGCGCCCCGAGTATTGCCCCTATGCCCACGTCCCGGGACTTCTCTCCCGATAAGATGGCGACTATGGCAATCGACGTCTCGGGCAGGGCAGTGCCTACGGCGGCCAGGACGCTGCCGACCGCGCCTTCCGCCAACTGGAGCTTCTTGCCGAACCATTCGATGCCGTTGGTGAAGAGTTCGGCGGCGGCAAGTATCAGTCCGAAGCTGACCGCCAATAGGAAAAGTGAAAGACCGACGCTCATATCAATCCATCCGTCCTGGAAGGGCCTTGCGGTCCAAGAATACGAGAGCGAGCAGGGTCGTCAGTGTGAGCAGCCCGGCGCTCAACACGAGCGGGGCCATGTGCGGGTCCATTTCCCCGAACGTTACGGAGCCGGCGTAGAGATAGCCGCCCAACACTGCTCCGAGAATCGCGCCGAAGCCCTGGGCCATCATGACAGACCCGAGGATCTGGCCGCGGTTGGCGGAGGAGGTAAGCTGCGACACCAGCGCCAGCCACGCGGGCATAGCCATAAGGAATCCAGCGCCCAGGAGCGAGCCCCCGAAGACAAGCATAGGTGTTGCCCGCACGAGCGCGAGGAGCCACATCGCCGCCGCGGCCAAAGCTACACCCAGCCTGACGGACTCGACCCTTCCCCATTTGTCACCGATCCTGCCAAGAGGCATCGCAAAGAGAGCGAGGACCGCGGCAACGGGAAGGAGCATCGCCCCGTACTGGGTCTCCGACAGCTTCAGCACGTCCATGGCGTAAAGCTTCGCTATGGGTATGAGCAAGCCGATAGCGCAGAAGGCGAAGAACACCATGGCAAGCATGTGCGGAATCGTTCGCAGGCTGTACAGCAGGTAGGAAAGATGGAACTTGCCGGGGTTCTCGATTGTTTCCTCGGACTCGCCGCGGTGGTGAGAGGGCCGGCCCTTCGGGATCACTATGATCGCTACGACCATAGTCAGCGCGAACAACGCCGCCACCGCATAGAACGCGTACTTCTCCGAACCCGTGGACTCACTGATGGCTCCTCCGAGCAGCGGTCCGAGGGCTATGCCCACCATATATGTGACGTTCAGCACGCTCATCGCCGTGCTGCGGTTACGTTCCTCCACCGTGTCGCCGACCAGGGCGAACGCAGTCGGCCATATCGCTGCTGCCCCGAGTCCGTCGAGTATTCGCAGGCTGAGCAGCAGGCCCGGATGACGAGCGTGGGCTATCAGTATGGCGGCGGCGCAGGAAGCCAGAGGCCCCGCGATAAGCAGGGGCCTTCGGCCTATTCTGTCGCCCAACGCCCCCAGAGGCGGCCTGAAAACGGCCTCCACCATCAGGAACGTGGCCATTATCCAGCCGAGCCATCCCGAACCCAGGCCCAACCCGATAGGAGGACTCTTGTCGATGTACGGCGGCAGAGCGGACTGGTTCAGCGTGGCGTACGCGAGCTCGGCGAGAAGAGCGATCAGGCCGAGGCCGAATATAGTCCGGTATCTGTACAGTCGATCGACGAATCCTGACGTCACGCCGGTCACGTCACGTTCCGCATCCGTACTCAGCTCGCCCCGTGAAATGCTGGCTTCCCCCTCTTGCTCGGCCGCGGCCGATTCGATATCCGCCCTTTGTGTTCATCCGCTCTATTATACGCGCTCTCGCCGCCAAATCCAGCGGCCAGCGTAAGAGGGAGTTAGTTACGGCGTCATTTGTTCCGCGGCTGTCCGCAGCCATAGGGTGGAAGGTCACCTGCAGGGCCAAACGCTGGGTCCGCATGCATTGCGTTCAACCCTCACCCCAGCCCTCTCGCTTCCAGGGAGACGGGTTGGCTCCGCGCAATTCGCTCCGCCGGTTGCCTGCAACCGGCGGCAGGAGTCGGCGGTCAATCGATCGTGACTTCTCTGCCGGTCTCCGCGGATTCGTATATGGCGTCCATTATCTTGGACACGATCAGCGCCTGCTCACCAGTGACCGGCGGTTCGGTGTCGTTGATGACGGCATCCGCGAATGCCTGCAGTTCCCGTTGAAACCTGTCCACGGTAGGGAGTCCGACCGGCGTCACGTCAAGGAGTGTTTGATGCTCCTCACGAAACATCCTGACGGGCGAATACTCGCAACCTCCCTCGGTTCCCATGAGAGCAGTATTGAAGATGTCCTTTTCGATGTTGGCGGCAAAGCTGGTCTCGACCATCACGCTGGCGCCATTCTCGAAGCGAATGAAGCCCGCGGCGAAATCCTCTACCGTGAACTCGTCCGGGTCCCACGGACCCCATGCGTTGGCGACGTCGGCGCGCCCTCCGAATTTGTTATACGCCACTCCGGCAGCGGAGATAGGCTTCGGGTGGCCCATCAGCCAGAGGGTGAGATCGAGTATATGAACGCCGAGATCTATCAACGGCCCGCCGCCCTGCTTCTCTTTGCTCGTGAAGACTCCCCACGTTGGCACGCCGCGCCTGCGTATGGCCTGCGCCCGCGCATAATAGACATCGCCCATATCGCCTGCGTCAGCGAAACGCTTCAGCGCCTGCGACGCGGCGTCGAACCGGATGCACTGGCCGACCTGGAGTTTTCTACCAGTCTTCTTCGCCGCGTCAACCATAACCTGGGCCTCAGCGGCCGTTCGGGCAATCGGCTTCTCGACCATCACATGCTTCCCTGCATTCAAAGACGCCACTCCAGCCGCGCTGTGCACATCGTTGGGAGTGCAAATGTCCACGGCTGCGATCTCGTCCATCTTCAGCATCTCATTGTAATCGGCGAAGACGTGCTTGACGCCATACTTTTCAGCCACCAATTGCGCGACGTCCGGCTTGATGTCGCAAACGGCGAAGATCTCCACATCCGGCATCGCGGCCCAGACAGGCAGATGATGCCCCTGACAGATTCTGCCAGTCCCTATGAAGCCGATCTTCAGTTTGCTCAAACAGTACCTCCTGTTTGCGATATGCGGACTTCCCTGCCGCTTTGCGCCGACTCGTAGATCGCATCCATTATACGCGCCGTTATCAGGCATTCGTCCGCGGGTACGGGAACGGGCTTATCGTTGACTATCGCATCAAGAAAGGCGGTGATCTCGCGCTCGTATATGTCTACTTTGGGCAGCGAGACGGGAGTCACGTCCAGCAGAGTCCCGTTCCTCTCTTTGTACATACGCGGTGGAGACATTTCACACCCGCCCTCGGTCCCGACGATCGTTGCGTTGAAGATATTCTGTCCGATATTGGCGGCGAAACTGGCCTCGACCATCAGGCTGGCGCCGTTCCTGAACCTCACGAATCCGGCGGCGAAATCCTCCACTGTATAGTTCTTGTAGTCCCAGGGTCCCCATGCGTTGAAGACATCCGGACGGTCTCCGAACTTCCTGTACGTTACGCCGGTTGCGGACACGGGCTCAGGAAATCCCATCAGCCAGAGCGTCGTATCCAGCGCGTGTACTCCGATGTCGACAAGCGGCCCGCCGCCCTGCTTTTCCTTGTCGATGAAAACTCCCCAGGCCGGAATGCCGCGCCTGCGAATCGCCTGCGCCCGGGCGTAGTAGATGTCGCCCATCTCCCCCGCTTCAACGAAGCTTTTCAGCGCCTGGTTGCCCGGCTGAAAGCGGATGCAGTGCGCGACCTGCAGCTTTTTTCCGCTGGTTCTCGCGGCATCCACGAGAGCTTGCGCCTCGGCCGCCGTTCGAGCGACCGGCTTCTCGACGAGCACGTGCTTTCCGGCATCGAGCGCCGCCACTCCCGCCGGGCTGTGCACATCGTTGGGCGTGCAAACGTCCACGACGTCTACCTCGTCCAGCCGGAGCATTTCATTGTAATCGGTGAAGACGCGCTTTACGCCGTATTGTTCGGCCACGGCCTTCGCGACGTCCGGTTTGATGTCGCAAATAGCGTATATCTCCACGTCCGGCATCGCCGCGTAGTGCGGCAGGTGGCACTCCTGGCAGATGCTTCCGGTCCCTATGAAGCCGAGTTTCAGCTTTGGCAATGTAGAACTCCTGGAGAGAGTTACCCGGCGAATGAATTCACGGCTACGACTACACGAAGTTCCCCTTCGGGGACTACTGCGCTTGCGCGAGTCTTGAGCGCGCTTCGGGACGAAAAGCGTGTCCCGAAGCATAGGAAAGCGTCCTAGTCCACGATGTATGGCTGCGGAAGCGTTCCACCCTCACCCCAACCCTCTCCCTCATAGGGAGAGGGAGTTAGGCCCTGTTATCCCTTGACCACTCCAAGCGGGCGCATTTTGGCGATCCTGCGGGCCAGGCCGGCTCCGGCGACGGCGTCCACAACGTCGGAAACGTCCTTGTACGCATACGACGCCTCTTCGGGCAAAGCCCCCTTGCTCTGCGCCTTCACTACTATACCTTTCGCGTGGAGGTCACTCACGACTTCCTCCCAACGAGCGCGTTTCATCGCGGCGGCGCGGCTGAGCATTCTGCCGGCGCCGTGGCAGCAGGAGCCGAACGCTTCCTTCATCGACTGCTCAGCGCCTGCCAGCAGGAAGGAATACCTCCCCATGTCTCCGGGCACGAGGACCGGCTGCCCGACCTTACGATAGGCCGCGGGAACGGCCGGGTTGCCCGGCCCAAACGATCTGGTCGCGCCCTTGCGGTGCACGCAGAGCGTCATTTTGCGCCCGTCTACCTCGTGTTCCTCTATTTTGGCTATGTTGTGCGCCACATCGTAGATTTGGCGCATACCGAGCTTGTGCGCTCCGCCCCCCATTACTCGCTCAAACGCTTCGCGCACCCAATGGGCTATCGCCTGCCTGTTCGCCCAGGCGTAATTGGCGGCTGCCGCCATCGCGCCGAGATACGCCTGTCCCTCCGGCGACTTGACCGGCGCGCAGGCGAGCTGCCGGTCGGGCAGATCTATCCCGTAACGCTTGACCGCTCCCTGCATTACCTCAAGGCTGTCGTCGCAGACCTGGTGGCCGAACCCGCGGGAACCCGTATGGATCATGACGGTTATCTGCCCGGTACCGTGTATGCCGAATACGGCTGCCGTCGCGTCGTCGTAGACCTCGTCCACAACCTGGATTTCGAGGAAGTGGTTCCCGCTCCCCAGGGTCCCCAACTGCGGAATTCCTCTCTTCACCGCGCGGTTGCTTACGTGTTCCGGAGTCGCGCCCTCGATGCAGCCGGCCTGCTCGGTGTGGTCCAGGTCCTCTTTCCAGCCGATGCCCTGCTCGATCATCCACCTGGCGCCTTTCGTCATCACCTGCGCCAGTTCAGCCTCGTTGACGCGTATGCGGCCTTCGCTTCCAACTCCGGCGGGCACATCCCGAAAGAGCTGCTCGACCAGGCTGTCCATCCTGTTCCGCACATCCTCGATCATAAGGTCGGTTCGAAGAAGCCTTACGCCGCAGTTGATGTCGAAGCCGACGCCGCCAGGTGAGACCACGCCATCGTCCGCCGAAGTCGCCGCCACCCCGCCGATCGGAAATCCGTATCCCCAGTGGATGTCGGGCATCGCCAGGGACTTGCCCTGTATGCCGGGCAGGAATGCGACGTTGGCGACCTGCTCCAGCGACTCGTCCCGGGTTATGTCTTTTATCATCTTCTCGCTGGCGTATACGAGGCCGTCCGTCCGCATACCGGACTTGTAGGACCTCGGTATCAGCCAACGGTAGTCATCTATCTTCTGAAGCCATTTCGACCAATCGGCCATTTCGCGCCTCCGGCGCTGTTGACGGTTGTCAGTTTACGGTTATCAGCTACAAGCGGGGCATTTCGGTCCCTTGCCTTTGAATAGATCACCGCACCCGGGACATTTGCGCCAGCCGTGCGCCAGCCTCCAATGCTCCAGCTTTTGCCGGGTTTCCATCGCGCCGCGCATCTTTGCGGCCAGATCCGGGTCCTTCACGTCCTCAACAGCCCTAGATACGCGCAATAGCTCGGCGCTTCCCAGCTTGATGTCCTGAATCTCTTTCGGCGAGGGCACGTTCTCTTCCTCCCCGCCGACAGCTTCCCTGCTCTTGCGCAAGCCCGTTCCCGCGAACCTTATGTCCTTTATCACCGCGGCTCCGACCCGCTTGTTCATCTCGCTGATGATCCGGTCCTTAAGGAAAGTCAGCTCCTGCGCCCAGGCAGAGCTCTTGCAGGAAACGAACAGGATTCCATCCCTTACAGTCTCCGGCCTGGAAGCAGCGGCGCACTTTTCTCCGACCACATCCGCCCAGCCGGCCGCGGCGATCTCCTGCTTGAGGCGTTTTTCAAGATGATACTTTTTCAGCGCCTGCGCGAGACTGTCGCTCAGGCCGGACATAGGCGACGTTCTTCTCACTGCCGCAGGACCTCCCCTTTCAGCACGCGGAAAACGACCGCTCCGGCCATAACATCGGGCGGGAAATGATCGGGACCGGTAGCCGAAGCGAACGTTTGGCATTTGCCGAAAGTCAGATCGAACACGTGAGACCTGCGCTCCTCGTCAAGCTCCGCCATGACGTCATCCAGGAGGACGACCGGAGGCTCGCCTACCATGTCCTCCAGAAGCCTTATCTCGGCGAGCTTCAACGCCAGCGCGGCGGACCGCTGCTGCCCCTGCGAACCGTAATACCTCACGTCGAGTCCGTCCACTGTGAAAGAGATGTCGTCTCGTTGCGGACCCTTTACCGTAACGCCGCGCGCCAGCTCCCGCGCTCGCGCATCCACAAGCGCCTCACGAAATCTTGCCGCGATCTCCTCCACAGTCTCGTTCTCGCGGACCGGCACGTTCGGCTCGTAGCGAAGGTCCAGCGCTTCACTTCCGTCAGTCAGTTGATGGTATATCGGCGCGGCTAGAGACCGTAGACGATTCACGAAATCCCACCGCCATTTGAGCATTATCGAGCCAAACGCCGTAAGCTGCTCATCCCACGCCGGCAGCGTATTCGCGCTTCCTCCGTTCAGCTTGAGAGTCTTCAAAAGAGCGTTTCGCTGTTCCAGCACCCGCCTGTAGCCGCCCAAAGCATAAGCGTACTGACCGCTTAACTGGGATATCTCCAAATTCAGAAACCTTCTTCGCTCCGACGGATCGCCCTTTATCATGGACAAATCCTCGGAGCTGAATATAACCGAGTTCAACTGTCCTATCATATCCGCGATCTTGGGATGTCTTGCCCTGTTGATTTTGACTATCTTTTTCTCCGTCCTGCTTAGGATTATCTCCAATTCGGTATCATTCTGTTTTTCCCGAACTATTGAGCAGGCAATCCGCGCCGAGTCTTCTCCGACCCTTATCAGATCGGTATCCCGGTTAGTCCTGTGCGATTTCGTCGTCGTCAGCGTATATATTGCCTCAAGCAGATTGCTCTTGCCCTGAGCATTTGAACCGACCACTATGTTCATGGAAGGTCCGGGCTTGACCCGTTGATCGGTATAGTTTCTGAAGTTGACGAGATGGACGTCTGTTATGCGCATAAAAAGGACTTCATCTATTTCGGGATTTCCGGGTTGGGTTGCGAAGCTGTGCCGTCAAGCCGATAAGTTTCACGCCCAACCCTCAAATCCCGAAATACCTGGTAAACCTGCTACTCCCCGCAACCGGGCGTGAGTTCGTTT
>JAUSGG010000159.1 GCA_030649165.1 Armatimonadota bacterium
TGGATATCACAGCCTCGGCTTGAAGTCGGACGGTTCAATCGTCGCGTGGGGGGCGAACATCTCCGGCCAGTGTAACGTTCCTGCCCCTAACTCCGGCTTCACCGCCGTCGCCGCAGGCTACGTTCACAGCCTTGGCCTGAAGTCCGATGGCTCAATCGTCGCGTGGGGAGACAACGGCTCCGGCCAGTGCAACGTCCCTTCGCCCAACTCCGGCTTCATAGCCGTCGCGGGCGGCGGATATCACAGCCTCGGCCTGAAATCCGATGGCTCAATCGTGGCATGGGGGTATAACGGCAACGGCCAGTGCAACGTGCCCTCGCCTAACTCCGGCTTCATCGCCATCGCAGCCGGAGCACTGCACAGTCTGGCCCTGAAGTCTGACGGCTCCGTCGTCGCGTGGGGAGGCCAGCGCAACGTCCCTTCGCCTAACTCCGGCTTCACCGCCATCGCGGGCGGCGACCTTCACAGCCTCGGAATCCTGCGATACCACTTCACCTCGCCCGGAGCCCTGAAACAGTCATCGCCCGCGGGAACCGTCTTCCTTGAATCGGGTGTCGTCACGGCGACCGCCGCCCAGATGGGCGGCTTCCTTTACGTCGAGCATCAAGACCGCTTCTCCGGGCTAAGGGTGAACACCGGTGACTCGCGGGATCTCGGAGCCAGGATCTCAGTGGAAGGTGTCTTGGCGACTGCGGCGAACGGAGAGTTGGAGATCGCCCAGGCAACCACCGGCTTACTGCCGAGCGGCGACCCTCTCACACCGGTGGCCCTGAGCAACGGCGTTCTCGGCGGCGGTCCTTTCGGCCTCCAGGACGGCATAACCGGCGCCTCCGGCCTCAACAACATCGGCCTACTGGTCATAACCTGGGGCCACGTCACCGAGATCGAGAGCGTCACCCCTCCCGCCCTGCCGACCTGGTTCAAGATCGACGATGGCTCCGGCGTCAGCGTCAAATGCCTCGTCCCCTCAACCGTCACCATCGACCCGGGCTGGCAATACGTGGCGGTAACCGGCATATCGTCCTGCGAAAAGATCGGCGCCGACCTCCACCGCCTCCTCCGCGTCAGAAGCCAGTCGGACATCACGCCGTTGTGAGTGTAGGAGTTCCGACCGGGGTGGCGCGTCATTCTGAACGAAGTGAAGAATCTCGCTGTAATCGAGAACCACGTTTCGTCAGATAGGTGACGGGCCGATGGCCCCGGAGATCCATGTCCGGGGCCGGTTCCCGGGACATCCATGTCCCCAACCCCCGCCGCGCCCTCCCCCTTCAGCGCCTCAACCCTCCCCCCCATCCGCGTTCATCCGCGGTTTCAACTCCCGACCTCCACCATCTCCCGCAGCAGTGCCACTACTGCTGTGCGCGGGTCTCCCGACCCCGCACCACCGCTGACCGAAGGTCTCCAAACACCTCCCGACCCTTCCGACTCATTCGACTCCGCCGACTCCTCCCAAAAATTCCTGTAACATCCCACCTCCTCCCGTGTCCGTATAGATGGTAAGCGTTACCAAATCTCTAGGAGGTGTAGATGTTGGATTGTAAAGTCGTTCTGGAAAAACTGTCCTGCTACGTAGACGGCGTAGTGGACGAGGCGACACTGGAGAGGATCGAGGACCATCTCCACGGTTGCCGGGAATGCCGTGAGGAACTGGCCGCCCTTGAGGCGGTTCGGTCCTCGATGATGGCCGCCGCGGAAGTTGAGCCGCCGGCCGGCCTGAAGTTTGCGATCCGTGAAGCCGTCAGCCGGGAAGAAGCCCTCTCGCCCCGGTGCGAGCAGGTCGTCGAGATGCTCTCCGAGTTCGTCGACGGCGAGCTGGCCAAGACCGAGGTCCTGATGGTGACGGAGCACGTCGACCATTGCGAGTCCTGCGCCAGGGAGCTTGCCCTGACCCAGCGGATGCTGACCGTGGCGAGTTCCGTCGGCCAGGTCGAGCCGCCCGCGACTCTGAAGGCGCGAATTGCCGCCGCCACCGTGGAGAGCGCGACTCCGCTCCGCAAGCTGACCGAGCGAGTCGTTTCCGCGCTTCGCCCCGTGCGAATCGGATTGGCCGCGGGCGCGGCGGTTGCCGCGTCGGTCGTGTTTCTTGCGGTTAAGACCCCCAACCAGCCATCGACAACCGAGAGCGCGCGCGGCGGCGACAACAAGGTCGAGCGCATAGCCAAACCCGTTCAGACGCCGACCACTGATGTCATCGAGAAAAGCGTGGCGTCCTCGGCGCCGCAACCCGTCAAGACCGCCGGAAATGCGGTCCACAAGTGGCGCCGACCCGGCGTGACGAATGTGGCCGTTGCTCCTGAGAAGAAGATCGTTGAGCCAAAAATGGCAGTCGCGGATGCCGCCCCGGTGGTTGCCCAGAAGGCGGCCCCCAAGCCCGCCGCTCCGGACACCAGCGAGACGACCGCCAACGCGCCGGAGACGCCCGTGACAACCGTGGCGGCGGCGGCTGAAAAGCCCGCTGAGACAACTCCCGCCGTCGTGGCCGAAACCGAGGCCAAGAAGGACAAACCGACCGAGTCCGCCGCGAAGCCTGAACCGGTCAAAGTCGCCGGCCGGCCCGCGGTCCCAAATGGTGACGACAGGGCGATGATCCGCAGTCTCAAGCAGCAGATGCGCTTGCAGAAGAAAGGCGAGGGAGTATCGGTGAACCTGTTCGGCTCCAAGTTCTAGGGGCCATCCAAACCTGATTCCGTCGCTGACGGAAGACGAAGAGAGTTAACCCGACAGGAATGTCCCGAAATTCGGGACTGATTCCTTTGGGTTTTTGGCTTCTTGAGTAGTCCCGCTGATCTGAGGCGGATTTTACCGAAATGATAGAGACTTTGAACCGGAAAATGGTCCCGATACTGATCGGGATGGTTCTGCTGACAAGCGCAAGCCCTCTGCGGGCGGACGGCCCTCTTGGCCAGTCCGGCCAGGCGGACGGGCTTTTCGGCGCGCTTGGCAGTCTCTACGTCGCCGACGCGCAGCCATCGGAGAACGTGCCGAGCAAACCCGAGTTCGAGACCCTTCAGGGAAGCGGCACACCGGCCGGATATGTCCTCTCTCACGGCAACGTTATTGCCCGAAGCGAGAGCGTCACGGTCGGCGGGATGAAGCAGACCCGAGGCGTGGACTACTACATGGACTATCGCGGCGGATCGCTCATGTTCAGCCGCCCGATCAAGGAAACGGAAGCCGTCCGAGTCAGCTATCGATACGCGGCGGGCGACACCGGAGAGCGCACGGTCCTCAGCGTTCCCGGATTGGCCCTGGCGAATACCCGCAATCTCTCGCTCGATTTTACCTACGCTTACCGCGCGGCGGGAGCCTCCGGCCAGACTCCGGATATCGCCACTTACGGGTTCAACAGCACAGTCAAGCTGGGACTTGCGTCCAGTTTGAACAGTATGATCTACATCTCCAATCCTCAGAAATCGGCCATGCGTTTCAGCGATCTCAGCCCGCTGAGCAGACTCACTGCTGGGGCCCAGCAGGGCACGGCCGATCAATTGATGTCGCAGAACGCGGACATCGGTCTTGGCGGCGCAAAGCTGCGGATCGGTTACCAGGACGTTGGTCTCAACTTCAACGGCTTCTCCGCGCTCCGCGACAGCCGGGCCGCATCCGAAGATGTTCTCAAACAGCTCGAAAAAGAGAAGGGGCTCAAGCGCATGAGCCTGGGTCTGCAGTTCGGATCGGGCAGCGGGCTTGCCGCCGTCTCTTCGCCCAACGGCCTGTTCTGGAACACGATCCAGGACAAGACCGGCGAGTTCTACTCCCGCGGCTTCAACTTCGACAGCAAGAGCTTCGGGTTCTTCGCCGATATGCGCGGGTCCGACAAAGGCTTCGCCAGGCTCAAAGACCTGACCGACGCCGAGAAGACCGCAATGTCGCTCTCCATTCGTCGCCAGTTTAACCCGGACGCAACCGCGCAGCAGGTCACGGACAAGGACAAAGAGCAACTGCTCAAGCAGGCCGGCCTCGACCGCGGCAGCTACGGCCTGCGCTTCGGCTCCGGACCGACGGCGAGTTGGATGCAGATGCTCAGAATCAGCGGCCAGGGCGGCGGAATCGAGCGCGACAGTTTCAGATTTGCCGGAAAGAACTTCAACCTGAGCGGCTTCAAGCAGTCCATCGACGACTCCTTCACCAGGCTCGCTGACATGACCGAAGTCGAAAAGCAGCAGTTCGGCAACGAGCGCGGCATGGACCGGCTGAACCTCGCGGGCGATGTGAAGCTCGGCGGCGGGATGCAGGCGACGATGGCCTTCTCCAAGGTCTCCGACGACAACGGTGGCCTCACCAGGCAGAGCCTCGGGTTCAAGGGCAAGACGTTTGACGTGAAGGCCAACTTCCTCAATATCGACCAGGGCTTCACGCGAATAGCCGATTTGGTCGATCCCGACAAGGCGAAGCTCGTTACGGAGCAGGGCTTCAAGCAGATGGACCTCAGCGGCGCTTTCGCCCTGGGCAAGAAGATCAGCCTCAAGTCCTTCCTCTACAACGCGCACAACGAGGCCAGGGGGCTCGACCGCAAGCAGCTTCGCAACGAGATCACCTACGCGCTGAACAAGGATACCAAGCTCGGTCTGCTCAGCGACCAGTTCTCCTTCACGTCGGAGACCGGCAACGTGGACACATATTGGCACAAGCTGCTCACCTTCGAGCATCGTCTCGGAAACGGCATCTACGTCACCGGGAGCGACGACACGCTGGAGGCGCGGAAAGAATCGGCCGAAGCGCAGTTGATCACGCGCCGGACCATGCACCTGGAGACCGACAAGACGAAAAAGCTGTTCGGGTTCGCCGACCGGAAGCTGTTCGATCTCGACAACGGCAAGTTCGAGAACACCCTTGACGTGAACCTTCAGTATAGTCTGTCCAAGTCGCTTTCGATGAAGGCGCGGCATCTGGACATCGACCGCGGCGAGGAGCCGTCGTCGGCCAGCGACATCTACAACGCTCAGTGGAACTTGCGAAACGGCTTGAGCCTCACCGCCGACCTGACGCAGCGCGCAACCAACAACGAGCAGGATTTGACCGCGCGGAAGCTGATGCTTCAGGGTCCGGTCTTCAAGAGGTTCGGATGGTTCCGGAACGGCAAGCTGGCGGCCGGGGTCTCCCGAGAGAGTCTGAACGGCGACGTGAGCAAATCCAGCGCCGCGGCCAAGTTCGAGTCGGACGCGTTTGGTGGAAACCTGATGCTCGAATACAGCGGGCAGGAAGCCTCGAACGCGCAGTTGCCGAGCCTCCGGACTTATAAGTTCGTCAGCAATCGCGATCCCAAGAGCTGGCTGCATTTCGACGCTCTCTACAAGCGACGCGACGACGGTCCCACCAATCCGTATCTCGTTCGCGCCTACAACCTGGACGCAAAGCTCTTCGGCGGGACGACGCTCAACTACAACTACTTCACTTACAAGGAAGCTGCCGACGGCAAGACGACCCCGGTCGGTGGCGCGCTGCTGAGATTGACATCGACTGTCGGCAACGGCTACAAGTTGATTGCCGATTACCGCAAGGACGAAGATTTCAAGGAGATGAAGGTCGTCAGCCCGCTGACGATCGGCGTGTCGGGCAAACTGAGCTACGGAGCGGATTTTGAGGTCAGCCTCGGGCGCAGCCTCGCGGGCACGGCGGCAGGCGCATTGACCGGCAGGACGATTCGCTTCAAATACGATCACCAGGTCAGCGCGGACCACTACCTGAACTTCGAAGCCGCCGTGACCAAGTGGAACAGCACAAACCCGGGCATTCAGGCCAAAGACGACATCGAAGCCCGAATTGACTACAAAGCAAATCTAGATTTCCTATCGCACTGAGGTTCCTATGACCCTACCAACCCTATGAACCTTAGAATCCTTTTGCCCTCCCTCCGGACAACCTCTCGTCAGGGGAGAAGGAAACCTGTTCCTTCTCCCTTGATGGGGGAGGGGATTGATAGGATTGGAGTTTCGCTCGTTTTCGCTTACGGGCCTGTTGCACAGATTGTTAGCCCGATTTATTCACGGAACGCTTGTTCTGCGGACGCCCCGCGGATGTCATCCTGAGCTTGCGAAGGATCTTCTCCCGGATAGCTGCAACGTCCAACTGCGAAGCCGAACCTGGCGCTTGTGCGATAGAAGATTCTTCA
>JAUSGG010000160.1 GCA_030649165.1 Armatimonadota bacterium
GCGCCGATCTCCCGCTTAATAAGCTCTACTACATCACAAGCGTTTTCCGTTACGAGCGGCCCCAAGCCGGCAGATACCGCGAGCACCACCAATTGGGAGTGGAGGCCATCGGATCGCCCGATCCCGCGCTCGACGCGGAAGTCATCGGCCTGGCAATGGATTTCCTCGACTCCCTCGGCATTAAGAGTATTGAGCTTAAGCTCAATACCGTCGGCTGTCCGAACTGCCGTCCCGCGTATCGAGACGCCTTGCGCAAATACGCCTTGCCGTTTATGAGCGAGATGTGCGAGACCTGCAAAGTCCGTTATACGGCTAACCCGCTACGCATGCTCGACTGCAAGGTGCAGCGCTGCCGCGAATTGCTCGCCGGCGCGCCGTCGATACTGGACACGCTCGAGGAAGGCTGTCGGACGCACTTCGAGGACGTGAAGCGCTACCTGTCGCTCATAGGCGTTCCGTTCACTGTAGACCAACGACTGGTGAGGGGTTTCGACTATTACACAAAGACCGTATTCGAGATCGTCAGTGAGCAGCTTGGGGCGCAGAACTCAGTCCTGGGCGGCGGGCGCTACGATAACCTGGTGGAGGAATTGGGCGGCCCTTCCACTCCCGCCGCGGGTTTTGGGATGGGTGAGGAGCGGCTGCTGTTGACGCTGGAAAGATTAGGGATCGAGCTTCCGGTGGATTCGAGTGTTACCGCCTTTGTGGCGACGCTCGGCGACGCTGCCAGGGAAGCAGGTTTTCGCCTGTTGGCCGAGGTGCGTAAGAGCGGCATTTCGTCGGAGATGGACTACGCCGGGCGCAGTCTGAAGGCGCAAATGCGGCTGGCCGGGAAGCTTGGCGCGCGTTATGTGGTCCTGCTGGGTGAGGATGAGATTTCGCGCGGCGTGGCGATGGTGAAAAACATGGAGACCGGAGAACAGGTGGAGACGCCCATTAGCTCGGTGGCGGTCTGCTGCGGGAACTGACTTGGAGGTATTCGATAAGGCAGTCGTATGAGACCGTTCCCGCAGAATAGCAGTAGCTGTCTAGCGGAGAATTTGCGATGAAGTTGTCATACAGCGCGTTGGCAGATTCCTTATACATCGACCTGGTTGATAGGCCCAGCGTTGATTCGCGCGAGATCAAACCAGGGGTCGTTCTGGATTTCGACGCAGAGGATAACCTTGTCGGCATCGATATCGATCACGCGAGTAAGGTCATAGATCTCTCGCGTCTGGAGATCGAGTCTTTGCCAGCTACTTCTGTTGGACTCGTGGCCTGATCGGAAACTTCAACTTTCAACCTGGGGGTATTCATGCAACAACGGACCGTCTATTGCGGCGAAGTAACAGCGTCCGATATTGGGAAGCGGATCATCCTTGACGGCTGGGTGCAGCGGAGGAGGGACCACGGGGGCCTGATTTTCATCGATTTGCGCGACCGGACGGGTGTCGTGCAGACGGTCATCGATCCGCAGTCGTCGCCGGACGCCCACGTGATCGCCGAGACGGTCAGGAGCGAATACGTCCTGGAGATAATCGGCGAGGTCAGGAAGCGCCCGGCGGGGACGGAGAACGCGAACCTTGCAACGGGCGCTGTCGAGGTCGCCGTGAGTGGGATCGAGGTTCTGAACACCGCCAAGACGCCCCCGTTTGCCATTGCCGACGATATCAGCGTGGACGAGACCGTCCGGCTGACATATCGATATCTCGACCTTCGCCGGCCCGAGATGCAGCGCAGGATGTTCCTGCGCCACAGGGTCGTTAAGCTCATTCGCGATTTTATGGACGGCAGGGGGTTTGTCGAGGTCGAGACGCCGATTCTGATCAAGAGCACGCCTGAGGGGGCGCGGGACTACCTGGTCCCGTGCCGCGTGTACCCTGGAACGTTCTATGCGCTGCCGCAGTCGCCGCAGCAGTTGAAACAGCTTCTTATGGTGGCGGGGTTCGAGAAGTACTTCCAAATAGCCAAGTGCTTCCGCGACGAGGAAAGCCGCGCCGACCGGCAGCCGGAGTTCACGCAGCTCGACCTCGAAATGAGCTTCGTCAAGCAGGAGGACGTGTTTGCGCTGATGGACGACCTCCACGCGGAGATCATCGAGAAACTGTCCGAGAAGAGACTGAAGTTCCCGAAGCCGTTCCCGCGATTCGCGTATAACGAGGTTATCGAGCGATTCGGGATCGACAAGCCGGACCTGCGGTTTGGGATGGAGCTTTTCGACATCACCGACATAGCGGCTGAGGCCGAGTTTCAGGTGTTCAGGAACACGTGGGAGTCCGGCGGTCGCATCAAGGGCATAGCTATTCCAGGCTGCGCCGGTTACAGCCGCACGGAGATCGACGACCTGACCCATTTCGCGAAGACGTTTGGCGCAAAAGGACTCGTGACCGTCGCCGTGACCGAGGAGGGGCCGAAGTCGTCGATAGCCAAATTCCTCACAGAAGGGCAGATAACCGCGATCCTGGAGCGCGCCGGGGCAAAAACCGGCGATCTGCTGGCCATAGTCGCCGACGCGCCGGCCGTGGTCGCCAACGTTCTCGGCAGGATGCGAGCGGACATGGGCAAGCGGCTTGGACTTGCGGACAAGAACGAGGTAGCATTTTGCTGGGTGGTCGATTTCCCGCTTGTGGAGTGGAAAGAAGAGGAGAAGCGGTGGGATGCGATGCACCACCCGTTTACCTCGCCGCACGAGGACGACATACAGTATCTCGAAACCGATCCGGGCAGGGTCCGGGCATGGTGTTACGATATGGTCTGCAACGGGTTTGAGCTTGGCTCGGGCAGCATCAGGATTCACCGCCGGGACATTCAGCAGAAGGTGTTCGAGTTGATGAGCTACAATGAAGAGGACGCTCAGGCTCGGTTCGGGCACATGCTCGAAGCCTTTGAATTCGGCGCGCCGCCGCACGGCGGATTCGCTACGGGACTCGATCGCACGGTCACGCTGCTTACCGACGACGAGAGCATTCGGGAGGTCATTGCTTTCCCGAAGGCCGCGAGCGGGTACGATCCCATGACCAAAGCGCCGTCGCCTGTTGACGCCGCGCAGCTTGAGGAGCTGCACATAGCGGTGCAGTTGGATGAGGATGTAGAGGAGTAGGGGATTGACCACGGCGCGCAAGTCCGTGTGATGTGATACGAATGATTAAAGTGAACATGGATCGAGAGGCCATTGCTGAATTCTGCAGGAAGAACGGGATCAGGAAACTGTCGCTGTTCGGCTCCGTCTTGACGGATGATTTTGGCCCGGATAGCGATGTGGATGTGCTGGTCGAGTTTGAGCCTGATTTCCACGTCGGATTGATCGGATTGGCGGGACTCGAGATCGATCTCTCGAATATTATCGGGCGCAAGGTAGACATGCGGACTCCGAAGGACCTAAGTCGCTACTTCCGCGATAAGGTTATCTCGTCGGCTGAGGTACGGTATGCTGCTTGAGGCTTATGAAAACTAGCTTTGTCCTATCCATCTCCCCGACCAGCTTTTCCCCCGCAACATACACCGCCGATTTGGCGAGCGCGGTACGTGACGTCGCGCGGCTTGGGTTTGAGGGTGTTGAACTGCACGTCCGAAACCCGAAAGAGGTCGATCTCCGGTTCGTTCGTGAACTGATCGAGCAGTCGGGATTGGCGGTCAGCGCAATCGGGACCGGCCAGGCTTATGTTGACGACCATCTCAGTCTGTGTGATCCGGACGCCGGCGTGCGCCGCCGGGCAGCGGAGAGGTTGAAGGACGGAATCGACTTCGCCGCCGAGTTCGACGCTATCCTGATAGTCGGCCTGATCCGAGGCCGGACCGCGGAGGGTATGAGCAAAGACCAGGCTCTGGAACTGATAGAAGACGGTCTGCGTTCATGCCTTTCAACAGCCCAGCAGAAAGGCGTTACGGTAGTCCTCGAACCGATCAACCGCTACGAGACGGATATTATCAACACGGTCTCGGAAGCTCTCGACTTTGTCGAGAAGTTGGATTTCCCCAACCTTGGCCTGCTCGTGGACACGTTTCACATGAACATCGAGGAGCCGTCGATCCGCGGCAGCCTGGTGTCCGCCGGAAGCCGCATCGCCCACGTTCACACCGCCGACAGCAACCGTTGGGCTCCGGGGTTCGGGCACATCGACTTCGCCGAGGTGGTCAAGACGCTGAAGGAGGTAGGCTACGAAGGGTATCTGTCGGCGGAGATACTGCCGCTGCCGGATTTGCGGGCCGCGGCGGAGATGGCGATAGGGACGCTCATATCTGCACTGTCGCCCTCCAGGTAAGGTGCCTGGAGGGATAGGAAATCTACACTGTCGCCCTCCAGGTAAGGTGCCTGGAGGGATAGGATCTGCACTGTCGCCCTCCAGGTAAGGTACCTGGAGGGATAGGATCTGCACTGTCGCCCTCCAGGTAAGATACCTGGAGGGATAGGGAAATAGGGAGAGGGGATTTGGCTGGCCTTTCCATCATCCCCGCCGCTGCGTAGGGTGGAGCTTCGCCTGCATCCTGAGGCGGGCTTTGCGCTGCCTCTCCGTGTTCTCGCAGGCGACCAACCAGCGGTCCCAGTCATTCAACAGTTCCGGCACGGTCACGAATCGGAACCCCTTCTTCTTGGCCTGCTGGAGTATGATCGGCAGAGCCGCGGCGGTTTTGCGGTGGCCGGGTCCGTCGTGGACAAGGATGATGTCTCCGGGCTTGAGTTTGGCGATTACGTTGCCGGCGATCATGCCCGGCGTGGCGCGGCGAGAAGTGTCCGCGGACGTCACGGTCCAATTTACCACGGTATATCCGTCTTTCAACGCCTGGCGCGTAAGCGCGTTGTCAAGAATCCCGCAAGGCGGACGGAAGCACGTCGGATTTCGCCCCGTGGCGCCGCGGATCAGGGCCGCCGTCTTTACAAGCTCCTGCTCGGCAATTGCCTTGGATGGCCTTGATGGGTGCGAATAGCTGTGACTCTCGACCGCATGCCCTGCCGCCGCAACCTGGCGCAGTATGTCCGTGCGCTCCCTGGCGTGTTGGCCGATTATGAAGAAAGTCGCCCGGACCTTATACTTAGCGAGAGTCCGCAAGACCTTAGGAGTTACGACTCTATCCGGCCCGTCGTCGAAAGTAAGAGCGAGTACTTTGTCAGGAAACCGGCGGACGCGGTTGCGGACGACTTTTCCGTGATAACGCCGCGGACGGTACTCGGCGGCGCTCCTGGCCGGTTTCGCGGCGGGGCGTTTCGCGGCCATGGGGCTTTGCGGTTTGGCGGGCGGAGTTTTCTTGCTGACCTTCGCAACCACCGCAGGCTTCGCGGCGGCCTTTTTCGCCGCGATGTTAGGGCGAACGGTCGTCGGGGCCGCTCTTTCTGCAATTTGCGGCGGCTGATGCTTCGGCTTGTTCTCTGAAGCCGAAGTCCCGCTTTCCGGTGTTTCCCGGTGTTTCGTGAATCTTGTTCCCGAAACAAGCGCTTTCTTAGGAGGCTTCGTGGCCACGCGCTTCGGCGCAATTGCAACCTTAGCGGAACGCGGCCCCTTGAGCGCCATCTTCTGCCGTTCCATCGATCGCGCGGCGGCGCTTGGGGCGACGCGCTGAGACAGATCAGCGGTTCCAACAGGGGGCGCAGTGGGACATAAGGAGAGCACGATTCCCGCGTACACCGCCGCCAGGGCCAGGCCGGCGCAACTGTATGCGCAGTATCTGCTTCGAAGAATTCTCACGAGCGCCGGAGTCTGTTCGCACGGCCCGGGAGATGTGGGAACGGGATCGAGGGGCGCATAGCAGTGAAGGCACGACGCCCCGTCTGTATCGGTTTGGGTTCCGCAGCGTGGACAGGATTTCATCTCGCGCGTCTCAACGATCGTCTGCTGGTTGGCTCGGGAAGCAGCGATCGTTAAGAGCCATTCCAGCCGGCTTGGCAGCAAGCTGAAGGTATCTTACCCTGAGAAGGGGAGGGATGTCAATGATCTGGGAGGAGTCGGAGGAGTCGAAAGAGTCGGATGAGTCGGATGAGTCGGATGAGTCGGACGGATCAGACGGATCGGACGGATGCGAACCGTCAACTGTCAACCGATAGCCGATAACCAAGCTCGTAACAGTTCAGGAATAGGAAGTACGTGGCGCTGAATGTCATTTCGAGCGGAGCGCCGGCGTAGTCGAGAAATCTGCTTCTCTCGCACCGTGCCTCCGGAAAAAGCAGATTCCTCGTTCCTCGGAATGACGTTGCCCGACAGGCGCTCACCATTCCTGAACTGTTACCCACTGTCGGACAGATCGGACGGATCGGACGGATACGACACAGCTACCAGCTACCAACTACCAACCACCAACCCTCAACCATGGGCACTTTCTTAGGAGCGGAGCGCCAGCGGAGTCGAGAAATCTGCTTCTGTAAAGCAGCCGGAAAAAGCAGATTCCTCGTTCCTCGGAATGACGTTCCCCGGCAGGCGCTCACCATTCCTGAACTGTTACCCAAGCTCGCTTGAAGTCCCACGGGCCTTGTGCTAGGATAGGCTCGTAGCCGTCCCTGCCACCGCATCCGCCGTGGTGGGGGTTTTTTCTTTTGGCCCCTTGGGAGAGATAGACGATGGCGAACCTGTTCAAAGAGGAAGAGTCAACGCCGCAGGCCCCGCTCGCTGCTCGGATGAGGCCGCGGGACCTCGATGAATTCGTCGGCCAGGAGCATATCCTCGGTCCGGACAAGCTCCTTCGCCGCGCGGTCGAACGCGACGAGCTGACCTCCGCGATATTCTGGGGACCGGCGGGCTGCGGCAAGAGCACACTGGCCTCTATCATAGCGTCCCGCAGCAAGTCGGCTTTCGAGAACTTCAGCGCCGTGACCGCCGGTGTGGCTGACATTCGAAAAGTCATCGAGCGCGCAACGCAGCGACTGCGGTTGAACGGGCAGAAGACGATCCTGTTTGTCGATGAAATCCATCGGTTCAATAAAGCGCAGCAGGACGCTTTTCTGCCGCACGTCGAGAACGGAACGGTCACACTGATAGGCGCCACGACGGAGAATCCTTATTTCGAGGTCAATTCGCCGTTGATCTCGCGCTCGCGGATATTCAGGTTTGAGCCACTGACCGCGGAACTGCTTCGCGGGATCGTGCAGAGGGCCCTTGAGGACGAGGAGCGCGGGCTGGGAATATACCCGGCCGCGTTGGACGAAGACGCGCTGGCGCATATTGTGGACGTTTCAAACGGAGACGCGAGGAACGCGCTCAACGCGCTCGAACTGGCGGTGATCACTACAGAGCCCGACGACTCAGGTTCTCGCAGGGTGACCGTCGAAATCGCAGCCGAGGCGATTCAGCAGCGCGTGTTGAGATACGACAAAACCGGGGATAACCACTACGATTCGATCTCAGCATTTATCAAGTCGATGCGCGGCTCCGATCCCGACGCCGCCCTGTACTGGCTCGCGCGTATGCTTTACGCGGGAGAGGATCCGAAGTTCATCGCGCGTCGGATGATCATACAGGCCGCCGAGGATGTGGGCAATGCGGACCCGATGGCTCTTGTGATAGCGAACGCCGCGGCGCATGCGGTCGAGTTCGTGGGAATGCCAGAGGCGCAAATCCCACTCGCGCAAGCGGCCATATATATCTCGTGCGCTCCCAAGAGCAACGCCAGTTATCTGGGCATCTCCCGCGCCATGAAGGATGTGGAGGAACGGCGCACACCGCCGGTTCCGACTCACCTGCGCGACAGCAACTATCCGGGCGCGAAGAAGCTGGGGCACGGCAAGGGGTACAAGTATCCTCACGACTTTCCCGGCCACTATGTGGAGCAGGAGTACGTCCCCGAATCCGCGAAAAGCGGGCCGTATTACGAGCCGAGTGAGAGTGGGTATGAGGGGAAGATTAGGAAGAGGATGGAAGAGATGAGGAAGGGAGTGGAGGGAGTGGAATGAGTGGAGGGAGGAAGTATGAGCGCACGAGGCCGCGTTGTGGCCGCGATGAGCGGCGGGGTTGATAGTTCCGTAGCCGCGGCGATGCTTAAGAGGCAGGGTTACGATGTTATCGGCGTGACTATGCAGATTTGGCCTGATTCGGCGGCGTCGAGGTCGGGCGGATGCTGCTCCCTTTCCGCCGTCGAGGACGCCAGGCGCGTCGCCAACACGATCGGCATTTCGCACTACGCGCTGAACCTTCAGGCCGAGTTCGAGAAGCTCGTGATCGACGACTTCGTCCGCGAATACCGGGCGGGCCGCACGCCAAATCCGTGCATCCGGTGCAACCAGTTCGTCAAGTTCGACGTTCTGCTGCAAAGGGCGTCGTCGCTGGGGGCGGACAGGATCGCCACAGGCCATTACGCGAGGATCGAGTTTGACAGAGAATCGGAGCGTTGGCTGCTCAAGCGCGCGCTGGATATGTCGAAAGATCAGTCGTACGCTCTCTACACCATGACCCAGGAGCAGCTCGGCAGAACGCTGTTTCCTCTAGGCGGGCAGACCAAGCAGGAAACCAGGGCGGCCGCGGCGGAACTGGGATTGTCGGTAGCGGAAAAGCCGGACAGCCAGGAGATTTGCTTCGTTCCGGATAATAAGTACGGCGGCTTCCTTGCCGCGGCGGCGCCGGACCTGGTCAGGCCGGGGCCTGTTCTTGACACCAGCGGGAATGTTTTGGGCCGGCACAAGGGTATAGCATTCTATACTATCGGCCAGCGAAAGGGCCTCGGCATTGCGGCCAGCCACCCGATGTACGTGGTCGAGATCGACAAATCGAGCAACGCCGTGGTCGTTGGCGCCAATAGCGACCTTTACGGGGACGATTTGGTCGCAAAAGACGTAAATTTGATAGGAGCGGACACTCTGTCCGGCTGTGTTGTTGTTTCCGCAAAGATCAGATATAATATGCAGGATTCGCCCGCGAAAGCCTGCTCGTTAGGTGGGGGGGCAATCCGCGTCCGATTCGAAACGCCGCAGCGGGCGGTAACGCCCGGTCAGTCAGTAGTCCTGTATCAGGACGAAGTTGTGGTAGGCGGCGGCATTATCGCAAGCCGGAATGAGGCGGACGAGATTCTGGCCTCGGCCGGGAGGCTTGCCGGACTTGTGTAGGGCAGGGCGGACGTTCCTGCCGGTGGAAGAAAGATAGATAGGCGCCAATGGGGTTTACAATAGCGGCGATCGTCGCGGTGGCGGTGTTTGTGATGGCGGCCGTGGTTATGACTATTGCCGCGATACGGCTCTTGCGCGCGGCGGATTCGGCCAACAAGACGATCGAGATGATGCGCGAGGAGCTGATCCCGCTCCTTCAGGAATCCAGGACGACGCTGCGCAACGTTGATTCAGCAACCGGTGAGTTCAGGGACAAGGTCGACCGCCTCGGGCGAATGCTCGTCCTGATCGAGGAGATCATCGGGGGTGGAGCCGTCGTTATGGCCGCGTCGAAGGCCGCGCAGACTTCGTCGGTTGCGGTCAAGGGCCTCGTCGAAACGTTGAAGCTCGGCCTACGGGCGCTTCGCGGCGCTCCGAAATAAACCAAGGAGGTATCGGGGAATGCATGACAGCGAAGACAAAGATGTAGCATTGAACCTGCTGGCCGGAATCGGAATCGGCGCCATCATCGGCGCGGTTACTGCCCTGCTGCTGGCGCCCAAGTCCGGCGCGGAGACAAGAGAAGACGTGAAACGGACCCTGGACGATCTGCGGCAAAAGTCCGAGCAGGTGATCTCGGATTTGTCCGCTTCCATGGAAGAGCAGGTGCAGCGCAGCAAGAAGCTGTTTGAAGAGACCAAGTCCAAGCTGCAGCAGGCCGTGGACGCCGGAAAGAAGGCTGTGTCGCACAAGAAGGAAGAGGTCCAGGAGCAGACCCCGGAAGAAGGCAGTCAAGCCTGAGTAGGGGTAAGATTCAGGAATCAGGAGCAGATTTCACCCTCACCCTAACCCTCTCCCGTCAAGGGAGAGGGGATTACGTTCGTATTCTCCCAAGGGTGAGCAGCAAGGAGAGTCGTACCAACCATTCCTGAACTGTTACGAGCAGGACGTTAGCGGGAATCATATCGCGACGCTTGGGGTATACACACATATAATGTGACGCCCGCGCACAGGCCGAGTCACGGGCCGACCGCGCGTGTTTTTGCCGGCACAACGATCCGATCTCGTTTAGAATGAGGTGGTAATTGGTGAATTTCAACATCAACGCACGGTCTTTGAACTCGAGCATTCCGCTTATCGAGCTTGAGGGGGAGGTGGACGTCTACACCGCGCCTCAGTTAAAGCAGCAGATGATCAGTTTGCTCGAACAAGGTCACACGGAGATGGTGGTAGACCTGACCAAGGTCGAATATCTCGACAGCACGGCGCTTGGAGTGCTGATCGGCGGTCTCAAGCGGGTGCGCGAGCGCGACGGAAACCTTCCGCTCATCTGTCCCAGCGCGCGAATAAGGCGGGTTTTCGAGATAACCGGGCTGGACAAAATATTCGACATTTACAACTCCGAAGATGAAGCCAAATCCGAACTGGCCGGAAAGGAGACCGTATAGTGGAAGCTGGTGGCGAAGCAGCAGTTGTTGAGCTGAGGATACCCGCCAGGCCGGAATATGTTGGCGTAGCCCGACTGGCCATCCTGGGTGTCGCAAGCCGTATGCGGTTCTCTTACGACGAAGTCGAAGATATACGTCTCGCCGTTGGCGAGGCCTGCACGACCGCCGTGGAATGGGCCGCCAAGAACCAGCGGCAGGACACCGATGTGCTTGTCAGGAGCTCTATATCGGAATCGACCCTTACCGTCGAGATCATCGACGACGCCGGAGAACGCCAGGAGCCTGCCGAGTCGGCCAACCGGGATCCCGATCCGGAAAGCCTGGGCGCGCTGCTCATCACGCTGCTGGTCGACGAAGTCAATGTCTCCTCCCTCGACGGCGGCACTCGCGTAACCATGGTTAAACATGCAGGATAGTTCTATGACCACCCACCACAAGGGGGGAGTTGCGGACTGGGCGGCAGACGACACCGAGACCTTGTTCCGCAAGTATGCTGAAACCAGGAACCCCGCCATACGAGAGCGTCTGGTCATAATGCACCAAAACCTCGTGCGATTCCTGGCCGGCAAATTCGCAAATCGCGGCGAGCCGCTCGAAGATCTTATTCAGGTCGGCACAATCGGCCTGATAAACGCGGTGGACAGGTTCGATCCCGGCAGAGAGACGAAGTTCTCGACGTACGCCACTCCGACCATAGTAGGGGAGATCCGACGCCATTTCCGCGACAAAGCGTGGAGCTTGAAGGTCCCACGGAGGCTTCAGGAGCTGAATCTGGCCGCGAACAACGCGGCCGAACAGTTGAGCCAGCGGCTGGGCCATTCGCCGACTGTCCAGGAGATAGGCCAGGCCATCGGCGCCACTGAGGAGGAAACCCTCGAAGCCATAGAGCTTGGCAACGCCTACGACACCGTCTCTCTCGACAGCAAGCTGGCCTACGAGTCCGAATCCGCGCCGCTGACTCTGGCGGAGTTCGTGGGCGAGGTGGACATCTCGCTGCAGAACATCGAGACCTACGGCGATCTGAAGCACGCAATGGATTGCCTGGAGCCGCGGGAAAAGGCGATTATCTACTATCGGTTCTTTAAGGACATGTCTCAGACGGAGGTGGCGCGGCGGCTCAACATCTCTCAGATGCACGTTTCCAGGCTGCAGCAGAAGGCTCTCCGCAAGCTGAAAGAGCTTCTGTCTGAGTGACGGTCTAGGTTGGCTTCGGGACGAAAAACGTGTCCCGAAGCATAGAGTCAAGCTGAAAGAGCTTCTGTCTGAGTGACGCCCGACCGACATGCCTTCTAACAATCTGCCCAGAACAATATTCTATATCAGCGTGGCCGTCTTCGTGACAGGGTTCCTCCTGTACGTCGCGATCATCGCGTTCGCCCCAATCTTTCTCAGTTTCCTGTCCGCGATCCGCGGCGTAATTCCACCGTTCGTAGTTGCGATTGCCTTCGCGCTTCTGCTCGATCCCGTGGTCGTCAAGCTGCAGAGCAGAGGTCTGTCCCGAGTTGTGGCGACGCTGGTCGTGTTCGTGGTATTCATTCTCATAGTGGCGGCGGGCATTATCTCCATCGTTCCGGCGGTCATCTCGCAGGTTGGCGATTTCACGACGGACCTTCCCGGCTACTATGACAGGGGGAGCGAGTTCCTGTCCGATCTCGCCGCAAGGGCCAGGCCGCTGCTGAGCCGGTTCCACGCTCCCACCACGGCATCGGAGGCGTTGGAGCGGTTTTCCAGCCAGATCAAGTCCTTCGCGGGCTCGGCGGCCAATCTCCTGTTGAGCGTTCTCCAGAGCACGCTGCAGAAGTCGATATGGCTCATCCTGATTGTGCTGATAACCTTCATGCTGCTGAAGGATCTGGACAAGATCAGGGGCAAGCTCATATTTCTGCTCCCCGATGCGCAGCGCGAAAGGACGCTGAAGGCCGCGCGGGCGGTGGGAAACGTGTTCGCCCGGTACATACGCGGGCTGGTCCTCGTCTGCGCGCTCTACGGCGTGGCGGCGTTCATCCTTTTCTCAATCTTCGGCGTCCGTTACGCGCTTCTCATCAGCCTGGCGGCCGGGCTGCTCTACGCCGTGCCGTACATCGGACCGGTGACGACGCTATTGATCGTGTTTTTGGTCTCGCTCGTGCAGCGTCCGGACCACGTGTATATTGCCTTCATCATCGCCGGGAGCACACTGGTCCTCAACCAGGTGTTTGATATGCTGCTGACGCCAAGAGTGCTCGGCGGCGCGGTTGGCCTGCACCCCGTGCTCAGCATATTCGCGCTGACTTTCGGCGGCGCGGCGTACGGGGTCGCGGGTATGATCCTCGCCGTGCCCGTGGCCGCGAGCGTGCAGGTGATCCTCTGCGAGGTATTCCCCAAACTGCGAGAGCCGCTCGGCAAGTTCGATACGAAGGCGGCGGGCGAACGGAAGAAGGCGCCGAGGCGTGGGCGTCGGCGGGCGACGCGGAAGAGCGAGTGAACGGTGAACAGTAAACAGTTCCGATCCCCATTTGTTATCACAGCTTACGAGGTTCCGTAATGTCGATTCCCCTGGATATCTTTGGTCGGCCTATGGACCGCGACGAGCGGATTCGCGTCGGGTTTATCGGATGCGGTGGTCATGCGTTTCGCAACGTTTATCCGGTTCTGCGGTTCACTCCGACCCGTCTTGTGGCCACTTGCGATTTCGACGCGCAACGGGCGGAGGCGTTCGCCAAGACCTTCGGCGCCGAGCGTCACTACACAAGCCACTTGGAGATGCTGGAGCGCGAGGATCTGGACGCGGTCCTCATTGTGACAAACTACGACAGCTACGGCGAACCCAGCCACGTGAGGCTGGCGATGGACTGCATGGAGGCGGGCTGCCACGCATACACGGAAAAGCCGCCTTCGTCTTCGAGTGAGGAGATACGGCGGGCAATGGAGGTCAGCGAGCGGACCGGCAAGTTCACCCTGGTCGGCTTTAAGAAGTGTTTCTTTACGGCGAATGAGAAGGCGCACGAGATCAGCCGATACGAGGAGTTCGGCGGCATCACCTCCATATCGGTCCGATACCCGCAGGGCATTCCGGCGCAGGAGCAGAAGGGAAGTCTGAAGGAGAACCCGGCCCTCATCAGCTTTCTCGACCACCTGTGCCATCCGGCGTCGATTCTGAACTACTTCTGTGGCCCGGTGAGGACGCTGTTCTACCGGCGCAATTCGTGCGGCGGTGGATTTGCCATGCTGGAGTTTGCCAGCGGCGCTATAGGCTCTTTGCATTTCACTGCCGGCCAGTCGGGGACGTCGCTGCTGGAGAGACTCGAAGTCGTCGGTTTGGGCGCCAATGTGGTCGTGGAAAACGGGATCAAGCTCACTTACTACCGCCCAGGAGGTCGTGGTCCCGGCGGCTACGGAGGTTCCCCCAGCTTTATCGGGGACGACGCGGGCGCGCCGCTCTACTGGGAGCCGGAGTTTTCGCTGGGCCAACTATATAACAAGGGCCTTTTTATGCTCGGATACTACGGCGAAGTGGCGCATTTCGTGGATTGCGTCAAGCAGGATCGGCCTCCGGAAAAGTGCGGGCTGCGCGACGCGCTGGAGATCACGAAGCTGTATGAGGCGTTCCTGCAGCCGGAGGGGCGGGTTATTGAGTTGAGTTGGTTGGAGCGCCCAGACCACCACAATCACCGGGGATTTTGATCTCATAACGCCTTGTAACTCTTAGATCGAGAAATACAAGAACCTATAGGAGGTGTTGGACAAATGAAAGTCCTTTTGAGAGGTGTGATAGGTTTCGCGGTGGCTCTGACGCTGTTGTCCGGAGCGCGTGGGTGGTGTGGCGATCAGTCAGACGTTCGGCTGGCCGCATTCGACAGCCACCTTTCGGGGGCTGCGACGTACATTACAGCTCTATCGGGAGGGAATTTCGCTGACTTGGCTGTGGGGAACACGGTGAGGCTGGACGCTCTTTCGAGCGAGCGACAGTCGCAGATCTGGCGCGCGGCGGCGGCGGTGTTTGGAAGCAGCGCTTACTCGCAGTTATTTGGAGATCTTTCCGATGGCTCATACTGGGTGTTGAAGATCAAGTCTGAATACCTTGTTTCACTCCAAAGTGAAGCGCTTGGGGCGAAGGATTTGGTTATTCCGCTGGATCAGTTCGTCTCCGATCTTCCAATTGTCCCGCGGCCGGATTCTTCCACCGTGCTGCCCGCAGTGGGTGAGATACCATCCCTGGAATCCATTACGTCTTCGGCTCCCACGGAATCGTCTGCTAGAGTCGCCTTCTTATCTGCTCGGCTGCTTGAGTTGCTGAAGCCGGTGGGGGATTACAGACTTTCGAAGGCTCCCGGTGTTCCATTCAGCCAATCGGACTTCGCGACTGAGAAAACCGCCGATCTATCGGCTCTGAACGATAAGCAGCGCGCCTGGTTGGCGCAGCTCTACACGCAGTTCTGCGTCCGAGCTACGGGGGGCGGGGGATCATTGAAGGTAGAATTGCCGAGTGGTGGCAAGGGGAGTATAGATGGAGTGTCGAAGGATTGGGTGGGAAAGGCTCCCCCGTCGTGGTCAGAACTCGGGGAGGCTAAGGTTAAGTTGACCGTGCGTTACTGCGTCGGTATTTACTCATCCAAGTCCGTAATCGGTAAAGGCGCCGGATGGAACGTCCCGATCGTGCACTAGCCTTGCCAATAGGGACGCAGGAAAGAATGCTGAGGGAAGTGGAGACAGAGCTCGTTGAACGAAACGCTTGGGAATGTGGGAAACCGGGCCGCCTCCCTCACAACCACCGAGAAATCGTGTGTGTCATCGGGGAACGTTCGGGCGTGTTCGGGGGCGAGCAAGCGTGTCCCAAAGCAGCCCAATCTCGTTGAACAAAGGTAGTCCAGCTTCTGCCTGACCCCATCCAGCCTGCGTCACTGGAAAGACCCGGCCGCGCTCCTTCTATGCTTCGGGACACGCTTTTCGTCCCGAAGCAGGTCGCCAAGCACGTAGCCCCCCGCTCACGAGTCTAACCCATCAATGTAGGTTCGCTAAGCGCCTGCCTCCCGCTTACCGGTCGAACCTATCAATGTAGGTCGATAGGGACCTGCCCCGCCTGTCACCAATCGAACTACTCGATAGGAATCAGCGAACTACTCATCAGGGCAATCGCGGCGGGTGGACTGTCCCCCATTTTCGCGGTCGCAGACACACGTGCCCGCAAATTCCGCGTTGACATGGGTCGTTCCCGGAGGTATACTCGGTAGGCTCTCGATGCGGTCTGTGGCCCGATGGCGGAACTGGACCAACGGCGGGTTCGTAATCTCTATTGAGGGCAATCGTTGGAGGAACTGAGGTCATGAGAGTCATCATATTGGGCTGCGGTCGGGTTGGTTCTACAATGGCCCGCATGCTGGAGCGGGAAGGTCACGAGGTCACGGTGATCGACTGGAACCAGGACTCGTTCCGCCGTCTCGATACATTCCGGGGCAAGACGCTGGTCGGGTCGGGGATCGATATGGACGTTCTCAGAAAAGCCGGGATCGAGAAAGCCGACGCGTTCGTGGCGGTCACAAACGGCGATAATACCAACATAATGTCGGTCCAGATCGCAAAGGAGATATTCAAGGTCTCCAAGGCTCTGGCGAGGATATACGATCCAGTGAGGGCGTCGGCGTACAAACAACTGGGGATAGAGACCTTGTGCACGACTTCAATAGGGGCCGGTCTTATGACAGATTTCCTGTTGAGCAGAGAACCCCGCCCGGTCATGGAGTACTGCGCCATAGAATCTGAACTGAACGTGTAGGCTGTGGAGGTCACGATATGTATGTCATGATAGCGGGCGGCGGCAAGGTTGGTTATCATCTGGCGAAGGGACTGATAAGCGCGGGCCACGAGGTGGCTCTTATCGAGAAAGATAAAGGCAGAGCGGCCGAACTGTTCGAGATCCTTGGAGAAACAGCGGTGCGCGGAGACGCTTGCGAAGTCCGCACGATGAAAAGGTACGGCATGGAGCGCGCGGACGTGGTCGTGGCGACTACCGGCGATGACGAAGACAATCTGGTCATCTGTCAGATGGCGAAACAACGGTTTCAGGCGCCGCGTACGATTGCCCGGGTCAACGACCCCAACAATGAGGAGGTATTCCAGCGGCTTGGCATCGACGAGACCGTCAGCAGCACCAAGATCATCTTCAACCTCATCGAGCGAGAGATCGAAACGGATCAGCTCGTTCCAATCGCGGCGTTGAAGAGAGGGAATATCGAGATTGTCGAAATCGACCTCGGCAGCGATTCCCCGGTGCTTGGCAAGGAGATCGGAAAGCTCGGTCTGCCTCCGAACACATTGATCATTTCGATCGTTCGGGACGACCACGCCCTGATTCCGCACGTCAACACGGAGCTTGAAAGCAGGGACAGCGTGATCGCGCTTGTGGAGTCGGACCAGGAGCCGGCGCTGAGGTCTATATTCGTTGGGGAGAGATAATTCCGCGGCGGCTACCGCGGGAACTGACTTTGACGATGCTCGGTGACTTGGTTGCGCAAGACCGTTCCCGCGGGATAGATTAGAAGCGGTTGATGGTTGGACGGGCTAACACTATGAGACGCGCCAGACGCAGAGGGTTCAGCATTATCGGGTGGTTCGCCGTGGCGATTGTCGCCGCGGGGGCGGTGGCGTTGTGGCTTGTCGCGTATACGCCTCCGGAGGAGCCGGCAATCGTGACGCCCGATCAAGCGCGGCAGGCGCGATCGGCCGTGCACGCTTTCGGGCGCGAGTTGGAGGGCGTCGAAGCAGCCGCGGCAAAGGGCAAACGCCGACCGTTCAGGGCTGCTCTCACTCAGGAAGACCTGACGACTTTCTTGCAGTCGGACAAGAGCGTCGGCGATCTGATGTCCGGGCGCAAGCTCGAGAACCCGAACGTGAAATTCGACTCACAAGAAATGGTCACGTCGGCTTACGTGACGGTACACGGCAGGAGGCTGCACGTAACCGTCAGAGGGAAACTCAGTCAGACCTCGCCCGGCAAGCTGGCCTTTCGTTCAAGTTCCGTGATGTTGGGTCGTCTACCCGCGCCCTCTCGGATGGCCCGGAAGGTGGACGAGGCCATAAACGCGTACCTGTCGTTCGGGAAGATGACTCTGCCGGCGCAGATTACAGAGATAAAGACCGACGACGGTGAACTCGTTCTCGCGGGCACAAGCGACCCCGACGCTGTTCGGAGATAGGGTATTGGGTGTTGGGTGATGGGCGTTGGGGCCGTAAGTCGAAGAGTTGACTGTGTGCCGTGACTTCAACCCTCACCCCAACCCTCTCCCTTCCAGGGAGAGGGAGCGCCGCCGCCGGCTCGCTGGATTCTCTTTCGTCAGTAGGAGCCGACCCCACCCCAGCCCTCCCCTGAATGGGGAGGGGGCACGCTCCACTTGCTCGATTCCCTCGACTCCCTCGACTACTTCGATCCCCTCGGTTCCCCGAGAATAGTTTAGAAAGTTTCTCCCGCATGGTATAAGTCACTTGACAACAATGGACTCAAGCGCTATATTAGTATCAGGCTGACGTTGTGCTATACACGTCAGGCTAACTTCAGTCTAGCGTTACGCTTGCTGGGGTAACGAAGACTTCGGAGGTGGTTATTGTGGCAAAACCCGTAGGTATCGATCTGGGGACAACAAACTCTGTGGTAGCAGTGATGGAGGCGGGCGAGCCGGTCGTCATTCCGAACGCGGAAGGCAACAGATTGACGGCGTCTGTTGTGGGCTTTACGAAGACCGACGAGCGGCTTGTCGGCATCGCCGCCAAGCGGCAGGCCGTCTTGAACCCGGAGCGGACCATTTCCTCGATCAAGCGCGAAATGGGAACGGACCACCGGATCAAGATCGATAGTAAGGAGTATACGCCGGAAGAGATTTCGGCGCTGATCCTGCAAAAGCTGAAGACGGACGCCGAAGCATATCTTGGCGAGCCGGTGACGAGCGCTGTTGTAACAGTGCCGGCGTACTTCAATGACGCCCAGCGGACGGCCACGAAGCACGCGGGAGAGATTGCCGGTCTGACTGTGCTGCGGATCATCAACGAGCCCACGGCCGCCGCGCTGGCGTACGGCCTCGATAAGAAGGGAAACGAGACTATTCTCGTGTGGGATTTGGGCGGCGGAACGTTCGACGTGTCAGCGCTTGAGGTAGGCGACGGGGTTTTCGAGGTAAAATCGACGGCCGGCGACACGCACCTTGGGGGAGACGATTGGGACCAGAGAGTAGTCGATTATGTAGCCGACGAGTTCAAGAGAGAGCAGGGGATCGACCTGAGGAAGGACAGGCAGGCGCTGCAGCGGCTGCGCGAGGCGGCGGAGAAGGCCAAGATCGAGCTTTCGACGGTCGTCCAGACCAACATCAACCTTCCTTTTATCACAGCGGACCAGGAGGGTCCAAAGCACCTGGACGTCACGCTGACACGGGCGAAGTTCGAGGAGTTGACCCGCGATTTGGCCGAGCGGTGCGTCGGCCCGTTCAACCGGGCGATGGAAGACGCAAAGCTCGGCGCGGACAAGCTGGACGAGATCATCCTGGTCGGCGGGGCCACTAGAATGCCGATGATCTACGAACTGGTCAAGAAGCTGGCGGGCGGCAAGGAACCGCACAAAGGCGTAAATCCGGACGAGGTAGTGGCCGTGGGGGCCGCGATTCAGGCCGGAGTCCTGGCGGGAGAGGTCAAGGACGTGGTGCTGCTGGACGTGACACCGCTTTCGCTTGGCGTCGAGACGCTCGGCGGCGTTATGACCAAGCTGATCGAGCGCAACACGACAATTCCGACTCGCAAGAGCGAGACGTTTACCACCGCGGCTGACGGTCAGACAGAGGTGGAGATCAACGTGCTGCAGGGCGAGCGCGAGATGGCCCGGGACAACAAGAGCCTTGGGAGGTTCCATCTTACGGGCATACCGCCGGCGCCGCGGGGTGTGCCGCAGATAGAGGTAACGTTCGACATCGACGCCAACGGGATAGTGAATGTGTCGGCGAAGGACATGGCGACCGCTAAGGCCCAGAGCATCACGATTACCGGCACTACCAGGCTATCTAAGGACGAAATCGACCAGATGGTCCGTAACGCCGACCAGCACGCCGCGGAAGACCGCGCTGCCAAAGAGTTGGCTGAATCGAGAAACCGGGCGGAGCATCTTCTGTATACTACTGAAAAGACACTCCACGACCTCGGCGAGAAGGCCCCTTCGGAAGACAAGGCGCGCGTGGAAAGCGCGATGGCCGATCTCAGGTCAGCGTTGAGCGGAGATGACAAAGACAAGATCAATTCCGCGCTCGACGCGCTGCAGCAGGCGTCGTACAAGCTGTCCGAAATGCTGTATCAACAGGGGGCTCAACCGGGAGCAGGAGCCGCGTCACAGCCTGAGGCGGGGCATGAGGAGAGCGCGCCCGAAGACGAGGTTATAGAGGCGGAGTTTAAGAGCGAATAGGCAACGCTGTAGGATGAGTTGAGGGTTGAGTGTTGAAGGTTGAATGACCTCCCCTAACCCCCTCCTGGGAGGAGGGGGGATTCCCTTCCCATTCAGGGAGGGTAGGGGTGGGGTTGGCATCGGGGCATTTGAGTATGGCCGTTAACTACAAGGACTATTACGCCGTGTTGGGCGTCGCTAAGGACGCGATCGAGAAAGATATAAAGCAGGCATACCGGCGTCTGGCTCGCAAGTATCACCCCGATGTCAATCCGGGCGACAAGAGCTCTGAGGAAAAGTTCAAAGAGATAAGCGAAGCTTACGAGGTTCTGAGCGATCCCGGGAAGCGCCAGAAGTACGATCAATTCGGCGACCAGTGGAAAAAGGTTGGAGAAGCGCCGCCGGGGGGTTGGGAGACATTCACGTGGAGCGAGCCTGGCGTCGGCGGATTTGACTTCGAGACAGGGCAATCAGGGGGGCTTGGCGACTTCTTTGAGATGCTTTTCGGTGAGCCGTTCCGGGGCGCCGGCGCCCGACAGCGGCGCGCCCCGGCGAGGGGGCGTGATGTCGAATACGAGATGGAGGTCTCGTTGGATGAGGCGTTTCACGGGGCGAGCAAGTCCTTTGCCCTCGATGGGCGTAGGATCGAAGTAAAGATCCCGAAGGGGGTAAGAGAGGGGTCTCGCATCAAACTGGCCGGACAGGGGCAGCCTGGGCCGGGCGGCCAACGGGGCGACCTGTATCTTGCGGTCAAAGAGAGAGCGCATCCGAAGTTTGAGCGGAAGGGCGCCGATCTATACAGCGAGGTGTCCATCCCGTACTATATTGCCGCGCTTGGCGGCGAGAGTCCGGCGCAGACGCCGACGGGAAGGGTCAGCATGAGGATTCCTCCCGGAACACAGAGCGAGCAGATGTTCAGGCTTCCCGGTCAGGGAATGCCGTATCTGAACCGTGACGAACGCGGGGATTTGTACGTCAAGGTCAAGATCACAACCCCAAAAACGCTTTCGGCTCGGGAAAAGGAATTGCTGAGTGAGCTGGCCGATCTGCACAAACGAGGATCGAAGAGTTCACTTAACACGTGACGTTAAAGCGTCACGCTGCCTGGCGTAAAGCATGCTGAAGCAAGCTTGAACGGTGTTGGGTCTAACACTGGGGAACGCGCGGTTAAGGAGCTGAGTTGCGATGACGCCATTCGATAGAGATGAGCCACTGTACATGATAAGCATTGCCGCAAAGCTCTGCAGGCTGCACCCACAGACGCTGCGAATGTACGAGCGGCTGGGTCTGATCCGACCTCGGAGAATCAGCGAAAAGAACCGGATGTATTCAGACGCCGATATAGAGCGACTGAGGCAAATCCATCGTCTGACGCACGACCTGGGGGTAAACCTGGCCGGCGTGGAGATAATCCTGGACCTGCTCGAGCGAATGCAGAGTATGCAACACCAGGCCGAGATGGAGATGGAACAGATCAGGCAGGAAATGGACGAGCGAATCCGGCAGTTGATGAGGAAGAGGTAAGCTGCCTGCCTCCCGCGCTCTTAGGTAGAATTACCAGTTTTTGGCTCTGGAACGGCCTAGCTATTGACAAACACTGACGCAGTCGCTACAACAGTGTTAGGGGAAAGCTACCAGCCGCGAGTATTCACGAACGTCTTCGGCGAACACCAGGTTCGTCCCTGACGAGGCGTTCGCGGATAGATCGGGCCAGGAGTAAGAAGCAAAGACACAGTTTGTCCGGCATTCCTCTCTGTCGCCTGCCAACGAAGGAACGAGCGGTAGGGCGCAATCAATCCCTCACGAATCAGCCTGGTAAAGGATGGGATGTTGTAGTGTTGTACGGGTCCAGGCGAGCATACTCTGCCTTGGCTCCTGGTTTGGGTCTTCTAGTTCTGGCGACTTGCGCCGCAGTCGCGGGTGGTGGGCCCAGGAACGTGCTCGTTGTGCAGAACACCCGAAGTACGATCTCGGCCGGCATCGCCTCGTACTATATGCAGGCCAGGGGAATTCCGCAGGAGAACCGCCTGAGCATCAACTGCTCCACGGATGAGATCGTCAGCAAGACCGAGTGCGAGACGAATATCATCGCGCCGATCAGAGCATACTTGCAAGATCCGGAGAACTCGGGCATCGACTATATCGTCCTGACCAAGGGCGTGCCGCTTGGGGCCAACTACGGTTACAGCACCGGCCCGATTTCTGTCACCAGCATTCTGACCTGCGTCACGGAGACCGGCGTAACAGGCCCTATTACCAATCCCTACGGACCGACCGCCTGGCCGGTAGTCGATACCGCTTTCTCGCATCAGCTCACGCTCGGGGGCAAACACCTCTATCTTGTGACCAGACTGGACGGATACACCGTGCAGGACATCTACGGCCTGATCGACCGCAGTATGGCCGCAACGCGCAACGGCACGGCTCTCATCGACGCGAGAGTAGTTTCGAGTCCCCCATCTTTTGTGACTATGAACGACAGACTCCTTGCGGCCTGCCCGATTCTCACGTCGCGCGGCGTGACTACGACGTGCGACAGCACGAACAACTTCATGGGCGGAGCAAGCGGACTGATAGCCTATTTCAGTTGGGGAAGCAACGATCCGTATTACAACCATGCGGCGTACGCGAGCAACACATTCGTTCCCGGGTCGATCGCGGACACGTACGTTTCCACGAGCGGGCGCACCTTCAACCCGACGACCGGAGGCCAATCGCTGATCGCGGACCTGATTCCTCTTGGAGCCTGCGGGTTGGCGGGATACGTGTCGGAACCGTACGCTAACTTCACGACATACCCAAACGTGCTGTTCGATCGCTACACGCGGGGCTACAATATGGCGGAAAGCTTCTATGCGGCGTGTCCGGAGATCTTCTGGAAAATGGTCGCGATTGGCGATCCGCTAATGGCTCCATTTGCCAATCCGCCAAACGTTTCGGTGGAGCAGCCGCAAGCGCCGCTGACCGGCGTTGCAACTGTGAGCGCCACGGCGTCCGATCCAAGCGGGGTTTCGAAGGTTGAGTTCTACTTCGAAGGTCAGCACATCGGGACGGCGACGCAAGCTCCGTATATGGCTACTGTAGACACAACCCAATATACCGTTGGGCCGCACACGGTGGAAGCGGTTGCGTTTGAGAACAGTCCCGCCGCACCGCAGGGATTCGCCAGCGCCGTCGTCACCGTGCAGAACACCATCTCGAACCTATCGGTAATAGCGGACGCATTTGGCAGTCCCGATGGTCAGGGCGTCCGAGCAACTGATGTTGTTGTCTCCGCGGGGACAGCGGAGATGGGCGGAGGCGATTTCTACGTCCAGGAGGCGGACCGCGCGAGCGCAATGCGGATTATCAGCACGGAGGAAGTCATCGCCGGCGATGTGGTTACTCTGGAAGGACCTCTGGTAACCGATTCGGGAGAGAGATGTGTTTTCGCTCCCACTATAACCAACAGGCGGACGCCCTCTGCGCAGCCCAACCCCATGGTGATGCCGAACCGCTCGCTGGGCGGCTCGGACGTCAGTATCTACACCGGAGGAGTCACCGACGGGAGCGGGGCACGGAACCTGTCGCTGCTTGTCAAGACGCTTGGCAAGGTGACCTACATCGGGATGGGATCGGAGCAATTCTTCTATATCGACGATGGGAGCCGGCTGGACGACGGCTCCGGACATTCCGGGCTCAAGGTGAACTCAAGAACGCTCCTGAAACCTGCGCTCAACAAGTGGGTCGCCGTTACGGGACTGAGCAGTTGCGAAGAGGTGGGCGGGCGGGTCATCCGAGCGCTGAAGCCGCGCAGACAATCGGACGTCCAGCCTCTTACGCAGTAGCGCTGAGCGCTGAGCGCTGAGTGTTGAGGGCTTCAGCGGGACTTGCGTCAACCGGATGAGTGGATCTGTGCGCTATCCTGGTAATATTACCAGTTTTTGATATTTGCCGCCGAAAGCTATTGACAAGACAGCGGCCAGACGCTAAAGTGCAGTTAATGGCGCTGGTAATATCACCAGCGCCGGGGTCGCAGGCAAGGCGCGAGCCGTGCGACGACGCAAGTTACTATAAGCGCCAGGCATGGAAAAAGGGTGTTTACAGTGTCGAGGCAGTCCTCTATTACAGCCCCGGCCACAGGCCCCACGTATCCATGCTCCGTCAACCAGACAGCCACCTTTTATTGAGGTGAGCGCTGGAAAGGAGAAGGAGAAGGATGTCTAATTCCTCAAGGCTGTTCAGGACCGCAATCGTTGTGGGAGCGCTTCTAGTCGCGCTTGCATTGTCGATCTGCGCAAATGCGGCCACAGTCGCCTCACGCTCCGACCACTTGATCGGCTACGGAACAGTGAACGACCTGCTGTTGAACGTTGTTGTGGATTATGATGCGGGTATCTACACGTACAACTACTCGCTTCAGTATCTTACCGGCAGCGACACCGTACACCTGTTTTCGGTCGAGAACGAGAGCGATGTCGCCTACACCAATGCGTGGAACAGCGGCGATTTCCTGAATCCGGCCTACGATCCGGACGCGTACGCTTATGAGGTGTTGTGGCAGAACGGGAATCTGCTCTCCGGCTCGACGCGGCAGTTTAGCTACAAGTCCGTGTACGGCTGGCGGGAGATACCGGTTACCGCATACGCCTCCAGCGGGGGGGACAGCGCCGACGGCTTCACTTATGGAATGACCACAAACGTTCCCGAGCCAAGTTCCCTTGCGGGTCTGGCGTTGGCTGCGTTTGCTTTGCCCGCGCTCAGAAGAAGGCGGAAGTAGTCTCAAACAAACTCAATCTGCTGGCTGGCCCGAAACTTGAGGCACGGCAGTTGCAAAGCGGCGGCTCTTTCTTGGCACGAGTGCAGGCAGTAGGCTTGCTTGTTGCGCAGGATGCGCCGCTGGGAGGAGAAAAGCTGTGAGCAGGTTGGTCGTTGCTATAAGAACGGTAGTCCTTGTTTGCATAGTGGTGGCGCTGTGCCACAGCGCGGCGCGGTCGGATTCCTACCAGTACCTGTACCAGACGTCAGATGGCTTACGCAAGCTTAATGTCACGGCCACAGCTACGTGGATCACCAATAGTCTGGACCCTCATTACCAGATGTACCAGTATCAGTACGTTGTCGCGTTTACGACGAGTTGGTCCCCGAAGCCACTCAGTAACTTCGGTGTAGCCAATTCCGGCCATTTGGAATGGGTGGACGCGTACAACAGCCGCCCGGACAGGTTTACAGCTTCGAGTAATCCGGTTTATAACCCGACGAATCCGAACCAGAACTCCATTCTCTGGTCCACAACAACGACTGTGCCTTACGCGGCGGGCGGCTCCGTAACCTTTGGCTTCTACTCTCGCTATTACTACGATGTCTCTAGCAGCACGGCTGGAGGCGGTGGCGCGATCGCAAACGGGTTCACATACGGTCTGGTTCCCGAACCGGCAACACTGACGGGTCTTGCGTTTGGCTTGTCGGGGTTCGCGGCGTGTTTCGTGAGAGGCAGACGCCGCCGAACATAAGAGATCCCCACTTTAAGTACATACACGCAGTGCGACCTCGGGCTGATAGTCCGGGGTCTTGTTATTTGTCTCGCGTCTCTCCCGTCTGGCCAACAGCTCTGCGCTCGCGCACATTGCCGCCAAGGATTTGCCCCACTACACCCGCCGCGATAAGCAGCGGAATGGCCCAGTATCCGAAACCCTCACGCGTTCTCATCAGGTGGATGAGCGGGATCGATAGGTGGATGTAGAGGAACCACTTCGTCGAGAACTTGCGCTGGCGGGAGCGGAGGCGCCCCAGAGGGATGTTGACCAGGCAGGTGGTCGTCAGCACCGCCGCGAATATTATGGCCGAGACGAGACAGGTGTTCATTGGGCTACAAGGGACATCATACCATAGGGAGTCGAAAGAGTCGAAAGAGTCGAAGGAGTCGGAGGAGTCGAGGGAGTCCGGGGAGTCGAGGGAGTAGAGGGAGTGTAACAGTTCAGGAATAGGAAGTAAGCGCCGCTTAATGTCATTTCGGAGCGGAGCGCCAGCGGAGTCGAGAAATCTGCTTCTGTAAAGTGGCCGGAAAAAGCAGATTCCTCGTTCCTCGGAATGACGTTGCCCGGCAGGTACTCACCATTCCTGAACTGTTACGAAGGAGTCGGAGGAGTCGGAGGAGTCGAGGGAGTAGAGGGAGTAGAGGGAGTGTAACAGTTCAGGAATAGGAAGTAAGCGCCGCTTAATGTCATTTCGGAGCGGAGCGCCAGCGGAGTCGAGAAATCTGCTTCTGTAAAGTGGCCGGAAAAAGCAGATTCCTCGTTCCTCCT
>JAUSGG010000169.1 GCA_030649165.1 Armatimonadota bacterium
TACACGCCTGGAGTGGTTGGTGGAGTCGGGACGAACAATATAGGTCTACACGTTACGGTATTCGGGAATGTGACCGCGCTCGGGTCCGGTTTCTTCTACCTCGACGACGGAAGCGCGCCGAGCGATCCGAGAATAGACCCAGGCACGGGTCAGCCGTACGTGGGAGTGAGGGTCCTGAGCTCCGCGTCCGTAGGTTTGGACGAGTACTGGACGGCCACCGGGATTTCCACCGTGGAGGCGGATGGGGCAAGCCTCGTACGCGCTGTGCGGGCGACTAATGCGCAAAGGATGCAGTAGCTATGACTCATCTTATTGCAGGCTGTCGGGCTCTGATCCCCTCTCTCTTGAGGGAGAGGGTTAGGGTGAGGGTGAAAGCTCTCCACATCCCTGAATTCTCGCGGTTTGCGACAGCCGCCATGACGATCTTGCTGCTGGGATTGGCCATATCCGCCTCAGCCGATGTCGTCGCCGTTCGCCGAAACCTGGACAAGTACTGGTTATATCGTCAGACCCAGCGAACAGACTTCCTCGTTCCCGGCCTCGGACAAGGCTATTCTCTGCCCGCTAACACGCGCAATCCCGACACCCACGTCATCTGGTGGGGCGACGCAACCATCGATTTGGGATGGTACATCGGAGCGTTGGCGACTGAACACTATATGCTCACGCACCCGGAACTCTTTCCCGGCTACGTTTCGGGCGGCGGCGATTTGAGCCAGGTTCGCAGCGAGCTTTGTTACGCTCTCGTGGCCATGGATCGTGTGGACGCTGTGGCCGAAGCTTGCTGGGATCCGCTGGCTGTCGATACTCCGGGGTTCTTTATCCGTGACGACGTGCCCAGCACGTTCCTCTCGCACTTTCCCGGTATGAACGTGCTTGGATCGGATTTCACGAACCCCGACGTTTGGGCGAAGGAAATGAGCCAGGACCAGGTTGTTCACGTGCTTCTTGGCCTGTCGCTGGTGAAGAAGCTGATCCCTGCCGATTTGGTTGTCTACGGGGTGAACCTGCGGCAAACCGCCATCGACCGCGGCGCCGAAATCGTGGACTGGGTCCATCAGGATGGATGGATAATCCAGAACCCCGTGCTGGGGACCGATGTTGTGCGCGGCCCGGACGCTCGAGCTTTCGGCACAGGTTTCAACAAGAGCTGTGTCTATCTTACGGATGGGGCCGTGGATTTTGGCGGCACGATTTCCGGTTTTTACGCATGGGTGTGGAGCACCCTGTCCTCTCCCACCAACCCGGCTTACGACAACGCCAATAACCTGCACATGGCGATGTCTCTGGCGGCTACGGGCAACGGTTGGGGCAACGACACGCTCGACGACCTGATGAGCTTGGCCGTCGAGCATCAGTGGTACGCTTACGTCCTGCTCTACGCGGCCCTGTACGATCCTATCCCGCGGACAAGACCGAGCTGGCTGGGGCATCAACAGACCTTGAACGGACTGGTGCAGACTATGGTCAATCAGTCGCCGGCCAATGGAACCCCGCATCACCCGCTCAACGAAGGCGAGCTCAATACCGGCTGGTGCGCGAGTCGCAAGTTCATCAGGGGGATCAGTACCCAGAACAACGGCGAGGGGGCCCTCGGCGAATGGTACCCAGGGTTGGACTATCTCTTACTGCACAATCTGTTCTATATCGTCACCCCAGCCTTGTGGGAGGACCCGACACCACCCGCGCCCGGTTCTGTCACCGGATTTGCGGCGGCTTCGGGAGACCAGCAAGTCAGCCTGTCGTGGACCAATCCCGGCGATGGAGTGTTCTCCGGGACGATGATACAGTACAAAACCACCGGCTATCCCACGCGTACGACAGATGAAAACCTGCTGGTGGACAGGCTGGCTTTGCCGGGCTCAAGCGACAGCTACGTTCATACCAGCCTGACCAACAGCAGCGCATACTACTACCGGGCGTTTTCACATAGCGATGTTCCCATCTACGGACTCAGACCGCAAGTTCTGCCTGTAAGCGTAGAGGTATTGAGGACACCATGAGCCGACAACCTACAACCTACCCCCTCCCCATTCAGGGGAGGGTTGGGGTGGGGTCCAACCGACAAGGAGGCGTGCAGTGAGACGACCCATTGCGGACTGCGGCGATTCATCGCCGCTTTGGGTCAGATTGGTCTGTCGGTGTTTCGGCAGTTCAACTGCCGAAACGTGCCAACGATTCCTCTTGAGCGTGTTTGTATTCGTGCTCCTTTGGCTGCCGGGCGCGGTCATGGCGCAGAATAACGCGCAATACGTCAGTGACACCATACCGGCGACTATGGTCCCCGGACTGAGCTACGCTGTCTCAGTGACCATGAGCAACTCGGGGACGTCTACCTGGACCAAGGCGACGTCATACCGTCTTGGCGCCGTGGGTGACTCCGACCCGTTCGCTCCCGGAAGGATCGATCTTGCGGACGCTGACTCGATACCTCCTGGTCAGCAGAAGACCTTCAGCTTCACTATGAACGCGCCCGGTGTCGGCGTCTACACGACCGACTGGCGCATGCTGCGGGAGGGCGTGCAGTGGTTTGGCGACACTCTGACCAAACAGGTCCAGGTGACCTGGGGGCCAAACCTTCCGGCCACTCCGACCGTCACGTCTCCGGCGCGGGGCGCGATCCTTGGCTCAAACCGCGTGGACATAGAATGGGTCGGCGACCCGCACGACGCTTACGAAGTGCATATCAGCTCCACCGATAATCCTGCCGCGGCGGATGGATGGAACTCCGGGCAGGTGTGGGTATCTGGTACGGCTACGGCTACTTCGACCGCCGAGTCCGGTCCGCTGCTCGCCGAGAGAAACTACTACATCTTCGTGAGAGTGCGCAACGGCAACGGGTGGAGCGCCTGGAGCGCATATAACCACCGAGTATTCACGTCCGGCCAACTGCTAAACGATCCGTATTATGTGGCCGGCAACGGGTCTCAATGGCAGCACACGATGTGCTACAATCCGAACCGGAACGAGTACCTGATCGCATACATGGACGCGAAACCCAGCCAGAGATCAGTGATCTCCTACTATCGGCTTGATTCGACCGGAGCCAAAATCGGCGGCGAAGTAAGCGTGTCCGATAACCTGGAGGGGGCCGGCGGTCCTCACGTATGTTACAACACCGCTCGGCAGGAGTATCTGATCGCCTATGGAGGTTATACCTCCAGCGGCGGTCTTCACGATGAGCTGCGGTTGCAGCGCCTAAATGCGATAACCGGCGCGCTGATCGGCGGAAGCAATTGGGTCGTCAATCTGCCTGGCGCCTTCAACAACAACATCGCTTACTCACCGACGAGTGATTCCTACCTTCTTATCTGGGACAGCGGTTACGACATCCCGTGTCCTCTTTACGCCACAAGGCTCAACAGCACGGCTGTCCCCGTGGGCGGCATCTTCCACGTGAGCGTCGGCACATACCGTTGGGCGGGTAATCCTTCCATCTGCTACAACAGCGCCAATAACGAGTTTTTCGTTACTTGGCAAGCGTATTACGAGCCCCAGCCGGATCCGGTAACATGGTGGGACTACTATGCCCGCGGGGTCAGGGCGTCGGACGGAGCTTTGATGGGATCGGAGATCGTCGTTTCCGCCACGCTGGAGTCCGACTGCAACGGGGATGCCGCCTATGACAGCGATCTGAACCGGTATCTGGTGATCTACGAGGGCGGCGATCCCAGTCCCTATGGCCAGTTCATAAGCGCTGCAGGGTCGCTGGTCGGAAGCAGGTTTGTGATTGGAGGAGGCGTTTACCAGGGCGGTATGCCCGGTATCGCGTGGAGCCCGATTACCAAGGAGTATCTCGCCACCTGGGCGAGCTGCTGCAGCTCAAGCAACTACGGCCGCAGGCTCACTCAAACGGGAGCCTTCATAGGTGAGCCGTTCAGGACCAACGGCAGCGTAATCGGCATCGGCAATTGGGACCCCATGGCCGTGGTTAACACCGCAAACGGTGAGTTCCTCATCTACTGGTTCTGCGGCTATGACAATATCTATGTGCGCCGTTACAAGTCCTATCCTGTCCCTCCCACCGACACCACCCCGCCCGGCCCGGTGACCAGCTTCACTGCGACAAGCGGCGACACGCAAAATGTCCTTAACTGGACAAATCCGACCGATCCGGACTTCATCGGGACCATCATCGTCTTTAAGACAACAGGCTATCCTCTGACCTGGCAAGACGGGACGGCTCTCGGTGACTTCTTCAATACCCCCGGCTCAAGCCAGAGTTACACTCACACCGGCCTGACCAACGGAGTGACGCACTACTACTCCGCCTTCTCGCACGACTTCCCCAACT
>JAUSGG010000191.1 GCA_030649165.1 Armatimonadota bacterium
TGCTTCTCGACCCCGCGCATCATCATGCAGAGGTGCTGCGCTTCGATGATCACGCCGACGCCCTCCGCGTCGATTGCGTCTTTGATGGAGTGGGCGATCTGTTCGGTCAGCCGCTCCTGGAGCTGGAGGCGGCGGGCGTACATGTCGACCAGGCGCGCGAGCTTGCTGACGCCGAAGACCTTGCCTTTCGATATGTACCCTATGTGGCAGCGGCCGAAGAAGGGGAGCATGTGGTGTTCGCACATGCTGTAGAGTTCGATGTCTCTGGCGACCACCATGTTGTTCGTGCTCTGCGTGAATATCGCGCCGTTGATCAGTTTTTTCTGATCGACCCGATAGCCGGACATGAGGTATTCGACTGCGTGAGCGACCCGGAAAGGCGTCTTTACGAGTCCTTCGCGGTCGGGGTCTTCTCCGATCTCGATGAGCAGTTCTCTGACCAGGCGCTGCACTTTGTCATGGTCCATTGGTTGGTTCCTTTCTTAGAAGCTAGGAGTTAGAAGTTAGGAGTTAGGAGCTAGGAGTTGGAAGTTGCCACCCCGGCCCTTTGTTGAAGAGCGAGGGGGTGAATTGTTGTCTCAACAGCTCCGTGAACTCTGGAAGCGGGTCTATGTTGGGGTCGTCGAACGCCGCTGCGATCTGGGCGAGTGTCAGTCCGTTCCCGGGCAGTTCTCGCTCCGGGGCCAGTTCGGCGAGCGGGACCGCGACGAACGGCCTGGATGTGATCTCCTCCTCTGCCAGGACCGATTCGCCGTAAACCAGCAGGTCAAGGTCGATTGTCCGCGCGGCGTATTTGTCCTCCTGCCGCTGGCGGCCCAGCGCGTTCTCGATGTCGCGCAGCCGGCTTCGCAGTTCGTCCGGCGGCAGATCGGTCTCGACCAACGCGACGCCATTGTAGAAGAACGGCTGGTCGGGTCGTCCCAACGGCTCCGCGCGGTAGAACGTGGAGACCGCGAGAATACGCGCGTCGCGTCCGAGCAGGCCCAACGCCCGCGGGATGTTTTCTCCGGGATCGATATTCGAGCCAATTCCGATAAAGACTCTGGACATTTTTAGAAGTTAGAAGTTAGAAGTTAGAATTGGGTTCAACCCTCACCCCGGCCCTCTCCCTTCCAGGGAGAGGGGGTTCCGCTCGCTCTCTGCCAAAGGTGAGCCGCGGGGAAACTCGTGCTGACCATTTCTGAACCGTTACGATTCAGCAGCGAGAGTAAACCGGAATCCCCCCTCACCCCAGCCCTCTCCCGCCGAGGGGGAGAAGGGGCAGGTGGCGCATGCTCCATTACCTGGATATCGTTCCCGAAGAACTGAACTGCCTCCTATGTCCGGTCGCGGGTGATCTCGACTCCGGCGCTTCTCGCGAAACGGAGCGCGCCGGGCTTTTCGACCGTGACCCGCGCCTGCGCGGCGGCCGGGTGTTCCAGGCAAATCTCGGCGATCCGCTCGGCGAGCGCCTCCAGAAGCTGGAATTGGGAGCTTTCGACCGTGCTGACAATTCGCTTCTTGACGCCGCGGTAATCTATCGTGTCCCGAAAGTCGTCGCTCTTGCCGGCCCTGCGCAGGTCGGTAGAGATAGCCACGTTGATGACTACGTCCTGCTTCTCCCGGCGCTCGTCTTCTTTGACGCCGATAATGCACCTGACGAGGATGTCTTTGATGAGTATCTTATCCATTCCGGTACTCCTTGAGATGCCGGCCGCCATCCACATAGATGACCTCTCCGGTCAGGAACTTGCTCTTTGCGAGGAAGACGGCGGCTTCGGCGATGTCCCGGGGGTCGCCGTGACGCTTGAGAGGGACCGTATCCGCAAGCCGTTCGATGTAACTCTGGTCTTTGCCCGGCGGCGGAAGAATCAGCCCGGGCGCGATGGCGTTGACGGCGATGTCCGGCGCGTAGGCGATGGCGGTCATGTCCGTCAGCGCGGCCAAGACGTGCTTGCTGAGGATGTAGCCGACGTGGTTCCAGTCCGCGTCGGTGACGCGGGAATCGATCAGGTTGATGATCTTGCCTTTGCCCGCGAGTTTGGCGAAATCCCGGCTGAGGACGAATGGGACCCAGGCGTTGACCTCGATATTGGTCTTGAGGCTGTCGAAGGTCACGTTGTCGAGCGTATCGGGAGGGAAAATGGAGGCGTTGTTAACGAGGATGTCGAGCGAGCCGGCGGCGTCGATGGCGCGTTGGATCAGCGTTTCGTACTCGTCCGGCTTCTCGAAATCGGCCCGCACGGCCCAGGCGGAGACGCCCTCGGAGGTCAACTCGTCCAGCAGTTCCGCTGCCTCCGACTCGGAACGGCGGTAGTGAACGACGATATTGACGCCTTCGCCGGCGAGGGCGAGGCAGATGGCGCGGCCAATGCGTTTTGCCGCCCCGGTTACGAGGGCCGTTTGGCCTGCTATTGAGCGTTTGGACATGTTGGTTGTTGGTTGTTAGTTGTTAGTTGTTAGTGACCAGTGAGAACCCCTCCCCAACCCTCCCCCACAGGGGGAGGGAGCTTGCGGAGACCCCACCCCAAGCCTCCCCCACAGGGGGAGGGGGCTAGCTTATTCTATCTATTTTTGCGGCCATGATAAAGTCATTTTCCGACAAGCCGCCGATTTTGTGGGTGGAGAGCTCCAGCCGGACCTTGTTGTAGGAGATGTGGATGTCAGGATGGTGGTCCTGCTGTTCGGCGATATCCGCCACTTTGGTGACGAAGTCGATGGCCTGGCGGAAATCGTTGAACCTGAACTCACGTTCGATGGCGTTGTCTTTGAGCGTCCACATCGGGACCTCCTCCAGCATCTCCTCGGCTTGCTCGGCCGTCAGCGGCGGCGTGTCTGCGCGACACGGCGCGCATTTGCTTTCCGCAAGTGTCATGTTCTGCCTCCAGAGAGTGGTTCGTGATTCGTGGTTAGTGTCCAGAGGCTGGCGCGCATACTAGCCCGCATTATTCACGAATACCGCGTTGTACAGCCCCTCGATACGGTCCCAGAGGACCTACTCGGGGACACGGACTTGTTGTTTTCGTGCCGGAAAAGTATACCTCCGCGTTCCCGAGTAGCCGCTCCGGCGGCGTAT
>JAUSGG010000192.1 GCA_030649165.1 Armatimonadota bacterium
GAACAGTTACCGTAACAGTTCAGGAATAGGGAGTAAGCGCCGCTGAATGTCATTTCGAGTGGAGCGCCAGCGGAGTCGAGAAATCTGCTTCTCTCGCACCGTGCCTCCGGGAAAAGCAGATTCCTCGTTCCTCCTAATGAAGCGCCCCATTTCGGGATTTCCGGGTTGGGACCCGAAGTTGTCCGCTATAGCACGCGTATGGCGCCCAACCCTCAAATCCCGAAACAACGGGGTGGTTCCTTTCCGAAATAATCCCGATCCATCGGGATCACTTGCTCGGAATGACGTCGCCGGTAGGTAATCACCATTCCTGAACTCTTACCAGTTACCCGCCGGCGTTCCAAGGGTGTCTGCCGTATAATATCTGTGGGCGCGTTATCTTCTACCAAAGAGCGGGCGACACAGATTTGGCCCGCCGCCCCGGTCTGCGCTTATGCGCCATTATGGGCATCTCCTTAAGAAACGCGCCCACCTCCATCCGCTCCTATCTGTATTTATCTGTGGCCAAAAATCCCATCACGTCGGCGTTCATCGGCGGTTCCCAACTCTACGGTCACGCCGCTTTCGCCAGCGCCCCGCGTTTCCGCGGCCGTTTCTGCAACTCCTGCAGCGAGAGCGCGTTGAGCACATCCTTCTTCTCAATCCAACCCCGCCGGGCGGTGGCGACGCCGTAGCGCATGAACGCGAACTGGCCGGTGGTGTGCGAGTCGGAGTCGATAGCGACCGTGACTCCGAGTCGTTTGGCAAGGCGCGCGTCGGAATCCCTGAGGTCGAGCCGGTCTGGCTGCGAGTTGATCTCCAGAGCGACGCCGGTCCGCGCGGCGACTTTCATCACCGCCTCCAGGTCAACATCGTAGGGCTCGCGTTTGCCGATCAGCCGCCCGGTCGGATGGCCGATCACGTCCACGTGCGGGTTTTCGGCGGCGGCTATCATCCGCTGCGTCAGCTTCTCCCTGCTTTGCGCGAACCCGCTGTGGATCGAGGCGGTTACGAGGTCGAACCGGCTGACAACTTCATCGTCGTAGTCGAGCGTCCCGTCGCTCCGGATGTTGACCTCGATGCCCGTGAGGATGCGAAAGCCCGATGTCTTCGCGTTCAGCAGCCGGATTCTCCGGCGCTGCTCTTCGATCCGCTCGACCGTCAGTCCTTTGATGAAGCCCATCGAGACGGAGTGGTCGGAGATGACCAGATACTCGTAACCCCGCTCGCGCGCCGCCTGGGCCATATCCTCCAGCGAATCGCTTCCGTCCGACCATTTCGTGTGCGCGTGCAAATCGCCTTTGATGTCCTCAAGCTCGACCAGCTTCGGCAGCCGGCCCGAAGCCGCTGCCTCGATCTCCCCCGCCCTCTCTCTCAGCTCCGGCGGTATCCACTCCAGCCCGATCGCGCGGTAGACGCCTTCCTCGTCCTCGCCCGCGACGCGCTCTTTCGTCTTAACACGGAAGACGCCGTATTCGTTCACCTTCAGCCCCTGGTGTTCGGCAAGCGCCCGGACCTGTATATTGTGGTCCTTCGAGCCGGTGAAATACTGCAAAGCCGCGCCGTAAGACTCCGGGGGGACGACGCGCAGGTCCATCTGGAGATCGGAGTGCGTCAGGATGCTCGCCTTGGTCGGGCCTCTGGCGAGGACCAGCCTGACGACCGGAAGGGCCGCAAATGCGTCGATGGCGGCGTCGGGCTCGTTCGATGAGGCCAGTATGTCGATATCGCCGATCGTCTCCTTCATCCGCCGGATGCTGCCGCACACCTCTACCTTGAGGATTTGCTCGTGCGAGCGCAGGAGTCCAACAACTTCCTCCGCGGCGGGAAGGGCCGTGCCGAGAAGGAGCCTCGATGACGCCTGCCTGACACGGTGGATTCCCAGCAGCACGTTCTCCTCGGTCTTCTCATGGACACCGGGCAGGTTGCACAGCCTGTGGGATTTCGCGGCATCTTCGAGCTGATCCAGGGTGCTTATGCCGAGTTCCCGGAAGAAAAGTTGGGCCTTCTTCGCGCCGACGCCCGGTATTCCCATGATTTCCGCCATGCCGGGCGCGACCGACTTGGCCAGCTCATCGAAATAGCTCGACTTGCCGGTCTGGAGGTATTCCTGTACCTTCTCGGCGATGCTCTCGCCGACGCCGTGAATCTCCTTCAGCCGGTCCTCCCGGGCGGCGGCGGCGATGTCTTCGGGAAGGCTCTCAATTCGTCGCGCCGCCTCGTGGTACGCGCGGATTTTGAACTGATTCTCGTTCTTGAGCTCCAAAAGATCGGCGATATTGTTCAACAAATGGGCCACTTGCTCGTTTTTCATGGCAACCCTATGCGGGCGAACACAAGGTTCGCCCCTACGGTGCTTACATTTGTGTGATACCCAGGGCGGCGGACGATAACGCCGAAGTTGGTTGAACGAGGAAAGGGAGAAAGATGGGAAAGGAGGAAATGATTGAGCGCGGGTTGCAGGCCGGGTGCGCGTCAAGATTGTGGTATTGGTGGCGATCATATATGGAGTGCGGCGGCTCGACGCCGCCTTTGGTGAGTTGGAACTCCGTATAGTGAAGTGAAACAAGCGCCGATAGGCTCGTCAAAGCGGCGTCGAGCCGCCGCACTCCAAAGCAGGTCCACGCAAGAAGGTTAAGTTGAGTCTTACCATAATCGTGACGTGCACCCTTGCAGGCCGGCGATCAATGCCATACAATAACCCTAAGTGAGACATCTCTGGCTACGTTCCGAACCCCTCAAGCGCCGGATGGCGCAACTGCTCCGTTATCATCCCCCACGCCCGTTCGCAATCCTCGTTCGACACGAGCGGTTGGAAGCCGAAGTCCAGGTATATCTTTATCGCCGCGAGACGTGTTGAAAGTGTCTTCAGGTAAGCCCTTTCGTGTGATTCCACCAATCGCGCCATGACCGCTCCGACGAGGGACCGGCCCAGCCCGCGCCCGTGGTATTCGGGCCGGATGCCTACCCAATGGACTCTGCCGTAATCCTGTCCCAGGAAGTCGGTATCATACCAGGCGGTTGCGGTTCCAATGGCATAGCCGGTGTCGGTCTCCATGAAGAACCCGCGCGACTCTATGCCCTCGATATCAACGCCGAAGTCGGAGTCGAACCGTTCCAACGCCAGGTCGAGGTTGCCGTCGAACTCGTCGGCCGCTACCTCGATCTCCGCCCACAATCGCTCTTCGCCGCGCTTGAAATAGCGAATGCGGAAACCGGCGGGAAGGTCGTAGGACGGCAGATTCTCCAGGTTGCCGCGGACCATAGTGACCGAGATTTGCTCCATATCGCGACCTCAGGGTGTTTATTAGCCCGCAGGTGGCGCTTATCCTGCACGGGGGTTCGGGGGAGAACGCAGATTAACACGGATGGGGGAGAGGAGCTTGATGATCATTCTTTTCACTCCACTTCCTTGGGGAGCCGCGGTCGCCGAACCCGATTTACCCCACCCCTTCCCTCCCCCGATTTAGAGGTTGGAAGTTAGAGGTCGGGCTCAACCCTCACCCCAGCCATCTCCCTTCCAGGGAGAGGGAGTTTACGCTCGATTCCCTCCCTCCGATCTCTCCACTCCCCCCACTCCTTACAAAAAAACTGTTGACACTCGCTTGCTAATGGGGTATAGTATCTGTGAGGCCGATGGCGGCCCGCTTAAAGACACCAGGTCTCGCGCGTTTCGGCGAAGTCTCGCGCGAGATGGACGAAGGAGAGTCCACCCAGGCAATGTGCGCCCGCGGTGGATTTGTTTTTTTCAGCGGACAACGCGGCAGCGGTCCGCGCGTAACTCTAAGAGATTCAGAGCATTTTCGACGAAGGCGTCTTCTCCGCGGCAACAGGAGCGGGGAAGGGGCCTTTTTGTATTTGGGATTTGACAGGCGTTTTCCGCGGGGGGTTCAGGGAAGAACTTGAACGCGGATAAATACAGATAAACACGGATAGAGCGATTGTGGGGAGCGATGGAGAGCCGCGGTCGAGTGCGGCAGGGGGTCAGGAGCAGGCTGTCTCAGAAGGCCAACGGAAGCCTCATTGTATCACCCTCACCCCATTCGCTTCGCTCAGGGCAGGCTCTAACCCTCTGCCCTCAAGGGGGAGGGGATAACTGGGCGCTTGATCCGAACGGGGGACTTGATGATGAGCAGTAGAAACGGCAAGTCGGGCGTGTATGTGTATTTCTGCGGAAACGGCGAGCACGGGAGAGAGCTGCCCTCGGCGCTGGCTGAGTTCGAGACCAAATCCGGCGCCCATATCGAGGCTGTGCCGTGCACGGGACGAATCGACCCGCGCTACGTGCTGAAGGCGTTCGAGTCCGGAGCGGAGGCGGTCTGCGTGCTGGCCTGCCCCACCGGTCACTGCAAGACGCTTCAGGGAAACCTTCGCGCCGCGCGCCGGATCGAGCTTGCGCGCGAAATGCTCGCTGAGGCTGGGCTTAAGCCCGACGCCGCGCAGATTTTCCTGCCGGCGAGTCCCGAAGAGGACACATTGAACGCGGCGGTGGAAACCGTCGCCCGGTTTATTAGACACGCGCAGCAGGAGGAGGCCCTGGTTTCATGAGCTCTGAAGGTCTGGCAAAGGCCATTGCCGATAACCGGTTTGTAGTGATGGCGGAGTTCATCCCGCCTCGAAGCGCCGACGCCGCGGGGGTGAGGGCGGCGGCCGAAGCGCTCAAGGGATCGGTCGACGCTATCTGCGCGGCGGAAAGCCCGGACGGCGCGCGGATGTGCAGCCTTTCCGCTTGCGGCCATCTGGCGGCCGCCGGCGCGGAGCCGGTCCTGAGCCTGCTGACCCGTGACTGTAACCGCATTGCCCTGCAGGCGGCGATACTGGGCGCTCGGTCTATGGGCGCGCCAAACATGATGCTCATGTCCGGCAGGCACCAGGCGCTGACCTCTTCCCGGACCGCGCGGGGGGTATTCGATCTCGACCCAATCCAGCTTATTCGAGTCGCCGACGCTCTGCGCAAGCAGGGCAGGCTTGCCGACGGTCAGACCATCGATTCGCCGATCGATTTCACCCTCGGGACCGACACGAACCCCTTCGCCGATCCGACCGAGCTGCAGGTTATCGCGCTGGACAAGGCCGTATCCGCCGGGGCGGATTTCGTGATCACGCAGCCGGTGTTCAACATCGACCGTTTCAACGTGTGGATGACGTACGTCCGCCAGCGTGGGATACACGAGCGGACGTGTATTATCGCGTCGGTGATGCCCATCACATCGTCACAGGACGCCGTACATCTCGCCGAAAAGTACAGCCACCTGGATATTCCGGACGCCGTCGTCGAGCGTTTGGAGACGGCCCAGGACCCGATGTCGGCGGGCGTTCATCTTGCCGTGGAGACCATCGAGCGAGTGCACAACGTTGAAGGCGTGCGCGGGGTTCACATTATGTCGGGCGAGAACTACGAGCTTGCCGCGAGTGTGCTTTCATCGAGTGGGCTTACGAGGAGCTAGGCCATGCCCGCTAAGTATCACATACATACACGGCCGGCGCCTCCGAGGTTCAAGCCGGTGGGCAAATACGCGATCATCGACTGGCGCGAGGACTGTTCGGCCTGCCACAATTGCGTCAAGCGCGAGTGCGCGTACAGTGTCTATAACGACGAGCGCGACCGGCTGCTCCAGTCGGTGGACTACGTCGATTACCTGTACGAGTGCAAGGGGTGCCTTTGCTGCGTGCAGAGCTGCACGAAGGGCCTGCTGAGCTGGCAGGTGAACCCGCAATACCTTGCGCTGGGTGACGAAGTCTGGACCGCGGACATCATCTCAAGCACGTGGTATCAGTCGGAAACCGGCGCGATCCCCGTTTCCGGCGCGGGTTACCCTGGTCCCTTCAGAGGCCCCGGCTTCGATTCGATCCTGACCGACATGTCGGAGATTGTCCGTCCGACCCGCGACGGCATCCACGGCAGGGAGTACATCAGCACGCAGGTCGATATTGGCCGCAAGCCGATGAGGCTTTCCTTCAATCCCGATGGCTCGCTCGCGACCGATGTCTCGCCTGTCATCGAAATCCCGCTGCCGATCATCTTCAACCTGATGCCCTGGCACGAGCTGAGCCTGAACGTCAGCCGGTCGATCATGGACGCCGCGAACGAGTTGGCCACGTACGCGATAAGTGACGAGCCGGAGCTGCTCGGCCATTCGGCGGCGGTCCCGCACCTGACGGACAGGCAGCCGGCGCCCGCCGGGCGGACTCTGATCGAGTTTGTCGATACGCCGGACGTGGCCGAACGGATTGCCAGGGCGAAGACGGCGGAGCCAAATCTCCTGGCGATAGTCAAACTGCCGTTGGGATCGGCCTCGATCCAGCGCGCGCTCCAACTGGCCCGGCAGGGGATAGACGCGCTGCACTGTTACGCGGACTGGCGCGGGATCGTCCAGGACGGCGGCGAGCGCAAGCACATAACCGAGGCCGTCCGCGAGCTTCACCTTGCCTTTGTCGGCGAGGGAATCAGAGACGAGATCACACTGATCGCAAGCGGCGGGATCTCGATGGCCGAGCACGTGGTCAAGACGATATTGTGCGGCGCCGACCTGGTCGCCGTGGATGTGCCGCTCATGATCGCACTGGAGTGCAGGGTGTGCATGAACTGCACAGAGGGTCTGAAATGCCCGGTCAAGTTTGAAGAGATCGACACCGATTATGCCGTGCAGAGGATAGTCAACCTGATGGGCGCGTGGCACAGCCAGCTTTTGGAGATGATGGGCGCGATGGGGATTCGCGAGGCGCGCCGGCTACGGGGCGAGGTCGGCCGGGCCATGTTCTTCGACGACCTGGAGCGGGAGTGCTTCGGTCCGATCTTCGGGCAAAGAAAGGCGTCGGCGGAGGTAAGGTGATGGCGACCACGGTTGACAGAAACGGAATCCCCGCCACTGCGATGGCCGGTCTCGGACTGGAGCCGCCCATCCGCGAAGTCAGGCCCGCGCCGGACCGGTTCAGGAACTCGCTCGGCAAGTACAGGGTGTGGCGGAGCGACGCGTGCGTGAAGTGCGGCAAATGCGAGGAGATTTGTCCGCGAGGGGTTCACGTCCGACCCGATGGCTATCCGGACTTCCTCACCGGCCTGGACTGGCGCTGCACCGCCGAAAAGTGCAAGGCGGCGGGCACGTATTGCGTCGACCATTGCCCGCAAAAGGCGCTGAAGATCGAGCTTTCGCCGATGTACAAGTCGCTGGGAGACTTTCGCTGGACGGCGGACTTGATCCTGAGCGCCTGGCACATGGCAGCCACGGGCGAGATCCCGGACGGAGAACTGGAGTATGAGATCGGCAACTCCGGCGGTGGTTTCGACAGGATGCGGTTCAAGTTTCCCGAGAACGGGCCGCGGACCGATCCGGCTGAGATTTCAACAGCATTACCGCTTAATCGCAGAGGCGACAACCGGCCTGAGATAACGATAGATGTCCCCGTTTACGGCGGAGGTATGTCGTTCGGCTCGGTCAGCCCGCACACGATGCTGGCCAAGGCGCGGGCGGCGACGGCATGGAATACGTTTAGCTGCACGGGCGAGGGCGGATATCCCGAGCGACTTTTCGCTTACCGGGACCACGTGATCACGCAGGTCGCCACGGGCCTTTTCGGCGTGCGCGAGGAGACCATCAAGATGGCTCCGATAGTCGAGTTCAAGTACGCGCAGGGCGCCAAGCCGGGCCTCGGCGGCCATCTGTTGGGCGATAAGAACACGCCGGCGGTGGCCGCGATGCGCGAAGCGGTGGCGGGGACGTCGCTCTTTTCGCCGTTTCCGTTCCACAGCGTTTACTCGATCGAGGACCACAAGAAGCACGTGGACTGGGTGAAGCACATAAACCCGCGCGCGCTGGTGTCGGCGAAGGTTTCGACTCCTGTTGACGTCGACATGGTCGCCGTCGGCTCATACTTCGCGGGCGCGCATATCGTGCACATCGACGGAAGCTATGGCGGCACGGGGGCGGCGCCTGAGATCGCGAAGAAGAACATCGCGATGCCGATCGAATACGCTATCCCGAAGGTCGCCAAGTTCCTCCAGGACGAGGGCATCCGGGACAAGGTGACGCTTATAGCCAGCGGCGGGATACGGACCGCGTGCGATATGGCCAAAGCGATTGCGCTCGGCGCGGACGGGGTGGTTATCGGAACGCCGGAGATGGTCGCGTTGGGCTGCATCCGATGCGGCAGATGCGAGAGCGGCCGCGGCTGCGCGCGGGGCATCGCCACCACGGACCCGGAACTGATCATGAAGATGACCATCGAGTGGGGCACACAGCGGCTGATCAACATGCACGCGGCGTGGCGCGCGCAGTTGGTGAGCATTCTGAGCAGGTTCGGCATGCGCGACGTGAAAGAGCTTCGCGGGCGAACGGATTTGCTGACGCATTTGGATTACGAGTGATTTAACCACAGATGGACACGGATGGGGATTGGAAATGGGCCAGGACTGTTCACTGATCACTGACGACTGATTACTATGAGAGACTTTGCACAGAGAATAACCGACAGCAGACGTTGGATGACCGAGGGCTGGTCCAGCGCTCCTCCGCGGCACACGGATGCGGAGGGCGGATGCGGCGTGACCGGGTTCGCGTGCAGCATTCCGGTCAGCGGGCGGCACATTTATGAGCCCTCGGCGCAGATGCACAACCGCGGAAACGGCAAGGGTGGCGGCATCGCCGCCGTCGGGCTGGAACCGGGCCGGTTGGGTGTCTCGCGCGAAATCCTGAACGATGACTATATGGTTCACATCGCCCTGCTTCAGCCTGAGGCGCGCAACCAGGTCGAGGCGGATTTCATAATGCCGATGTTCGAAGTTCATCATGCCGAGGCGCTCGACCACATTGACGACTACCGCGACGTGGAGGGCCTCGAAGTTCGCCCGCCGGATGTGCAGCGTTACTTCGTGCGGGTCAAGCCGGAAGTCCTGCGCAAGTTCGCCGAGGAGCGCAATCTTACGGGCCTGCCGGAGCGCGACATCGAGGACGAGTTCATATACCAAAATACCTTCCAGCTCAACTCGAAGTACTATGCGTCGCTGGGCGAAAAGCAAGCGTTCGTTTTGTCTCACGGACGAGACCAAATGATCCTGAAGGTCGTGGGTTACGCGGAGCATATCGTCACCTATTACAATCTTGAGGACTTCAAAGGCCACGTGTGGATCGCGCACCAGCGTTATCCGACGAGGGGCCGCGTGTGGCATCCCGGCGGCGCGCATCCGTTCTGCGGACTGAACGAAGCGCTCGTGCACAATGGCGACTTCGCGAACTACTATTCGGTCAGCGAATACCTTGCGCAGAGGAATATCAAGCCCCTGTTCCTGACGGACACGGAGGTTTCTATCCTGGTGTTCGACCTCTGGAACCGGGTTTATCGATACCCGCTGGAATACATCATCGAAGGGCTTGCGCCGACCACCGAGCGGGATTTCGACATGCTTCCGAAGGAGAAGCAGGAGATCTACCGCCGGATTCAGCGCAGCCACATACACGGCTCGCCGGACGGTCCGTGGTTCTTCATCATCGCGCGCAACGATGTGGCGAACGACTCGTTCCAGCTTCTGGGCATAACCGACACCGCGATGCTCCGGCCGCAGGTCTTCGCGCTACAGGACGGCGAGGTGCAAATCGGGCTGATCTGCTCGGAGAAACAGGCGATTGACGCCACCCTGCACAGCCTGGCAAAGGAAGACAGCCGTTTCTGCCCGATCGCCGACGATTACTGGAACGCGCGCGGCGGCAGCTACACCGACGGCGGCGCGTTCGCGTTCAACGTAAAGCGCAACGGCGACGGCAGCAGGCATTTGACGTGCCAGGACAAGTTTGGCAGACCGCGCGAGGTCAGGCCGGGGAGGAGAGTCGGGGGAGTCGGAAGTGGCGAGCGGGAAACTCAGAACTCAGAACTCAGAACTCAGGGCTTCTCGGACGGGCCGGCGTTGTTTGAGGCGCTGAAGGCCGCGGCCCCGGGAGAGGGATTTGTCGAGCTTCAAGGGCTTTGCTCCGAAGTCGCGGCTCGGGCGTCGGACAGGTCTGACAAGTCTGACAGGTCGGACAGGATAGACGTCGCCATTGAGGCCCTCACGCTCATGATCGACCGCAGATACCCCGTGGGCGACAACAAGCGCTCAAGCGTCCTGCAGGTCGTGAACGATTGCCTGACCGGCATCCTTGAATCGATTCCAACGATCACGGGAGAGCCGGCGTCACGCTATGCCAGGATCGACTGGGAAACCAGAAGCGCGCTGAGGCCGCCGGGAGGGCCGGAGGAAGTCCTTGTAGTGAACGCGCGCGGTTTCCCGCCCGAGGACGACGACTGCGACGCCCGGCTCGTGGTTCGGGCAAATGAGCTTGGCTGGAAGAGGTTCATCTGCTACGGCTACGTCGGCCAAAGGTTCCTCGGATGCGGGCTGGGGCCGGATTCAGACAACGTGGTGATAGACGCTTATGGCAGCTCCGGCGACTATTTGGCCTCCGGGTTGGACGGCGCCACGGTGATCGTGCACGGAAACGCGCAGGACCAGGTGGCGCAGATACTCAAACGCGGGAAACTGGTTGTGCACGGAGACGTCGGCCAGACGTTTATGTACGGCGCGAAGGGTGGCAGCGTGTTCATCAAAGGCAACGCGGCGGGGCGCCCGTTGATCAACGCCGTCGGCAGGCCGAGGGCCGTGATCAACGGCACGTGCCTCGACTTCCTGGCCGAATCCTTTATGGCCGGCGATCCGTTGAACGGCGGCGGGTTCGTTGTCCTGAACGGTGTCCGCACCGACGACGACGGAAATATGACCGATCTGGATACGTCTTACCCCGGATCGAACCTGTTCTCGCTGGCGTCGGGCGGAGCGATCTACGTGCGGGACCCGCACCAACAGCTCGAGGACGAACAGCTCAACGGCGGGGCGTTCCTCGAGCTTTCGGACGCGGACTGGCAGATTATACTGCCGTATCTTCAGGAGAACGAGAGGCTGTTCGACATTCCCATTTCACGCCTGCTGACGGTCGATGGAGTGGTCCGCGAGCCGCGCCGGGTTTACCGGAAAGTGGCCCCGGCCAAGCTGAAGGCGGCGATCGTGGCGGACGACGACGGCAATTTAGCGCTATGTGAGGAATCGAATGAGTAAGGCAACGCTTCATAGTATTGATAGCGCGTTTCTGTTGGAAATGGACCCGGATGGCAGGCTGAACCTGGCGTCGTGCCTGCAATGCGGCAGATGCTCCTCGGGCTGCACGATGCGGCTGGAGACGGACATACTTCCTCATCAGCTCAACCGCATGGTTGCGCTTGGCCTGACCGAGCAAATGCTGAGCAGCAAAGCGATTTGGGCCTGTGTCTCCTGTCACACCTGCGTGTCGCGCTGCCCGATGAAAGTGGACACGCCGACGCTCATAGACAGGCTGCGCCAAAAAGCCAAGGCCGCACCGAAAGAGATGGACCGGGTGCGCATCTTCAACGAGGCTTTCCTGGCGTCGGTCCGCCGGTTCGGGCGCGTGTGGGAGTTCGGCCTGATGGCGGCCTACAAGACCCGCGCGCGGGATTTCTTCAGCGATTTGGGCAAGCTGCCCGCCATGCTGCGGAAGGGCAAGCTGTCGCTCCTTCCCCCGCCGAAGGGCGCGCGCAAAGCGGTTGCGACGATCTTCAACAGAACGATCGGGAAACGGAGGGCGGCAAAATGAAATACGCTTTCTTCCCGGGATGCTCCCTTGAATCGACGGCCAGGGATTTTCAGATGTCCACGCTTGCCGTGGCGCAGGCGCTGGGGATCGAGTTGCAGGAGATTCCGGATTGGAGCTGCTGCGGTTCCTCACCGGCGCACTCGACCGACGCGCTTCTGGCGGCGTCTCTCCCGGCGCGCAACCTGGCCGCGGCAAGAAGGCTTGAGAAAGATGTGGTGGTCTGCTGCGCGGCGTGCTACAGCCGGCTCGCGGCGGCGAATAAGGCGCTGGCGGACGATGAAAATCTGAGGATCGAGGTGTCCAAGGTCATCGGCGAGATGTACGGCGGAACCGTGCGAGTGAGGCATTTTCTGCAGGTCCTGCGCGAAGATTTGGGAATCGCCGAAATCCGCAAACTGGTCACGCGAAGCCTCGGTGGTCTCAGAGTCGCCTGCTACTATGGGTGTCTGTTGACGAGGCCGAGAGAGCTCAGCATTGTCAGCGACCCGGAAGACCCACAGTTGATGGAAGAGCTTTTGGCCGCCGCGGGCGCGACGCCCGTGGAATGGCCTTTCAAGACCGAATGCTGCGGAGCGAGTTTCTCCATAACGAGAACGGACACCGTGAAACGGCTGAGCGGCGAGATACTGAAAATGGCGAAGGAGAGCGGGGCCGACTGCGTCGTAGTCGCCTGCCCGCTCTGCCAGAACAACCTGGACTTGCGCCAGGCTGACATAGCGGCGGCGATCGGCAAGGAAATCGGCCTGCCCGTTTTCTACTTTACACAGCTATTGGGCCGGGCGCTGGGGCTTTCGGACGAAGCGCTGGGGATCGGGAAACTGATGACAAGTCCGGAGAAAGTGTTGGCACGTTAAGAGTTGGGAGACCTCACCCCAGCCCTCTCCTGGAAGGAGAGGGAGTTCCCCCTCCTCTTAGGAGGGGGTTAGGGGGCGGTTCGGACTGGTCGAAAGTCGGGATATGATGCAAAGCAATGAACAGAAAAATCTTATAGGCGCGGTGATGGTGTGTGGCGGCGGGATTGCCGGGATACAGTCGTCGCTCGACCTTGCCAACTCGGGCTATAAGGTCTACATGGTCGAGAAGTCCCCCTCCATCGGCGGCAAGATGGCGCAGTTGGACAAGACTTTCCCGACGGGCGACTGCGCCACGTGCGTCATCTCGCCCAAGCTCGTAGAAGCCGTCAGAAACTTGAACATCGAGATTCTGACGCAATCCGAGATAGAGGAGATGGACGGCGAGCCGGGCAACTTCCGGGTGAAGATCAGGCAGAAAGCCCGTTACGTAGACATCGCTAAGTGCAACTCCTGCGGTGACTGCCAGAAGGTCTGCCCGGTGCGAGTGCCCGACGGGTTCAACCGCGGGCTGAGCGTCACCACGGCTATTCGCAAGGTGTACCCGCAGGCGGCCCCCAACGCTTTCCTGATAGAAAAGGGAGACGGGAAGTCCCCCTGCAAGACGGCCTGCCCCGCGGGTGTCAACGCGCATGGTTATGTGGCTCTGATCGCGAAAGGGAAGTTCGCGGAGGCGCTGGCTCTTGAGAGGCAGAGGAACCCGTTCCCGGCTATTTGCGGCCGCATCTGCAATCATCCCTGCGAGGACGGGTGCCTGAGAAAAGGCATAGACGGCGCTATAGCCATTTGCGGTCTCAAGCGGTTTCTCTCCGACTATGAATTGGAGCACGGAATGGCCCCGCCTCCGGAGGTCAAGGAGAAGAGACCGGAGAAGGTAGCCGTCATCGGCGCCGGTCCGGCCGGACTCACCGCCGCCTACGACCTGGCCCTGATGGGCTACGGGGTGACGGTCTTCGAGGCGTCGAGCACGGCGGGCGGCATGCTCTCCGCGGCCATACCCGAGTACCGCCTGCCCAGGGAGGCCATCCAAGCTGACGTTGAATACATCCGGCGCTCTGGGGTCGAGATCGTCACGAACACCCGCCTGGGCGAGGACATAAGTCTTGACGACCTGCGGGAGAAGGGTTTCGGCGCGGCGCTGCTGGCCGTGGGCGCGTCCCGGGGACGGATGCTGAATATCCCCGGCGCCGATCTGACCGGCGTGGTCAACGGCCTGGACTTCCTGCGCGACGTGAGCCTGGGCAAAGAGACGAATGTGGCGGGACGCGTCGTCGTGATCGGCGGCGGAAGCGTCGCAATGGATGTCGCAAGAACCGCCGTTCGCCTGGGAGCGCGGAGCGTGCGCGTCGCCTGCATCGAATCGCGGGAGGAGATGCCGGCGCATAAGGAAGAGGTGGCTGCCACGGAGGCCGAAATCCTTGCCGCCGAGGCCGGGCCGGCTTCCGCCGCCAAGGATTCGCCGATGCTCTGCCGCCGCTCGCCTGCCCGCGTTACCGGCGAGAACGGCCGGGTGACCGGGATCGAGTTTATCCGGGTCAAGCACATGAAATTCGACGAGGAGGGGCGACTCTCGCTCGAAACCGAGCCCGGAACCGAAATGATAGTCCCGGCCGACACCGTGATCATGGCAATCGGCCAGGCCACGGACGCCGCGCTGCTCGAAGGAATGGGCCTGCGGCTCACCGGCCGCGGCGCCGCTGATGCCGATCCCGTCACTATGGAGACCAACCTGCCGGGAGTGTTCGCCGCGGGCGACCTGGTATCCGGCCCGTCGCTCGCCGTGATGGCCATCGGCGCCGGACACGAGGCCGCCACGTCCATCGACCGTTACCTGCGCGGCGAAGATTTGCGCGAGGGCCGCAAGCAGGTGGAGGTCAAGACGATAGAGACGCCTCGCAAGGTCACCGATCCTCAACCGAGGATACCGATGCCGGAGGTCGCGGTCGCCGAGCGCATCCGCGGTTTCGCCGAGGTCGAGTTGGGCTACACCGAAGAGATGGCGGTCCGGGAGGCGGAGCGGTGCCTGCACTGCGAGATCTGCTCGGAGTGTCAGGAATGCGTCAAGGCCTGCGGGGCAAAAGCAATCGACCACGACGAGCAGGACCACGAGCGCGAGATCGAGGTGGGCGCGATCATACTCGCGCCCGGCTACGAAGAGTTCGACGCCCGTCTGCGGGGTGAGTTCGGCTTCGGGCGATACAAGAACGTCGTGACCAACGTTCAGTTCGAGCGGATGCTTTCGGCGAGCGGGCCTTTCGGCGGACACCTCCAGCGACTCAGCGACGGCCGCGAGCCTAAGCGCATCGCGTTTATCCAGTGCGTCGGGTCGCGTGACGCTATGAACGGACGAGCGTATTGCTCGTCGGTCTGCTGCATGGCCGCGATCAAGGAGGCGGTGGTCGCCAGGAGCCACGTGCCGGAGCTGGAGACCACGATTTTCTACACCGACATCCGCGCGTTCGGCAAGGATTTCGACCGTTACTACGAGCGGGCAAAGGCCGACGGCGTGCGGTTCGTTCGGAGTACGCCGAGCCGGATCGTCGAGGTTCCCGGCTCTAAGGACCTGCGGATTTCGCACATTAGAGACGGTCAGCCGGTTGACGAAGAGTTCGATCTGGTCGTCCTTTCCACCGGAATCCGTCCGAGCGATGAAGCTCTGCGGACCGCGGCCGCTGTCGGAGTCGAGCTGAATGAGTGCGGTTTCTGCAAATCGGACGAAGCCGCGACTGTGGCGACTTCGCGACAGGGCGTTTACGTGGCGGGGGCCTTCCAGGAGCCAAAGGACATCCCTGAGACGGTCGCCCAGGCCAGCGCGGCGGCGGCTATGGCGATGGAACTGCTCTCCCCGGCGCGGGGGACCATGGTCACTGAGAAGATTTATCCGCCCGAGCACGATTTCACCGACGCGATCCCGAGAATCGGCGTCTTCGTCTGCCATTGCGGAATCAACATCTCGTCGGTCGTGGACGTCGAGCGCGTGGTCGAGGCCGCGGGGGGAATGCCGTTCGTGGCGCACGCGGAGAGCAATATTTATACCTGCGCCGATAACACGCAGCAGCGGATCAAGGATCTCATCGAGGAGCATAACCTGAACCGGCTTGTGGTCGCGTCGTGCACGCCGCGGACCCACGAGCCGCTTTTCCGCGAAACGGCCCGCGAGTGCGGCCTGAACCCGTTTCTGGTCGATATGGCGAACATCCGGGACCAGTGCTCGTGGGTCCACTCGAACGATCACGAGGCCGCGACCGAGAAGTCGATCGACCTGGTGCGGATGGCGGTGGCGAGGACGGCGCGACTCGGTTCGCTTATCACCGAGGATCTGCCTGTGATCCAGTCCGGGCTGGTACTCGGCGGCGGGCCGAGCGGAATGACGGCCGCGCTTTCCCTGGCCAACCAGGGCTACAGGACACATCTTGTCGAAAAGTCGGACAAGCTTGGCGGCCGGCTCGCGGGGGCCACGCGCGATGATTTGTCGGCCAAGATCGCGGAGCATCCGTTGATTACCGTGTACCTGTCGTCGCAGCTCGTGACGCTGCAAGGGCACGTCGGCAACTTCCTGGGCGAAGTGAAGACGCCGGATGGTATCAAGTCCGTCGCACATGGCGCGCTGCTGATCGCCACGGGTGGGATCGAGCGCAAGCCGGAGGATTACCTGTACGGCAAGGACTCCCGCGTGATGACGCAGCGCGAGCTTGAGGACAAGCTGGCGGCGGGATCGCTCAATCTGCCCGAAAGGGCGGTAGTCGGAATGATCCAGTGCGTGGGATCGCGAAACGAGGAGCGGCCTTACTGCAGCCGGTCGTGCTGCACGGAGGCGGTCAGAAACGCAATCCGCGTAAAGGAGATGCGGCCCGACGCTAACGTGGTGGTGCTTTATCGCGATATGCGCACCTACGGCGCGAACGAGCTTTACTACCAGAAGGCGCGCGAAATGGGCGTGATTTTCATCAGGTACGAGCCCGACGCGCCGCCCGAGGTGACCGGCGGAGAGAAACCGGTTCTCAGGTTCGTTGAGCCGGAACTGGGGCTTCCGGTGCAGTTGAGCCTCGACCTGCTGGCGCTCTCGACAGGCACATCGCCCGCCCTGGACAACAAGGAGGTTTCCGACCTGGCCAAGATCCCGCTGAATAACGACGGGTTCTTCCTTGAGGCGCACGTAAAGCTGCGGCCCGTGGACTTCGCCTCGGAGGGGATATTCCTGTGCGGAAGCGCGCATTCGCCGAAGACGACCGCGGAGAACATGCAGCAGGGCCGCGCCGCCGCGGGTCGCGCCGCGACGATACTGAGCAAGAAGAGTATGACGGTCGGCGGCATGGTGAGCCAGGTGGACGTGCGCAAATGCGTATCGTGCCTGACGTGCGTTCGACTCTGCCCATTCGGCGCGCCGGAAGTCAGCCCGAACAACGGCAAGAACCGCGTGGAGATACAGGTGGCCAAGTGCATGGGCTGTGGAAGCTGCGCGTCCGAATGCCCGGCGAAGGCGATTCAACTCTCGCATTTCATGGACGCGCAGGTAGCCGCCGCGATCGAAGCGTTGCTGGAGGTAACGGTGTAAGAGTGATTCGTGGTTAGTGGTTCGTGATTAGTGGCAGAGGCGCTGTCTTCCCCACTAACCACTAACCACTAACCACTCCATCGGAGATGGATATGTCATGGCTCTATCCCTCCAGGTATTCTACCTGGAGGGAGAAGACTCTGTGGTTAAAGAAAGGCTGTTAGACATGGCATTTGAGCCTAAAATACTCGCTCTCTGCTGTCATTACTGCGCTTATGCCGCCGCGGATTTGGCGGGGTCGATGCGCGCTCAATACCCACCGAACGTGCGGGTGCTCAGGCTGCCGTGCACCGGGAAGCTGGACACGGGCTACATCCTGCGCGCGTTCGAGAGGGGCATCGACGGTATCATCGTGGCCGGATGCCTCGAAGGCGGCTGCCACTTCCAGGAGGGCAACCTGCGGGCGAGGAAGCGCGTCACGCTCGTGCGCGAGCTCATGGCGGAAGCCGGCCTGGAGCAGGAGAGGCTGGAGATGTTCAACCTGTCGTCCGCGCAGGGGCAGACGTTCGCGGACATCGTCGAGATGATGACCGGCCGGATTAAGGAGTTGGGCCCGAGTCCGTTAAGGGAAAAGGTAGCGGTTGGTGGTTAGTGGTTGGCCCTGTCCGACCCGTCCGACTCATCCGACTCTTTCGACTCCTCCGACTCGATAGGAGAAAAATAATGATCGTTGCGCATCGGAAGAACATACAGGATTTGAAGGCCATTTTGGCCCCGCATAAGAAGATACTAGTGCTTGGCTGCGGCGGGTGCGTCACCGTCTGCCTGGCGGGCGGCGAGCGAGAGGTCGGGATGATCAGCTCCGCCCTCCGCATCGCCTACCGCGTTGACGGCGATGAGCACGAGATACACGAAACCACCATCGAGCGCCAGTGCGAGAACCAGTTCATCGAGGAAATCCTGCCGAAGGTGCAGGAAGTCGATGCCGTGCTCTCGCTCGCCTGTGGCGCCGGGGTGCAGTCAATCGCCGAGCGATACCCCAACAAACCGGTCTACCCGGGCGTTGACACCAAGTTCATCGGCATCCTTCAGGAGCAGGGTATCTGGACTGAGAAGTGCGCCGCGTGCGGGCAGTGTATCGTCGGCTTCTACGGCGCCGTATGCCCCCTCACCCGCTGCTCGAAAGCCCAGGTTGACGGCCCCTGCGGCGGCGCGCGCAACGGCAAATGCGAAGTCTCCCCCGAAATCGACTGCGGCTGGCAGCTAATCTACGACCGACTGAAAGCAATCGGCCAGCTCGACCGGCTTCTCGATCCGGCCCCGCTGACTGATTGGTCCAAGAGCCACGAAGGCGGCTGCAGGAAAGTTGTGCGGGAGGATCAGAGGGTGAAGACGCCGACAAGTGGTTAGCGGTTTGTGACCGGTATGAGATTGCAGCGGGGAGGCTTCCTTAAGCGGAATGCCTCCCCGATTTGTTTAGCTGCTCTTTGATTGTGCATCACGAGCGACGGCGCTACAATGTCCCCGGAACATAACGGAGGTGGGCAGCATGGAATGTCATATATGCCACAACACTGAGGCGAATGAGGAGATCGATCACCATGGCAAGGGCACGCGCCGCGTGTACTGCGACACATGCGGAACTTACTTGATGACGCGTCGGGTGTTTCAATTCCTAAGTAATTACCTGCCGGAAGATATGAGAAAGGTCGCCCGGTGGCTTTACAATACACGGGACGAAGGCGAGCGATTTCTAAGCAACGAGCCCTTGTCACTTGAGGATGCGTGGAAAGGCAAAGCTCTAGATCTAAAGAACGCGGGCAATCTTTATATGGACGATGGGGCGGCACTGGAGAAGTATGAAAGTGCAATTAGCAGGATAGCGGCGGCAACGCGAAAGTTCGGCCAACGCTTTACACTTCGAGATGACCGATGGCTTGTGCCGACGATAGACGACCAAGAGGCCGACAGCGTCGTGCAACTGTTGGTCAGCGAAGGCTATCTCGCTGGCGCGAAAGGTTCAGCGATCAAGGACCCCTTCACTTTCTTTCTGATGCCCAAAGGCCTCACCTACGTGGAGAACCTCTCGCGAAAAGCGAGGATACGGGGCAACCGGGTCTTTGTCGCAGCCTGTTTCCATGATGATCTGAAGCCCGTCGTCAAAACCATTCGCGACGTCGTGTCAGGACTCGGGTACAATCCCAAGGTTGTCACTGACCCCCATACCAATCTCATCGACCTGGAGATTTATGAGCGCATACGAGAGAGTAGGTTCATTGTTGCAGATCTCACGTGCAATAGGCAATCCGTCTACTACGAGGTCGGATTTGCCCACGGTTTGGGCATCGATGTGGTTCTGGCATGTCAGCATGACCATTTCGAGGATAAGTCAGACGATTCCAAGTGGGTGCACTTCGACCTGAACCACCGTAGCGTTCTAGTGTGGAAAGACTATGACGAGCTCGCCAAGATGCTTCGACAGCACATCTGGCAAGTGTTCGGACGCGTGGGTGATTCTGCTAGCCCGCCAACGATTTGAACCACAGATTAGGATGATTCCTCTGATTTCGCCGATGGCGGTTGGCAGTCGCTCTTACCCACCCCCGACAGGTCCTTCAGATTCGTTTCACGGACCACCATTTGTGAAATCCCGCTAATCTGAGAAATCTGTGGTTCAATCCTCCCCTCCGCGGCCAACCACCCTCTCCACCTCCAGAGATTTGCCGCCGAAGTTCACTAGCAAGCCAACGCGGCAGCCTGACGCTTTGACATAGGACAGCGTCTGCACAAAGTGCACCGGTTCCAGCTTGTCGCGTGCCTTGAGCTCGACGAGACAGTCCGAGACAACAAAATCAACTCGCTTCTTGCCGGCCTCCATGTTCCTGTAGTGTACGGTTATCCAAGCTTCGCGCGCGAAGTCCAGCCCCGCCGCCTGCAACTCCAGGGCAAGCGCGCGCTGATAGATGACTTCCTCGAACCCAGGACCAAGACCGCGGTGCACCGCCTGGCAGCAACCGATTATCTTGTAGGTGAGAGGGTCGTCTTGTTTGCTGAAGGTCATCGTCGCGTTCTCCTCAGTTCTTGAACCACAGATTAGGATGATTCCCCGGATTCCGCAGATGGTGGTTAGCCGTCACTCTTACTGCTTCCCCAATAGGTTCTTCAAATTCGTCTCGCCAACCGCCATCTGTGAAATCTGTGGTTCAGCCGGTCTCCGCACCGATTATAGCCCGTCCGCTTACACAGCACAATCGGCGTTCATCCGTGCTAATCCGCGTTCATCTGCGTTCTCCCTTAACCACCCCGCGACTCCTCAAAAAAACCTCTGGACAAATCCGCTTGCTTGCCTTAAACTCTGGTATGAAGGATCGCGCCCTGACCTGTCTTCATACGTACGGGAGGCCGGTGAGATGAACGATTGGATGCCGTGTGCAAAGCTCGATCGACGATCGCCCGCAGCAAAAACGAGGCGGCCTAGAAGAATAGGGCGGGCCTTCGGGCGTCTGCTCGGTCTGGCCCTGCTGATGCTGATTGCCGTGCTCGTGCTGCGCAAGGTGGCGCGTCCATTTGTCTTCTGTTACCGCGAAGCCCACAGCGTCAACGAACTCAGCCGCGAATTCAAGGAACTGCAGCGGGAAAACAGCGAACTCATCCAAAAGAAGATCTACGTGGCCAGCAGGGAGGGCGCGCAGATAGAAGCGCGCAAGCTGGGATGGGTGATGCCGGGGGAGCGGAGCATCGTGCTGGAAGACCGGTCCGGCGACTCGGAATCCTCGTCCAAAAAGAAACACGGCGCGTTCCACTGGATAAAGAGCAAGCTGGGGAAACAAGGACATGAGAGTGGTTAGTGGTTCGTGATTCGTGATTAGTGGCAGAGCGCAGTCCCCACTAACCACTAATCACTAACCACGAACCACTCCATCACCTTTCACTGTTCACCCTCTCCAGCGCCCTTGTCAAGTCCCTCCGCACGAACGGCTTGCCGTCCTTGAGGCTCAGCTCGAAGAACTCGATGTAGTTTCCGTTCACTTCCCAGGCGAATCCGCTGAGCAGCCAGAGATCGGGCGTGACCTGCAGGACCTCGTACGCCATCACATTCTGTGGCATCGGGTCCGGGTCGAGCTTCGTAAACGGCCCGAGCGGCGAATCGCCCACGTAGATTCCCCTGCCTCCGGCATTTACCGATAAATAGTACTTCTCTCCCATCTTCCATAGGAACGGCGACTCGGGTATGTGCGGTCCGGTCTTCAGAATCGGACCGGCGTCGCGCCAGTGAACCAAATCTTCCGACGTGGCGGCGGCAACCGCCCCGACGGAAGGGGCGTCCTTCGTCATCGCAACGTTACAGGCGATCCACCGTTTGTTCGGCTCGTCACGAAAGACCATTGGGTCGCGGTAGTCCGTCCAGCTTCCCTCGACCGACCGGGCCCACTCCGTCCCGTCCGCTGAAAAGAGTGGGTTTTCCGGCCTGCGCGTCCAGGCAAAGAGGTCGTGGCTTGTCGCGGCGCAGAACCGCTGGACGACGCCTTTCTGCGTGCCCGTGTAGAACATCCAGTATCGATCGCCGGACTTGAGGACGTACGGCGCCCAGACGCCCCTGTCGTCGTATCCCGACGCCGGGCAGTGCAGGATGTCCGGATGCTGGGTCCAACTGACCAGATCGGGACTTGTCGCGTGGAAGAACTGCTTTTCGTTCTGCAGCGGCTCCTCGCCCCAATCCTGGTTCTGGTCCGCCCTGCCGACAAGGCCGAACGCGTGAAACAGGCCGCCGGCATGAATAACGGTGTAGTCTTTGACGTACTGCCACGGCAGGGTCAGAACACGCCTCTTGCTCGGGTCGATGACCTCAAATGCCAGACTTCCCCGAACCGGCCTGGACGGGGCCTTATCGTTGCGCAGCTCGACTTGCAGAGTGTACGCGCCGGCGGGCAAGCTCTCTATCGGCTCGGCTGCCATGACGATCGAGTAATGCCTGTTATAGGCGGGAATCCCCAGAGTTACACCCTGGCGGACTTTCGCCCCTTTGCCGTCGGAAACGGAGTACGTGAACATCGGCCGCGGCAGATCCCCAGTCCAGCCTTTGGCATAGTATATCTGGAAGCCAATCGGCTGTTTCGGATAATGGAGCTTGCGGTCGAGATGGACCGTGGCAACGTAATCCACGCCGGCTGTGTCAAGAGGGACGAGCTTGACGTACTCGATCTCGATCTCCGAGTCCGGCTGGTTCGTCGGGTCGATGCGAAACCGGTCCATCGGCGTCCCCCACTCTTTCAACTGCAGGAACGGCGAAATCGTGTAGACGCGCCACTCGCCGTCAGCGATGGGAGTGAACGCCAGAGTGCGCGCGATATCGGGTCCTTCGCCCCTCCCCCACCACCTCACCTCGCCGTACGACGGCGGGCCTTTGATCTTCATCTTTATCTCGAACTGGAGCCCCTCCGTAGGCAGATTTCCCAAGGCTTCGGACTGTAGGAACGGGTCCACGCCGGTAGACCGCCAGACGCGATCGGACAATTTGTCGAGTTGGTTGATGAACTCCCATTTCATATCGAGCGTGACCTCATTAGTCGTGGAGTATGCGGAGGAGGCTAGAATGAGACTTACGAGCAGCGCAGGCAAAAGCAGTATACGATGCGAAAGCAAAATGTGACTCCAATGCCGGATTTACCGATTAGTTCGAGAATACGAGGCCGGTTACCTCTTGGAGTAGTGAGTCAAGCTTCCGGCGCTCGACGGCAGGAGCATCGCTTGTGGAAGGCTCACCCTGTTTGAACCCCACCACAACCCTCCCCTGAAAGGAGAGGGGGCAAATCTCCCCTCCCCGTGGGAGGGGGTTAGGGGGAGGTCCATCTGTGGCTAATGACTACAAACGATGCTCCTGCGCTCGTCGGCGTCGCAGACCGACGGTCACTGCCGTCCCTTCACTGTTCACCGTTCACTGGTCATGGTCACTGGTCACTGTTTCCTACAGATACGGTTTGGCGTCCGGGTACACGACCGGCCACTGCTTGCGGTTTGACCCGCCATAGTACACGGCCTTGTAGTCTCCGGACTTGAAGTAAGAGGCGTGGAGATCACAGAACAGGATATTAGAACCGCCGTGGCGGATTTGCGGATAGCTGGTGTTCTCGGTGTCGGCCCACTTCACTCTAGACATCCCGCTGGGTATGTTTTGCGGGGGAGGCAGGCCGGCGTCCGGCGTAAACCCTCCATCGTTCCAGTCGTGGACCAGCTTGTTTATCCTGCCGTCGGCCAGCAGGAGAGTGAACTTGGGCTTTGCGATCGCGCTTTCGGTGCTGCTGAAGCCTTGTTCCGCGCGGTAGATATACTCGTTATAGGAATAGGCCATCCGCATCGGTGGGTCTCCAGCCTTTTGCGGACGCATCGCTCCGGGACAGTTGTATATGTTCCTGCTCTTGGCATAAGGAATCGTCATTCTGACCCAACGGCAGAACAGCCATTCGTCCGCGATATCCGGAAACACCTTTGCGGGAAAAGCTCCGTTGTTCTCGTCCTGGTACATCTTGATCGCCATTCCTATCTGACGAAGATTGCCGAGACACGCAGCCCTTTTCGCCGCTTCCTTGGCCTTGGCGAAAATGGGAAAAAGGATGGCGGCAAGGATGGCGATGATAGCAACAACCACAAGAAGCTCGATAAGCGTGAACCCGGCGCGAGGGATATCTCTTCCCGATGGCGTATGGTGTCTCATCTCAACGCTCCAATAGCGAGATCGCGGACCCCGCTTCCTCTCGATGCCGTTCCGCCGGCGCCGCGGAACAACGCCTGACGACTTAGCGTCAACTACATTGTGCGGTGTTTGGCGGGGATTGTCAAGGAATTTGGTTCTCAGTTGGCGGCTCGGCGTCTGACATGTCGTACCTCTGACGACAAACTTTGGTAAGAGTTCAGAAATGGAGAGAACTTTCACCCTCACCCCATTCGCTTCGCTCAGGGCAGGCTCTAACCCTCTCCCTCAAGGGAGAGAGGATTACCCTCGTGTTTTCCCAAAGGGTAAGCAGCGAGGAGAGTCGTACCGACCATTCCTGAACTGTTTGCAGACTTTACAAGACCGATCCCGATAGCTTATACTTAGCTAGGACGGCGGAACCGCCGTCCTTTTTCGCGTTACCGGACCGTCCGGAATCGGTCGTCGGCTTGACAGCTACGAGGTCGGTAACTATAATTTTGCAGGGTGGCAAGCTAGCCAGGTGGCACAGCGGCAGACCGCGCCCGTGAGATTCGAGGCATCAGGCGCGAAATCTACCTATAAGAGTCTGGATTCGCCGGCCCAGTACGTAAAGGGAGTCGGTGAACGGCTTGCCAACGTACTTACCAAACTCGACATATACAACGTCAGGGATTTGCTGTTCCATTTCCCGCGGCGCTACGAGGACCGGACCCAGTTCCGGCGCATAGCTCAACTGCGGGAGGGAGAGTGGGCGACTATCTCCGGCAAGATTGTCGCCGTGGACAACGTCCCGACGAGAAGCAGGGTTAAGATCACCAAGGTGGCCATCGACGACGGAAGTGGGGTGGCCAATCTTGTGTACTTTAACCAGCCGTACTTGAGAGAACGCTTCCGCAAGCTGTACGGCAAGCAGATTGTCGCCTACGGCCAGGCGCAGGGCGCGCGTTGGGGAATCGAGCTGACCAGCGTGGAATGGGAGGAGTTGCGGGAAGAGGGAGACCCGCTCTCATTCGGACGTATCGTGCCTATCTATCCGCTGACGGAAGGAGTAGGCCAGGGTTCGCTGCGTAAGGCCATCAATAACGCGCTGGAGACTTACGCGCCGCTGGCGCAGGACGCGCTGCCCAAAGAAGTGGCCCGGAAACACCGGCTGATGGATCTCCTGCCCGCTCTGCGGAACGTCCATTTCCCGGAGAGCGAGGAGGCGAAGCGCGAAGCCGAGCGGCGGATGATATTCGAGGAGCTTTTCATGCTCCAGGTGGCGCTGGGCCTGCGCAAACGCGATCAGGACCAGCCGGGGTGCGGCATACGATTTGCGGTCCCTCCCGAATACCGGGAGGAGCTGAGGGCCGCGCTGCCGTTTACATTGACAAAAGCACAGGAAAGAGTAATACGCGAGATCGAGGCCGATATGTCCAGCCCGTCGTGTATGAACCGGCTGCTCCAGGGAGACGTCGGTTCGGGCAAGACGGCGGTCGCTCTGGCCGCGATTCTGATGGCGGTGAAGAACGGCTATCAGGCCGCGCTGATGGCCCCGACCGAAATCCTGGCGGAGCAGCATTATCTGACCCTGGAGGACGCGGCCAACAAGCTCGGGATAAAGCACGATCTGCTGATCGGAAGTCTGCGCGCAAAGGCGAAGCGCGAGGTGTACGAGCGCGTGGCGTCCGGCGAAACACAGCTTCTGATCGGAACACACGCCCTGATACAGGAAGGCGTTGATTTCCGCAATCTGGGACTTGCGATAATCGACGAACAGCACAGGTTCGGCGTGCTTCAGCGGGCCGCGCTCATCCAGAAGGGGCTGAACCCTGACATTCTGGTGATGACGGCAACGCCGATACCGAGAACTCTGACACTGACCGTGTACGGTGACCTGGAGATATCGGTGATCGATGAGCTTCCGGAAGGCAGGAAGCCGATTAAGACGCACTGGAAGAGCTCCACCGAGCGCCTGAGGGTCTATGAGGCGGCGAGGAAGCTGATCCAAGAGGGACGCCAGGTCTACGTTGTGTGTCCTCTCATCGAGGAGTCGGAAAAGCTGCAGGCCCGCGCGGCCACGGAGCTTGCGGAGCATTTGCGGAATGAGGTCTTTCCCGACCTCCGCCTGGGTCTTCTGCACGGGCAGATGAAGACGCAGGAGAAGGACGACATGATGGCGCGGTTTCGCGCCGGTGAGATCGACGTGCTGGTCTCCACCACCGTGATCGAGGTGGGCGTAGATGTGCCGAATGCGACCGTAATGATAATCGAGGACGCCGACCGTTTCGGCCTGGCTCAGCTTCACCAACTCCGCGGAAGAGTCGGAAGAGGCGGGCATCAGTCTTATTGTATACTCGTGGGCGATGCGGCGACCGACGAAGCAAGGCAGCGCCTGCGAACGCTCACCGAGACCGGTGACGGCTTCATCATTGCGGAAGAGGACCTCAAGCTGCGGGGGCCCGGCGAGTTCTACGGGACCAGGCAGAGCGGAATGCCGGAGTTGAAGATAGCGAACATATTCAGAGACGTGCCCATTCTGGAATTGGCCAGGAAAGAGGCATTTGAGCTGATCGAGAAGGACCCGTCGCTGGCCGGCCCGGAGCACGGGCCGCTTCGCGAGGAATTGCAGCGGAAGCTCCGGGGGCTGCAACTGGCGACTGTGAGTTAGGCTGATGATAGCTGTGTATCCGGGAAGCTTTGACCCAATGACCAACGGCCATCTCGATTTAATCGAGCGGGCCGCGTCGGTCTTCGATGAGGTCATCGTGGCGATAGCTCCCAACGTGGGCAAAGAGCCTTTGTTCACGGTCGAAGAGCGCAGGGAAATGCTGTCGGAGGTCTGCCGGGGGTTGAGGAACGTTTCGGTGGACTCGTTCGACGGCCTCCTTGTGTCGTACGTTCAGAAGAAGAACGCGCGCGTCATAGTAAAGGGCCTGCGGGCGGTATCGGATTTCCAATACGAGTTCGAAATGGCCCTGACGAATAGGAGACTGGCGCCCTCGGTCGAAACGGTTTTCCTGATGACGAGCGCTGATTACTCCTATCTGAGTTCAAGTCTGGTCAAGGAGATAGCGGCGCTGGGAGGCTCGGTCCAGGGACTGGCGCCCGAGTCGGTGGAGGAGAAGCTGAAGCAAAGATTGCAGGAAGCAGTTCGGAGGGACACACCATGAACGCCATGAACCAGGAGCATTCCCCTGTTCGGCGTCGCAGTTTCATCGGCGACAGGACTTCTGAAGCTGACGTTTTGAAAATGCTTGACAAGCTGGAGGAACTCGTCGAGGGGGCCTTACACTTGTTCAACAAGGCCTGGTTCGTAGACCTCGAAGAGTTCTTCGTGCTGACGAACCGGATCAGGGCTTCCCTGCCGGAAGAGGTCAAACGAGCCAGCCGGGTCGCCATCGACAGCGACAGAATAGTCGGCTCCGCCCGGGAAGAGGCGGCGCAGTTAACCGACCAGGCCCGCGATGAGGCCACTCGGTTTATAGAGGCCGCCAGGGAAGATGCCGCGAGACTCGTCGATTCGAGCGAGATCAACCGGCTTGCGACGGCCCAGGCGAAGGAGATAGTCGCCGCCGCCGAACAGACCGCCCGCGACGTCCGATCCGGGGCGGATGAATACGCGAAAGAGGTCCTGACGAGCCTGGAGAATTTCGCGGCCAAGATAATAGGGACCATACAAAGAGGAAGAGAAAAGCTGGAGCAGCGCGAGGCCCCGGCCCAGACCGAGGAATACCTCGGTCCCGAAGTGAGCAGGCACGATAGAGGGGTAAGGAGGTAGCGTTCTAAGGGTCTTAGGGTTCTAAGGGTTTTAGGGTCTAAGGATCTTAGGGTTTTAGGGTTTTAAGGGCGTAGGGCTTTAGGGTCCCCACACTGGTCACTGTTCACCGGTGACTGAAGCTAAAGGTTTCTATCCCTCCAGGTATCCTACCTGGAGGGGCCAAAGGATGTCAGATGTTGGAGGGGCCAAAGGTAGCTCGATGTCAGATGTAATGGAAGGCATTTTCGCCAAGGCCGGAGCGGCGCGGAAGACGATAACACTGCCGGAGGGCGAAGATTGCCGTGTGGTCGCCGCGGCCGACGAAATCGCAAAAAAAGGACTTGCCAGGGTCATATTGCTTGGCAGACGGGACAAGATACACCAGGCCGCTAAAGAGTGCGGCGTCAACATAGATGATCTGACTATCGTGGATCCCGCGACGTCTCCGGAGAGGGACCGCCATATCCAGGCGTTCTACGAACTGCGGAAGCACAAGGGAATTACGCCGGACAAGGCCGCCGAGACGGTGAGCGATCCGATGTACTTCGGAGTCATGATGGTGCGCGCCGGCGAGGCCGATGGCCAGGTGTCCGGCGCGGCGCACTCGACGGCGGACACCGTCAGACCGGCGCTGCAGGTCCTCAAGACGGCCCACGGCACGTCGATAGTCTCCAGTTTCTTCGTGATGATCGTTCCGAACTGCGAGTACGGAGAGAACGGGCTCTTCATATACAGCGATTCGGGACTGGTGATCGACCCATCGGCGGAGCAAATGGCCGAGATAGCTATTACCTCCGCAAAGACTATGCGGACGCTGTTCGACATCGAGCCGAGGGTGGCGATGCTGTCCTTTTCGACCAAAGGCAGCGCGGAGCACTCGATGGTGGATAAGGTCGCGCGGGCGACGCAGATCGCCAAATCGCGCGCGCCGGACCTCTTGATCGACGGTGAACTGCAGGCCGACGCGGCCCTGGTGCCGTGGATCGCGCAAAAGAAGGCTCCCGGGAGCGCCGTCGCGGGCCGAGCGAACGTGCTGATCTTCCCGGACCTCCAGGCGGGGAATATCGCTTATAAGCTGACGGAGCGCCTTGCGAAAGCCGAGGCGTACGGCCCTGTGCTGCAGGGCCTGGGCAGACCGGTCAACGATCTTTCCCGCGGGTGCGACTCGAACGATATCGTAAACGTAGTGGCCATAACGGCCGTGCAAGCTGTGTAACAATGAAAATTCTCGTCTTAAACAGCGGAAGCTCATCGCTTAAATATCAGCTTATCGATCTCGACAACAACCAAGTGGCCGCGAAAGGAATTGCCGAAAGGATCGGCGTTCGGACCGCCGAAGGCGCGTCTCTGACGTTCCAGACCAACGAAAGGCCGGCCCGGACGATCTCCGCGGACATGCCGGACCACGAAGAGGCGATGCGCCTGGTCTTCCAGGCGCTCACCGACCCGGAGGACGGCGCAATACGGAGCATTTGCGAAATATCGGCTGTCGGCCACAGGGTGGTCCACGGAGGCGAGAGATTCGTTGAGCCGACTCTGGTGACGGAGGAGACTCTGAACGAGATCGACGCCATGAGCGAGCTTGCGCCGCTTCACAATCCTCCGAACCTCGCCGGGATTCGCGCCTGCCGGCGCGTTATGCCGGATGTCCCCCAGGTTGCCGTGTTCGACACCGCGTTCTTCGCTCCAATCCCGAAACGCGCGTACATCTACGCCCTGCCCTACGAATTGTACGAAGACTTCGGTGTGCGCAGGTATGGATTCCACGGCGCTTCGCATCAGTACGTTTCGAGTCGCGCTCGTCAGTTGTTGCGCGAAGGCGGCAGAGATGTGTCCGGGATCCGCATCGTCTCCTGCCATTTGGGCAACGGATGCAGCGCGAGCGCCGTTGTAGGCGATAGGCCGATCGACACAAGCCTCGGCATGACTCCGGCTGAGGGATTGGTTATGGGCACGCGCAGCGGGGACATGGACCCGGCCATAATCCCGTTCCTGATGAGAAGGACCGGTATGACGCCGGATGACATAGACGACCTGATAAACAAGAAGAGCGGGCTGCTCGGAATATCGGGAACCAGCAGCGACATGCGCGACATCCAGAGCAGGGCTGAGGCCGGCGACGAAAGGGCCGCGCTCGCTTTCGAGATATTCTGCTACAGGGTCCGCAAATACATCGGCGCGTACGCCGCGGCGATGGGCGGTCTGGACGTCGTAGTGTTCACCGGAGGGATCGGAGAGAACAGCCCGGATGTCAGGGCGGCTATCTGCCACGGCCTCGAATTCGCCGGAGTCGTGATAGACCGCTCGAAGAACGATGGCTTCAGGGGCGAGGGCGACGTCAGCGCCGAAGGCGCGCGCGTCAGGGTTATGGTCATACCGACCGACGAAGAGATGATGATCGCGCGGGAAACCGCCGAGGTGGTCACGCGACTACTGGAGCCGGCGGCCCATAACTGATATCATGAAACTCGATTTATCAGAGATAGCGCGAATCCTGGGAAAACGCTATCATTATGACGTAGATGAAACGCCGATCCGGGACGAAACGATTGTTTGCACGGAGCCGATGCGCGGCGAGATCGACTTTTCGAATACCGGCAGCCTGATAGTCGCCAGGGGACAGTTCTCGACAACCGTGCAGTTGGAATGCGGCCGGTGCCTCGAGACGTTTACGTTGCCCGTGTTGTCGCATATCGATGAGCAGTTCGACATACACGCCCCGGCCGGTTTGGCCGAGCCGGAGCCGGCCGCGGAAACCGAAGAAGAAGAGGAACCGGAATCGCTCTTCGTCGAGAACATGCTCGATCTGACCGAACTGATACGACAGAATATCATACTGGCGACGCCGATAAGGCCGTTGTGCGATGAGGCTTGCAAAGGGATATGCCCGTCCTGCGGTCAGAACCTGAACGAGGCGCAATGCGGATGTGAGACGAAACCGGAATCGCCGCTCTCCAAACTCAGTGAGAAGTGGAAGCAGCGGCAGAGTGATGGTGAGGAATAATTGCAACTCCTTCTCGATCGCACGCGATATGCCATCGCGTGCGAAACGGAATCACGGGATTTGGAATCCCCGGATTCTGTTTCGGGCGTCATTGCAAATAACGCCCGATCGACACGGGAACGGGGAACGCAACCCCCTCTCCCTGGAAGGGAGAGGGATGGGGTGAGGGTTGAAGGTATCCGATTAGAGCCGACACGTGATTCTTCGACGGTTCGGTCCACCCTCACCCTAACCCTCTCCCTCATAGGGAGAGGGGATTACGTTCTCCTTTATAGGGGCAGGAGATGCTACGAGTCGAGATAACATACCGTAACACAAGGAGAAATAGATGCCATTACCGAAACGAAGACACTCCAGGGCAAGGCAGGCAAAACGCCGGGCCAACTGGAAGCTGGTCGCGCCCAACGTGATATCGTGCCCGCGCTGCCACGAGCCGCGCCTGCCGCATCACGTCTGCCCGAGCTGCGGGTTCTATAACAACCGGCTGGTCATAGAGAAGAAAGAGAAAGCCCCAAAGAAATAGATATCCAACGCGCGTAGGCAACAGAAGGACCTGAGCCGTATGAGAATAGCAGTTGACGCTATGGGAGGGGACCACGCGCCCGGCGAAATCGTCAAGGGCGCGGTCGCGGCCGCTGCTATGTACGGAGTCCATATCTCCCTCGTGGGCGATCAGGATGCTATCCGCAAGGTATTGCCTCGGTCAGCAGCCTCAAACGACCTCATCGATATCCGGCACACGAGCGAAGTCATCGAGATGTGCGAGCCCGCGGCGGCGTTCCGGACCAAGAAGGACGCCTCTATGGTCGTCTGCGCCGAGATGGTGCGCGAGGGCGAAGCCCAGGCCATGATCAGCGCGGGGAACACCGCTGCCACCATGGCCGTGGCCACGTTCAAGCTTGGCCGGATCGAAGGTATCGAGCGCCCCGCTATCGCCATAGAGCTTCCCGCCCGCCGGAGCCGGACGATTCTGATAGACGCCGGGGCTAACGCCGACTGCGACGTGGCTAATCTGGTCCAATTCGCTCTTATGGGAAGCATATACGCCGAAAAAGTCATGTCGGTTGCGGATCCGAAGGTTGCGCTTCTCAGCATCGGCGAAGAAGAATGCAAGGGCAATGAGCTGACCAAATCCGCTCACGCCGCGCTGCGTCAGGCGGACCTGAACTTCATCGGCAACGTGGAGGGCCGCCATTTGTTCTCGGGAGAGGCAAACGTCATCGTCTGCGATGGATTCACGGGCAATGTCGCTTTGAAATCCGCGGAAGCGATCGGCGACGAGGTGAAGTTCCTTCTCAAGAGGCGGCCTTTGCTTAAGCTGTTACTCTCGCCCGTGCTTCTTCCGCTCAAGAAGCGCATTGATTACTCGGAGCACGGCGGCGCGCCGCTGCTCGGCGTGAACGGGATTTGCGTCATAGGCCACGGACGCTCCAATGCCAGGGCCGTTTCAAGCGCCGTCAGGGCCGCGGTCGGGGCCGTGGAGCATAATGTCATCTCATCCATCAGCGCTTCTCTTTGTAAGGACACGGCGCAATCGATCAAGGTGGTTTGATGCCGAATAATACCAGACAAGCAGGAATCGTCGGCATAGGCTCCGCCGTGCCGGACAAAATATTGACGAACGCCGACCTCGAAAAGTTGGTGGATACCACCGACGAGTGGATCAAAACGAGGAGCGGGATCTGCGAAAGACGCATCGGAACGGACCAAACCGCCGCGTCCGATCTCGCCACCGAGGCCGCCAGGGCGGCCCTGGCGAGCGCGGGAATGGGCGCTGAGGCGCTCGATCTTATCATAGTCGCTACCGTCACCGGAGACTCGCCTATCCCCTCCACCGCCAGTCTCGTCCAGCACAGAATCGGTTCCCCTCGAACACCGGCTTTTGACCTTTCCGCCGGCTGCTCGGGGTTTGTGTACGCGCTGTCCGTCGCCCGCGGCCTCGTTGCGTCCGGCCTGCACACGAACATTCTGGTCGTCGGTGTGGACATGTTGTCCAGGGTGACCAACTGGCAGGACCGGACAACCTGCGTGCTGTTCGGAGACGGAGCGGGCGCGGCTATTGTCTCCCCCGTCGGCGAGGGAGAGGGTATTCTCTCCTTCTGTCTTGGCTCCGACGGCTCCAGAGGCGACCTGCTGCGCATAAGAGCGGGAGGGTCGAGATTGCCGGCAAGCGCGCAGACCGTCCAGGACGGCCTTCATTCCATAGAAATGAGCGGACGAGAAGTCTTCAAGTTCGCCGTGCGCATCATGGGCGACGCCGCCGTCGAGGCCCTGGAAAAATGCGGTCTGACCCCAGCCGACGTTGACCTTTTCATCCCTCACCAGGCCAACATCCGGATCATAGAGGCCGCGGCCAGGCGTCTCGAACTCCCGGATGAGAAAGTTTTCATCAACGTCCAGAAATACGGCAACACGTCCGCCGGATCGATTCCGCTCGCGATGGACGAGGCCTACCGTTCGGGCCTGGTCAAGAAAGGCGATCTTGTTGTCCTGGTGGGCTTCGGCGCGGGGCTTACGTGGGCCGCGGCGGCGCTCAGGTGGGCAATGTAGAACTATGAGGGAAGCGTCCAAACTTGCTTACGTATTCTCCCCCCAGGGATCCCAGACGCCCGGAATGGGCAAAGACCTGCACGACAACGTCGGCGTCTGCAAACAGACCTTCGAGAGCGCGAATGACGCTCTTGGGTTCGATCTGACGTCGATCTGTTTTAACGGTCCCGACGAGGATTTGCGCAATACTGAGATCGCCCAGCCCGCCCTGCTTACCGTGAGCACAGCCGCTTTGCGCGCTTTACAGTCCGAGGGATTCGCCCCGTCCGTCGTGGCCGGCCACAGCGTCGGCGAATACGCGGCTCTCGTGGCCGCGGGAGCGCTTGCCTTCGAGGATGCTGTTCGACTCGTTCGCCGGAGAGGGCAGCTCATGAGCGAGGCCGGGGCCGAAAGCGACGGCGCGATGGCCGCCATCATCGGCCTGACCGGCGACGATGTAAAGAAGATTGTCGCCGATGCGGCGGGGAACGACGTTCTGGACGTCGCCAATTATAATTCTCCCGAGCAGACGGTGATCTCCGGCGAAAGAGCGGCCGTCGAGCGCGCGCGCGAGTTGGCGAAAGAACGGGGCGCGAAACGAGCGCTTCCTCTGAACGTCAGCGGAGCGTTCCATTCCAGACTGATGGCGCCCGCCGCCGCGAAAATGGAGACGGAACTGGCCAAAGTCCAAATCCACGCGCCCGAGATACCGATCGTGGCGAACGCCACGGCGGAGTACGTGACCTCGCCGGACGAGATTCGCCGGGCGCTGGTCGAGCAACTGGCGGGCAGTGTTCGGTGGGTCGAGTCGGTGAAGAAGATGGTCTCCGCGGGCTGTGGCGTTTTCGTCGAGGCGGGAGTCGGCCAGGCGCTGGCCGGCATGGTCCGCCGTATCGACGGCGAGGTGGAAGCCTTCGCGGTATCCGATTGCGCATCGTTGAAATCCTTCGTGGAGTCGGTAGGGCAAAAGGTTTAGCTGTCAGAGTTTCGTGTTTTCGTACTTTCGTGCTTTCGTGATTGATCTCTGAGGGTTGGAAGGAGACGAGCTTGGAGCTGAAGGGTAAAGTCGCGCTTGTGACCGGCGCCGGAAGGGGCGGAAAAGGCATAGGCAGGGCCATCTGCGCCGCGCTCGCCGGCCAGGGCGCGAACATAGCGATTGCCGACTTCGTCGAAGAGGCCGCCGAGGCAGTGGCGGAGGAGTGCCGGCAGATCGGCGTCGAGGCCGTAAGTCTCAAGGTAGACGTGGCCGACACCGCCGATACCGAGCGTATCGTTCAGTTAGTAGTTGACAAATTCGGCAGAATTGACATACTGGTCAATAACGCCGGGATTACCCGAGACCAAATCCTGCTTCGCATGTCCGAAGCGGAGTGGGACGCGGTGATCGACACGAACCTGAAGGGCACGTTCAATTGCACCAGGGCCGTTGCCAAGCACATGCTGAGGGCCCGGTCCGGAAGGATCGTGAACATGGCCTCGGTCATGGGACTGATAGGCAATCCGGGGCAGGCGAACTACTCGTCGTCCAAAGCGGGAGTCATCGGATTTACGAAGGCAATCGCGAAGGAACTCGGATCGAGGGGAATCACGGTGAACGCGATCGCTCCGGGGTTCATAGAAACGGCTATGACGGAGGAGTTATCGCAGCAGGTGAGGGATACTATCTCGACGCAGATCCCTCTTGCCAGATTGGGGGCGCCGGAAGACGTGGCTAACGCTGCCGTGTTTCTGTGCTCCGAAGCGTCGAGCTATATCACTGGACAAGTGATCAACGTTGACGGCGGAATGGTAATGTAAGGAGGTGGGCAGGTGTCAACAACGTACGAGCGCGTGCGCAAAGTCGTAGTGGATCGGCTTAAAACGAGCGAGGATGAAGTGGCCATAGAGGCTTCGTTCATAGAGGACCTCGGGGCCGATTCGCTGGACGTTGTAGACCTCGTCATGGGACTGGAGGAAGAGTTCGACATAGAGATCCCGGACGAGGACGCGGAGAAGATCCAGACGGTCGGACAGGCTGTTGAATATATCGACCAAAAGACCGGCAGCTAGAATCGAACCAGGCAGTCAATAATGTCATACGCTGCGCCGGCGCCCCATCAAATCCCCCCTCCTTTCAGGAGGGGGTTAGTGGGAGGTTTGCGCGCGGCCCTTTCTTCACAGTGAGAGAGGGCAGGCGCGGCCCGGCACATAGGTAAATCCCCTCTCCCTATGAGGGAGAGGGTTAGAGCCTGCCCTGAGCGAACCGAATGGGGTGAGGGTGGAAGTCCTGGCATGGAATCAAGGTTGGGCTTATAGCGATAAGTTCAACCCTCACCCCGTCCCTCTCCCTTCCAGGGAGAGGGAGACGTCCGGCGCAGCACAACATTCTGAGCAACCAACCCCGATGCATCGGGGGTATTTCGGAAAGGAACCATCCCGGTGTTTCGGGATTTGAGGGTTGGGCTTCACACTCATGCGGTTACGGCACAACCTTGCATCCCAACCCGGAAATCCCGAAACCGGGAGCTGCCTTGGGAGCGAGACAAGAAGGATGCGCGGCTTTGTCAGCGAACGCGCCGGAGGCGTTAACCGCTCCGGGCGTTCGTAGTTTTTGGGCGAAGTCCGCCGAATGTGAGACAGCATGCAAGAAAAAAGGGTTGTAGTCACGGGGCTTGGTCCCGTCACCCCGATTGGAATAGGAATCGGGGATTACTGGGACTCGCTCGCGAACGGGCGGTCCGGAGTTGGACCGATCACGCTATTTGACGCGTCAAGGCACACGACGCGGATTGCGGCGGAGATCGCGGACTTCGACCCGGCGGATTACATGGAGCCGGGTGAAGCGCGCCGCATGGACCGCTTCGTGCAACTGGCCGTGGCCGCGGCGAAGATAGCGGTCGCCGACGCCGGACTGGACATAGACGATGGTAACCGCGATCGCGTCGGCGTGCTCGTAGGGTCCGGCATTGGAGGGTCCGGCACCTGGGAGACCCAGCATAGGATTTTGCTGGAAAAAGGTCCCGGGCGCGTCAGCCCGTTCTTTGTGCCGATGCTCATAGCAGACATGGGCTCCGGGCAAATCTCGATTCTGTTGGGCGCGCGCGGCCCGAACCTCGCCGTTGTAACAGCTTGCGCGACGGGCACTCACGCCATCGGCGACGCGTACAACATTATCCGGCGCGGTGAGGCGGACGCCATGCTCGCGGGCGGCGCGGAGGCCGCGATCGGCCCCCTCGCTACCGCGGGATTCTGCTCGGCGAAAGCCATGTCCACCCGCAACGACGATCCTCAACGGGCCAGCCGTCCCTTCGACGCTCAGCGCGACGGCTTCGTGATGGGAGAGGGAGCGGGCGTCGTCGTACTCGAAGAGTTGGAGTTCGCCAAAGCGAGAGGCGCCCGGATCTACGGCGAGATAATCGGCTACGGCATGTCCGGCGACGCTTACCACATCACGGCGCCGGCCCCCGACGGCGAAGGCGCGGTAAGGTGCATACATGCGGCCATTCGCAGCGCGGGTATTAACGCGGAGGATGTTGACTACATCAACGCGCACGGCACCGCGACGGACCTGGGCGATAAATACGAGACCGCCGCCATCAAGAGCGTTTTCGGCGAGCGGGCGTATTCCATCCCCGTAAGCTCGACCAAATCGATGATGGGCCATCTGCTGGGCGCGGCGGGAGCGGTGGAGGCTATCGCCTGCATCCTTGCAATACAACACAGCGCGCTTCCCCCGACCATAAACTACGAATTTCCCGACCCCGATTGCGACCTCGATTACGTGCCGAATGAGGCGCGTGAAGCGGATATTGAGGTGGCTCTTTCCAATTCCTTCGGCTTCGGCGGACACAACGCCAGCATACTAATGCGCAAATTCCGGGGTTGAGCTTGTGGAGCCGGCAAAATGGACTTTGACCGCAGAAAACTGAAGAGCGTTTCCCGCAAACTGCACATCGACATCGACGACTACGAGATGCTGCAGCAGGCTTTGACCCATAGGTCCTGCCTTGGCGAGGCCGAAGGGATTATGAGCAACGAGAGGCTGGAATTCCTCGGAGACGCGGTGCTCGGCCTCGTTGTCTGCGAGTATCTCTTCACGCAGTATGCCGACAGAGCGGAAGGCGAATTGGCCAAAGCGAAAGCCGTTGCGGTCAGCGAGCCCATATTGGCCGAGGCAGCCAAAGCCCTCGGGCTCGACCAGATGGTGTTGATGAGTTCCGGCGAGGAGATGTCCGGCGGACGCAAAAGGTTCTCCATCCTCTCCGACGCTTTCGAGGCGATTGTCGCGGTGATATATCTGGACGCCGGCCTCGAAGCCGCTCGCCAGTTCGTCCTTCGCGCCCTCGAATCGATCCTTCAGGACATCGATCGCAAGGAACATATCCGCGACTATAAGTCCCTGCTGCAGGAGATGACCCAGAGCACGCACAAGAAGGCGCCCAGGTACATCGTTATTTCGGAACAGGGCGCTGACCACGACAAGACGTTTACGGTCGAAGCCCGCCTTGACGGCAAGCTCCTCGGACGGGGGGCCGGGAAGAGTAAGAAGCAGGCTGAACAGGCGGCTGCCCTCGAAGCGCTGGAATTGCCGCGGAAACAAAGACATCTCGCTGCAACAGAAGAGGAACCTACTCCCGAACCGAAGCCACAGCCCACGCGTTCCCGCCGCAAGTCCGCGTCCTGATACCCTGAAATCCTGGAAACCTTGGAACCCTATAACCCTAAACTCTGCTGGCCGGCGTTCTCAGCCTCCGGCTCCGGTTCCTCGACGCAAGGCAGCCGCTCGGCCGCCCGGCTCGCCAGCCTGTCCGCCGCCGCGTTCTGTTCCCGCGGCACGTGAGACACGGATACGCGGCGGAATTTCGCCATCAGGGCTTTCGCGGCCTCGTTCAACCTGCGCAAATGCGGGGCCTTTATCTTGTAGCGTCCGTCCAGTTGGAATGCCAGAAGTTGGCTGTCCGTCATCACTTGCGCGGACCGCGCTCCCAGAGCCAGGGCTTCCTCGAGACCTCTCAGAAGCGCGGTGTATTCGGCAACGTTGTTCGTGGTATTGCCAATATACTCGCTGATCTCCCTCAGCACGTGTCCGCTGCCGTCGGACAGCACGACCCCGATGCCCGCGGCCCCGGGGTTGCCCTTGGAGGCTCCGTCTATGTGCAGGATCAGCTTTTCCATTTACTCCGGCGCCAGGAGCATCCGTCCGCAGCTTTCGCACGTCGGCGGCTCCTGCGATTCCTTCAGCATTCTGACCGCGAAGGGCGTCAAACTCACATGACACACACCGCAGCGGCCATCGCCCACTTGACTGACGGCAATTCCGCCGGCGCGGGAGCGGATGCCCTCGTAGCGCCTCAATAGGTCCTCATCCACAGTATCCGCGGCGGCAGTTCGGTCGGCGGTCGCCTTAGCTATCTCCTCCGACAACTCCTTCGACCGATTGTCGTACGTTTCCATCTTACCGGACAGTTCCGCCTGCAATCGCTCCAGCCTGGACCGCGACTCAGACACCAACCCCTGCTGCTCCTGCGCCGCGTCCATCAACTCCAGAACGCGCGTCTCGAGCTTGTCCTGGTTGCGCTTGAGCATGCCTATCTCTTTTTCCATGCCCTCAAGCTCTTTCGGGTTGGTAACCTCTCCGGCGTACAATCTGCGCTCGTAGCCCTGCTTTTTGTTTTCGACCGTCTTGAGGTTAAGCTCACAGTCCTTCAGCTCCGCTTCCAAGCCCCTGAGCTTGTCCTCCAACTGTTTGTAATCCATCTCTGCTTGCTCGACCTGCGCTTTTGTTGACGAGCCGTTGTCCAGTCCCGCCATTGCGCGTTTCGCGGCCAAAATCCGCGAGTCGATCTCCTGCACCGAATAGAGGTTCTTCAGAGCTTCGTTCATTATGGAATGTCCAATCTAAGGCGACTTGAATCGCCAGGCAATTTTAGCGCCTGGTATGGGGGCTGTCAAACGAAACTAAGAGTTCAGGCTTGGCGAGTAAGTATCTCTTCGCTGCTCACTTTGGGGAGACGACGAGCGTAATCCCCTCTCCCTTGAGGGAGAGGGTTAGAGCCTGCCCTGAGCGCAGCGAATGGGGTGAGGGTGAAAGTTCTCACCATTCCTGAACTGTTACCGAAACGGTTGTTGGTTGTTAGTTAACGGCTGACCGCAGGGGGTAATCCCCTCCCCATTCAGGGGAGGGTTAGGGTGGGGTCGCGTCCTATCCGTCCTATTCGTCTTATCGGTCCTATCCGTCCGCCCCCTCCGACTCCTTCGACTCCCCGTACGCAGATCGAGCCGGCTTAACCCGGACAGGTTCAATACCGGCTCGCTCCGCTAAGGGATGTGGTATAGTTGTGCTTTTCTGTTACCCCGCAAACGGAAGGGCTAAACATGCAGGTTTATGAGGTTGATAAAGTTTGTGAGGTTTTATTCTATCCGTCCGGGCGCCCTACCTGGAGGGAACACCATCAGGCTGGGTTTCTATCCCTCCAGGCACCCTACCTGGAGGGAACACCATCAGACCGTGGGTATAGTAGTAATGACTTGAGGCTTTTATCTCTCCGAAGGAGGGGTCAAACATGAATCGCCGATTGTTGGTCGCGGCAGCGCTTGTCATTCTGGCGTTTAGCGCCGCTCAGGCGTGTTACGCGCAAGGACCTGTCTACTATGGCCACATGCCGCTTGGCGGCGCATATCCGTTCTACCCTGTGTATCAGGGACCCTACGTGCAGTACTACGTCGGCGGAATCTACATTTTCGAACCGTTCGCTCCGCCGGGACACGTATTCTCCCAGCCGTTTCTCGGGCTTCCACTCGTGTTCCCGCCATCGGTGATAAACAACAGCGGCCCGCCGCCGATCTACGGCGTGCTGTTGAGGCCGGGACGGTTCTAGGGTTCCAGGGTTCTAAGGTTATAGGGTTTGAAGGCCATACGGGTGTACGCGGGTCTGACTCCTCCGACTCCTCACAGAAGGAAAAACTACCCCATCCGTACAACTCTCCCATAATGCTCCGTTGTGTTAGACTATTACCGATATGGAAATCAGCGAGATTCGGCAAAAAATAGACGAAACCGATCGCCGGATTGTGGAACTGCTCAACGAGCGCGCGGAACTGGCCATCGAGATAGGCAAGAAAAAGGCGAAGAAGTCATCGAACGTCTTCGTTCCCGAACGGGAGCAGCAGGTCTTCAGCCGCGTGACCAAATCGAACCACGGACCGCTGCCTTCCTCGGCGATCACGGCGATTTTCAGAGAGATAATCTCCGCCTCCCGCGCGCTCGAGAAGCCGATTTCCATATCCTACCTCGGTCCGCCCGGCAGCAACACACATATTGCCGTGACGCAGCGCTTCGGCTCGTCGATTGCGCTCAGCCCGGCGGAAAGTATAACCGACGTGTTCCACGAGGTCGAACAGAAGAAGGCCGACTTCGGTGTGGTGCCTATCGAGAACTCTACCGAGGGGATCGTAACTCACACGCTGGACATGTTCCTTCAGTCCGAGCTGTTCATCTGTTCGGAGATTTTCGTGCAGATATCCCACAACCTGCTCTCGGCGGGAAGGGACATCTCCAGGGTGAAGCGCGTGTACTCAATGCCGCAGGCCACCGCTCAGTGCCGGGGGTGGCTTCGCGCGAACCTGCCGGGAGTGGAGATCGTAGAGGTTTCCACAACGGCCCGCGCCGCCATCATCTGCAAAGATGATCCCGACAGCGCCGCGGTCGCGACCAAACTGGCGGCGCACGAGTACGGCCTCAATATCCTGAAGGAGAACATCGAAGACAGCCCCTACAACCGCACGCGCTTCCTGGTGATCGGCTACACGGAGCCCCCTCCGACCGGCAAAGATAAGACGTCCATCGTCTTCTCCGTGCCGCACAAGTCCGGCGCGCTTTACCGCTCGTTGCAGATTTTCGAACAGGAGAACATCAACCTGACGCTCATCGAGTCGCGGCCGACCAAGCAAATGCCGTGGGAGTATGTGTTCTTTATCGATTTCCAGGGGCACGAGGCCGACCCCCATGTACGCCTGGCGCTGAAGACCCTGACCGAGGAATCGCTCTTCGTTCGGATACTGGGCTCGTACCCCGAGGCGGAATAAGAGTTGCTCCCTCCCCTTTAGGGGAGGGCTGGGGTGGGATCATGCCAGGTTCTATCCTGCGGGAACGACCTTGAGCAACCAAGTCATCGAACATCATCGAAGTCAGTTCCCGCAATGCGCCCGGCGCCGCTTTCGTCCCTTTGGTCCACGCGAGGGGCTATGGACGACTCATACCTCATAACTCATAACTCCTCCCCCTACCCCTGCCCAAACATATACAGCCGCCCGTCGCCGCAGTAAATCAGCGCCCTGCCGCCGATCGCCGCCGGCGTAAATCCCCGTATCGACGCCGGCAGTTTGAGCGTCGAAAGCGCTCTGCCATCTCCGTCGTACAGATAGAGTGTACCCTGGGAGGACACGAGTATCCTTCCGGTCCGAAAGACGGCAATCAACTCCGGTTGGAGAAAGACACCGCCCTTTTCCCGGTTCCACACGCCGCGCCCGGCCCTGTCGTACAGGACCAGGTACCTCTCGGACATTCGCCCTTTCCCGTGGATTACCTGCCGGCTGTAGCTGATTGCGACAACATCGCCCGCGGGAGACAGCGCGGTCCGGACATCGGCGAGTTTCAGCCTCTTCTGCCACAGCTTCGAGCCGTCGAACCTCCACAGTGTGAGAGTTTCCATGGGCCGGGGACGGTTTGGTCGCCCGCGCGCCAGAATGTAGCGGCCGTTCCTGCTTACCTCAGCGGAATACTGAAGATCGACATATCCTTTTGCGAACCATTTCCGTCGCCCGTTCAGGTCGAAGACTCCGACACCGGCCTTCTGCCAGGTCCCTGCGACAAGCCGCTTCCCGTCCGGAGCAAACGCGACGGAAAACGGTATGCCCGGCAGCGTCCGGCGGCGATATCTGAGCCGGCGATCCAACGAGAAGATATAAACCCGCCGCGTGCCGGCGCCTACTACGGCGGCGGCGCCGTCGTCAGAGACGGCGGCCGACCAGACGCACCCGGCGACCGTCTGGCTCCATCGCACTTTGCCGTCCGCGAACAAAATGTTGATTCGGCGCGCAAGGGGGTTGAGGGGCGTGTAGGTCAGCAGGACCGAGCCGTTCGCCGCCAGAGATACGGCGGTGGCCCCCGCCGCTGTCTTGCGCCAAAGCGGCCTCCCGGCCGCGTCGTAGTAGGTCAGATCGCCGGCTTTGTCGATCACAGCGGCAAACCGGCCGTCCGGCGTAACGGCGATGTGGCGGGGCGATTTTACGGGCGTGTTCCAGATCGCGCGCAGGCGCGGCCCCTCACCCTGCGCCCGGGCGGACAAAGGGATGGCGCAGATGAGGAGAGCCACTATGCCCGCGGAGATACTTTTGCGAAATCCGTTCAAACCGTGCCTTGGGTCCTCTATTTAACGAATCGGATCGCCAACGGGTACCCGTAATGTTCTCCATCGTTGGCTCGAATGGTCGCGATGATGATAACGATGATGTCGAAAAGCATCAAAGCCGGTGTTGTCACAAAGCCTATCAAAGCGAACGCGAGCAGACCGCTGATCATCAGATAGATGTCTATGCTTATCTGAAAGTTCAGCGACTCCTTCGCGTGTCGTTTAACATAGTCCGACGTCTCACCTTTGATCAGGTATATAACCAGCGGTCCGACGATGTTTCCCACAAATGGAAAAACGAAGAAGGCCAAGCCCGAGAGGTGAGACACTAGAGCCCACGTCCGGGAATCTCTGTCCATGCTTTCCATCGCGGTTCCTCCTGTTGCGCAGCCTGGTTCGGTTGCGCAGCTTCGCCGAATTGCCGGGACTCTAGCAGTGACCGTACAAAGTCCAATCACCAAGCCAGACCTCACCCCAACCCTCTCCTAAAAGGAGAGGGAGTTCCCCCTCCTCCTAGGAGGGGGTTGGAGGTCAAGGGCGCTGCCTCGACTTTATCCGACCTCTGCTAGCGGCCAAGCAGTTCCTTGAATTTCCGCGCCCGATGCCGCTTTTCCTCTATTTCCCGCGGTGTCATCGCCCTGTTCTTCCGTTGATCGAACCTGGATGCGGCAAGAATGCTGTCCACCAGATACGCCCTCGACAGGCCCGCCAAATGCCCCTGCTGCTCCTGAAAATCGCGCCAGCCCATGTGTCCCTTGACATACAGGATAGACGCGAGGAGTTCCACCAGTTGGTCGAGGCTCAGGGTCGTTAAGTCCTCCCGCGCGAAGATATGGTCTTCGAGATAACTGTATTCGACCTTGTAAGGCGGATCGTCGCCAAATGCCTCGGCGAGGAACGTAGCGGCGCGCCAGTTGAGAATGGTCGATCGGCTGTTGGCCGTGTAATACAATTTCACCTCCGGATCGTAAACCTCAACCAGGCTGCCGTCATCCAGAAACACGAGATACTTCGAGGTAACGCTGTGGGTCCGCGGCTCGCCGTCGCGCTGTCGGATTTCCAGCCCGCCGATATCCGGGGCGACGACCTCTATTATCTTGCCGTAATAGTTGTGATACCGCTCCAGTTCCTGGCGCAAATCGCCGCGCACCCTTATGTAATCTCCGACTCCCAACGGCAGCTCGCGGCCTTCTCTGCGGGCGGTCTCTTCCTGAATCTCCCGCCTGACGAGGTCCCGGACAGTCGTTCTGAGGAAGTCCGCCAGCGCCGAATCCGAAGCCATGTGGTCCAGCATCCCCGCCAGCCGCTCGCCTCGCTCCTCCTTTGCCTGGGACTCCCGACTGGATTTGCGCCTGCCGGGCACTCCGTAAAGGATGTCTTCCTCATTGACCTGCAGCCGATCGCGGGTCCGCTGCCGTTCCACGGTATAGACCCACCGCTCCGGTTCTTGCGCAAGCTGCGCCGCGACTACGGCGCCGGACGCTTTCCCGGCCCATCGGCCCGTCGCCCCCGGTCTTCTCGCTTCCTCCGGCAGTCGGAATACGACCATCCGCCCAACGCTGTACTTGTGATCGTCCAAAATAGCGCACTCCCAGTGTTATTATACCGTGGAAAGAGTCGAGGGCAACCTGGGGGTCCGCTCCGGCCACGAACCACTAACCACTAATCACGAACCACTCCTCTTCAGGGGAGGGTTGGGGTGGGGTTCGGGCAAAACCACAGATAGACACAGATGAACGCAGATGGGGAGGGGTCGAGTCCGGTCTCTAACTTCTAACCTCTGAGGCTCTTGCAAAATAGGTGATGTATGAGGATTTTAGGCGCCGACCGTCGAATTCCTTTTTGGCAACAAAATGACTTGACGGAGGCGCCTGTGGAGAGAATATCATATCTGCTTGGAAGTGTCCAGCGTTCTTTGTTTC
>JAUSGG010000194.1 GCA_030649165.1 Armatimonadota bacterium
TTAAGCGGATCCCCCCTCACCCCAACCCTCTCCCGCCCAGGGGGAGAGGGGGACTTGGCGGATGCGCCACGTTAAGTGAACTGTGTTGGGGCTAACCACTAAACACGAATCACAAACCACGCCTGCGGTGGGGTCTCCGGCAACTCCCTCTCCCCGATGGCCCCGGTACATCCATGTCCGGGGCCAAGTTCCGAGGACATCTTGTCCGAATCGCCTCGGCGCCGCGCCGTCTCGACCCCGGCCCGGTGTTTCGGGACTTTTAGTCCCGAAGCAAGAAATCCGCGGATATCTGCGTTCATCCGCGTTCTCTCCTGAACCAACCCTCATTCAGCCAGATGTGAACGCCAGTTCCCCAAAATACCATGAAGACTTAAGCTCCCGTTAACAAAGGTACTGATGCGCATTTGCCCTCTGGCTGGGCATGTACATGGGAGAGAAAAAAGGCCCGTTTTTGGGCGCTCACAAGCGTGGACAGGGAAAAACGCTTGTGGAAACGCCAAAATGCCCCGATTTGGACCGTTGCCGTTAGTGTGTTGATCGTGACTCGGCGACGACTCCAATCGGGGTATTTGACATTGTAGGTAAAACGAGCCGAAAACGCGCGGAAACATGCTGAAACATGCGCGGAATAGCTCAGTCCTGATGCGAAACTGCCGGCAAACAGAGTAAAACCGCGCGGAAACCATCCGGTAGAGTGACCAGTGAGCAGTGAACGGTAAACAGTGTCAGATGCCGGCGCGGGCGATTCAGCGAAATCATCTGCTTCAGCGTTTCAGCGGTTCAAAGGCGAGGCAACCGACAACCGTCAACTGACAACCGGCGCGCTAGCTGTTACAATGGGCTGAAAGCTGTCGGCTGACGACTGACTGGCGTCCCGTCACGACGGAGGATAGAGAATGGCTTCGCCCAGAATGCTGTTCATAGACGGCCATCACATTACGGAGACCCGCAGGCTCACGCGCAGGATGCGCGCGGCGGAGAAGCATCCCGGCGGACCCGTGATCGTTCCGGACAAGCCGTGGGAGGGCAGAGGCTTCTGGGCCAAGAACAGCGCGGTCTTTGACCCCGCCGACGGGCTGTTCAAGATTTGGTATCAGGTCGGCGAGAAAACCTGCCTCGCCGTCTCCGAAGACGGCGTTTCCTTCACCAAACCCAATCTCGGCCTGGTAGAGCATGAAGGCTCCCGCGACAATAACATAGTCGAGGGCGGCGCAATGCAGGTCCTGTACGGCGGCGACGACTTCGGCGATCTGCCCACCGACCGGACGTATCAAGGCGTAAACTGGAATGCCGAGTTGGGCCAGTTCGTCGTGACCTCGCCCGATGGGCTGCGTTGGTCCGTCGGCGACGGCATTCACATTCCTGGGGCCGGCGACACTTTCGTGGCCGTCAAGTCCACCAGCCCGCTGACCGGACACGATGCGACCGGACTGCCCGGCTATCCGGTTTCGGACGGCCTTCCTCGCTATCTGGGAGTCGTGCGCCTTTGCTGCCCGGTGGGCCGGTTCGACGGCTCCAGCGATATCCGCCCGACGCGGCGCGTCCAGGCGCTCACCGTTTCCGAAGACCTGAGGACCTGGAGCAGGCCCGCTCGTATTCTGACGCCGGACGCTGTCGATGACGAAATGGCGCAGGGCCGCGTCGAGAGCGCCGTGGCCGACGGCTCGCTGCCGCACGACTGCCTCGAAGACCGCCGCTGCGAGTTCTATACCATGCTCATCGTTCCTTATGAGGACCTGTATCTCGGTATGCTGCAAGTCTTCGACGCGTCGTACGAGTTCCATCGCATGGGCGGGAACAACCAGAGCGGACCGCTGGACATTCAACTGGTCGTCAGCCGGGATTTGCTGGACTGGCGACGCCTCGGCGACCGCGCGGCTTTCATCCCGAGAGGCGCGGCCTCGGATTTCGACTTCGCGGCCGCGTGCTATCCCAGCCTTCCCATAGTCAAGGACGGCAGGCTGTTGATCTACTATACGGGCACGATCCTTACCCACGCGGGCACAAGGGACAAGGACTACTACCAGCGACTGCTCGACCGCGTGGACTCCGGCGAGGCGCCGGGCACACACGCAATAGGACTGGCCACGTTGAGGCGTGACGGATTCGTCTCCCTCGACGCCGGAGACGAGTGGGGGTACGTTCTGACCAAGCCCTTCACGTGGCCGCGGGCCGGAACACTTCATCTGAACGCGGACGCGCAGGGCGGTGAGGTCCGAGTGACTGTCTGCGAGCCGGACGGCACGTCTGTCCCCGGCTATGAGGAGTCGCGACCTCTCACGGGAGACCTGTTGGACGGCGTCGTCAAGTGGAAGCAAATGGATAACAGTCGGAGCGCTCCCCTTCATACGCACGGGGCGGTTGAGGAAGCCCCCGCTTTGGGCGGCGCGGGTCTGGAACCGGGAGACAAGGTTAGGCTGAGGATAGCGGCCCGAAACGCGAAGCTGTATTCATACTGGTTTGATTGAGGAGAATTCCGGGGTTCTGTTTGGGCGCGTTATGCGGGAACTGGCTTTCGCCATATCCGGCAGTCAGCGTTATTAGGCCGTTCCCGCATAATAGGACCCCAACCCTCTCCTGTCAGGAGAGGGAGTCGAGGAGGATAGGATGAGCCATGCCGAGCGGGTCCTTACGGCTGTGGATTTCGGAAAATCTGACCGGACGCCGGTCTGGGACGCATACCACTTCCCCGGATTCGTGGAAAACTGGCGGCGGTGGAAGGGCGTCGGCGCTGAGACCACGCCGCGAGACCACTACGGGATGGATGTTGCGATTTGCATGGGAGACGAGAGCTTCTTCCCCTCACGCCAGGGTCACGTCCGAAATGAGGGCGACTACGGAATCTGGCGCGACGGTTGGGGGCGAACCATCCGCGTGGGGAAGAAGGACAGCTATTTCGACCAGACGCTGGACTCCCTGCTGGACGATACGTCCAACCTGGATCGCCTGACGTTCGAGCCGGCGTCTCTGGAAACCCGATACGACGGTCTGGCTGAGCGGGTGGCGGCGGAACGGGAGGCCGGGCGGTGCGTCTTCGCCAAGATCGGGGGGATATACGTCCGCGGCCACTTTGCGCGGGGGGAAGAGAGGCTGCTCGTGGACATGGCGCTGGACCCGCCCTTCTGCGACGAGCTTTTCGATCGCGTCGCCCGCCACTTCACCGATATGGCCATCGAGACTTTGAGGCGGACGGACGCGTGGGAGACGGGCCTGTTCGTCTACGACGATATGGCCGGGCTGAATGGTCCCATGTTCAGCCCGGCGATGTTCGAGCGATACTTCCTTCCGCGGTACAAGAAGATGATAGAGGAGATTCGCCTCGCCGGCTGCAAGAGGTTCTTCCTGCACAGCGACGGCGACATCCGGCCTGTGATGGACATGCTCCTCGACGCCGGATTTCAGGGTTTCCACCCTCTGGAGCCGAGGGCCGGGATCGATCCGGTGAAGCTCAGGGAGAAGTACGGGAGGAGGGCCGTCTTCTTTGGCGGAGTCTGCAATACCCTGGTCCTGCCCGGCGGCGACAGAGCGGAAATCCGCCGGCGTATAGGACCTCTGGTGGAGCTTGCCCGCGACGGCGGTTACGTGGTTGGAACGGCTTCCATTTTTGATGACATCTCGCCTGAGGCGTACGACTTCTATATGTCCCTGGTCGGACGGCCACTGAAGGACTGATCTCGGACTTGAACCTGAGGGATTGAGAATCGCGGTGGTAACAGTTCAGTCTTCCGGGAATCGTCATTTCGAGCAACCGACCCCGCAGGCGTGGTTATTTCGGAAACGAACCACCCCGTTGTTTCGGGATTTGAGGGTTGGGCGTCATACGCATGCTATAGCGGACAGCTTCGGGTCCCAACCCGGAAATCCCGAAACCGGGCGCTTTCTTAGGAGCGGAGTCGAGAAATCTGCTTTTGAGCGCAACGTAACCAGAAAAAGCAGATTCCTCCACTTCGGTCGGAATGACATTCCCGCGAAACTGAATTCACTCTCGCGGTGTTCTGTAGCGCGTTGTGCGGGAACCGGCTTTTGCAGTCGACTCTCTTCGCTGCTCACTATCGGGAGACGACGAGCGTAATCCCCTCTCCCTTGAGGGAGAGGGTTAGAGCCTGCCCTGAGCGCAGCGAATGGGGTGAGGGTGAGAGTTCTCTGCATTCGTGAACTCTTACCTTTTGCAATATCCGGCAGTGATGCTTATTAGGCCGTTCCCGCATGATAGGAAACCGTTTACGGTTTACTGTTCACTGTTCACCCGCCTCACCGCCATCCGCCTCGGTCTTCCCGGTCCTCGCCGAACAGCTTGCGCAAGCGTTTGCGTTCCCGGTAGTCCTTGATCCAGAACAGTGGGTTGAGACGCCTCATGCGAGATCGGTGCAGGCGGATTACCGGCGTTCGCACTGTTGTTCCAGCCCAACGCAAATGAACGTATCGCCAGGCGGCGGCGCAGCCGCCGATGCCGAAAACTGTCAACACCAGATTCCGCGGGGAAGGGTAACTATAGGCGAAATACACCGCAACCGACGCCACGGTCGCCCAACCCACGTATTTGGCCTTGACGGGGAGGACGAAATACAGCAGGATGGTCGCTTCGGGATTCAGTGTCGCCCAGGCGACCGTCACCGCGGACAGGGGCAGGCCCAGCCCTAGAAGTCCAACCGGGAGACCCGTTGCCAATGATCCGATCCAAACGGACAACGCGGATATGGCCGATATGATAAAGAAGAAGTAGGCGTAGACGCGACTGCCCCAAGCTCGTTCCAGACTGCCGCCGAACCACCACAGCATAAGCCCGTAGAACAATATGCATATCGGACCGCACAGCGTCATCAGCGGATACGTTACTACTGTCCACGGACGCGCTATCAACTGTGGCGACTCGAAGGCGATTAGGCTCCGAGCCGTGTCGAACGTAGCGGTGTTGGCGGTCGCCAGAGCGAAGATGAACATGACCACGGTGATCAGAACAAGCGCCTTGGTCACGGGAATGTACCCGCGCCTCAGATAGTCCACAAAGTTATCCATTGTGTATTCGTGTCTCATTTTTCAGTGACCAGTAAACAGTGAGCAGTGAACGGTAACGTCTTTCCCGCCGCTCTTTCCGCTCTCTCCACTCACTCCACTCTCCTCTTCCACCCCTCTTCCAACATCGCGAGGTAGTTCTCCACCCTTATATAATTGGCTACGGAGTTGCCCGTCCCCAGGACGTATCCGCCCCCGGGCGCGCAATCCTCTATGACCTTCCGTACATATAGACGAACGTCATCCACCGAACGTCTCGCCAGAACATCCACATCCACGCCGCCGACGACGCCGATCCTGTCCCCGTATCGTCTCTTGAAGCTCGCCACGGGCTCGATAGCGTCCTCGAACGAATGCTTCGCGTCGATGCCCACGTAGTCGATCAGGTCGTCCATTATCTCTTCCAGATTACCACAGGCGTGCAGAATGAAGAACTTACCGTGCTCGTGGCAAACGTCAACGATCCTCTTCAGCCAGGGGAAAAGGTACTGCCGCAGCGCGTCGGGAGAGATCATTGTGGCCGTCTTGAATCCCATGTCCTCGCCGAAAAACGCCCCGCCAACGCCCTCCATATCGACCGCCGCTTCGTAGCAGGCAAGAAACAGAGCGCCGATCCTGTCGAACATCGCGCGGACGAGTTCGGGATTGTCGTACAGGGCTATACTCAGCCCTTCGTATCCCATCAGCCACATCACGTTTTCCAGAACGCCGCTGGACTGTACGGTTATACCCATGCCTTCCGGCAGGGCGGCGTTCGCCTCTTCGACGTACTGAACAACGACCTCGTCCGTGGTCGGCCAGTTGTACTTCTCATATTGCTCCCAATTGCCGATCAGGCTCGTGTGTTGGGTCACCCATCCGCGCTCCTGCCGGTTCAGCTCCCGCGCCGTGTCAGGCGCTGTCTCGCGCCCCATCTCCAGCCGCACGCCTATCGGGGCCTGCACACGGTCGTATCCGAGCCTCAGCCAGAACTCCACCTCATCGGTCATCGACTGAACCGGCCTGCCGAGTATTGCCTGTTTGATCTCGGCGTCGGCAAACAATTCCAGGAACGGAAGTCGGTCAGGCTCGCCTTCTCGCAGAATCGCCTTCCTCAAACGCGAAAAGTCGGGACTTGCCTTGACGTGCGTGAAACCTGGAATGAGTAATGACGTGTCCAAACTAACCTCCGGTCGCAACATGGCATTAGACGCGCGCGAGCTTTTGTCCTTTGGGAAAAATCGGAGCGCGAACTGCGCCGAATGGAACCACACGGGGTCACGAGACGTGGCGACCTGACGAATTATGGCCCCGGACTGCCGCCCGGGGCCAAGTGGTAACGGCTCACGTTCGGTCGTTTCGACAGAACTCCCTTCGGTAGGCTCCTGGCCGTATCACGTATCTTATTCCACGAGTTTCCATTCATCTCTAGCCGAAGGGTCATATACCGCGGTGAAGACCTTGTCTGGATCCCTCCCAGTGAATTTGACCGTCAAGGGGCCGTCTACATTCTCCTCCACTGAACGCATATCGACCGAGCAATAATTCATTTCGCCCGCCAGGTTCCGTCCTTTTTGACGAATGTAAATTCTTGCTCTTTGAGGTTGACCACTTTGACTGTCAGATTGCCGGATTCATCCTTGGCGACCGAGGTGATGTGAATGTCGTCGATGTAATCATCGCGCACGCCGTGCGAGAACGGCTCTGCTCCCGTCAGGACTGGAACCAGAATCCGTTCTTCGTAACGAGGTTTGGACTGTGGAGATAAAACACCCTTCAGTGCTGCTTCTCTGGACAAAGGGGTCGAGACTTCTGATATCTCGACGGACCAACGGTTTACCCAGGCCAGGTAATTCTTGCCGTCTGTGTCTGTGAACAGGGCGAAATTGCCGATATGCTCGATGGTCCACATTACTCGCGAGTAGGGGACAGTGCGGTCGACCGAATGCAACTCATAACAGTAGTATCGTCTGGCGGGTTGAGAGCCTTCGCGTGATGGCAGGCCGTCCACAATCCGATATCGACCGACTGTGTATTCAGATTCTTCCAGTGTTACAGGCACTTGCTTGTGCTTATTCAACCCTGTCTGCAGAAGCAAGCTACTTTGTTGTCCTAGCGGGATGGTGTGGCGTGGTCCCCGAAGCTCTATCTCTGCCATACGATCATCGCCGAGGCTGAGCGCTTCGATCTTTCCGTTACCGCCTGCCGCTGCCGATGGATGTGGACAGAATAGGCAGACAGCCAGCGCCCACAATGAACCGATGTATACAGTGTTTCCTTTCACTTGACGTACCCCCTCTATATATCGCTAACTTGAGTCATCACTACTGGTCATTAATTAAACACGACTATCAGCGCTTCCCCCCGCGTCTTCACGCGGAGCCAAGATATCCTTGTGCTCTAAGGACGGAACTGACTAGCCCCCGAACACACGAATGACGGATATTATGTTACCTGGGAGAAGTAATTCCCCTTCTTGGAGTTCCGCTCTATGCCCCATCTTCACCGGCCATTTGCGAAGCGTTAGCTCGTCTGATAGTGGCTCCACTGTGGCAATTGTTACCTTGTCACGCGATATCACAACATTCTTTGCGCCTGTCGTCAGCGTAGTCGTCGTTGATACCGATAGGCCCATCTTCTGCAAAGCGTCCGTTGCCTTAACCAGTTGTAGCGGTGGTATCGATATGGCGCTTCGAGGATCCTCCTCAACCGGTTTCGACTCTTGTCCCTCGGTAGACCGCCCGCCGACCAGCGCCTTTACTGGGTCGGATTGAACACTGATAATACCTCCGCCATCAAGCCGGAAGAAGTAGCCGGTGACCGCGAACTTATATTCACCGGGGGAATTTACCAACTCCTTGAGCACGGTGTAAGTTCGCGTGAGAGTCTCCCCGGCTTCCACCCGGCCTAGTTTGGACAACCACATATTCATATCGCGTCCGATCGGCCTTGTACCGGAAGGCCCACGTATCTCCAGGTCAAAACTGTCTTCCGGGCGGCTCAAGTCCAATTGCAGGGCCTCATCCGTTTCGTTTGTTATTGCGATCTCCAGGACTATCGGACTATCCTTTGGAACGGATGACTGTTTTACACCCAGCTTCAGCGTAAGACCGCTCTTGCGCGCTCCGTTGTAGGGATCAAGCGTTTTATACGAATGAGATATGTCCCCGCAAACATCCGGTCT
>JAUSGG010000202.1 GCA_030649165.1 Armatimonadota bacterium
GGCGTCCATTGCCTCCGCAAGCAACCTTACATCAGCCTCCGCGGGTATGGAATCGTTCACACTTACAGGGAACATCACCAATTGAGATGGTTCCATCGGCATCCGCTTGAAGTTGGGCATCGTCATCCTCCATATAAGGTATTCGACACCCATCTCCAATATTCATGCCTGTTTACTAATAGTGAACAGAAAAGTTTTGCAACAGCCTGTGAATCGCCGCACTCCACATTTGGAGTGCGGAAACTTGTTTCCGCTTTTCCCAACGTCCGGCTAATACCAAGCGTCTCAAAGCGGCAATGAATTGCAGCACTCCACATCAGAAGTCATCGATAACGTTTACCGCATCAGTCTTGAACCTCCCAACAGTCCCGGCAAATGCGGGATTTGCGGTGCGTTGAAACCAGGCAGCGGAGCACCACGCATACTGAGTGGCCACCTCAACAACGCCGTGTTTCACAGGGTTCTGGTGGACATAGTTCAGACGGGCCAGGTACGATTTCTCATACGTCAAGTGCGTGTCCCAGTACTGATGCCATACCTTCCTCCCGCTGACCCCGTCTAATCGGTTCAGTTCAACCGCTGTTGAGCCATGCAGACGTTTGATCAGCAGTGTCAGTGAACGCGGGTCCTTCGGCGAAACCCCAACAAAATGATAGTGGTTGCTGAGCACAGCCCACGCCTGAAGGTTCCAGCCGCATTCACCTGCCACGCGAAGCAACGTATCTTGAAGAAGCGTCAACCTCTCCGGCCCACTGAAAACAGGCAGCTTGAGATATGTGCCTGCCGTGACAATGTAGGCTCCTGACTCTTCCAAACGATGCACCGGCGCATGCGGCCAATCCGTCATCGAACCCTCTCCTTTGGAGTGCGGGAACTTGTTCCCGCTGTCAGTTCCTACAGCTATCCACGGCGGGTGAAAGCGGCAATGAATTGCAGCACTCCATACTATGCCTTAAAGCGGCGATGAATCGCCGCACTCCAAGAACGCTCTTATCCTGTTCTTCGCGTCCCATGGATCGCCTATTTCAATGAACGCCCAGCGCCCGAACTCTCCTGAGTTGTTGATCGCCGGAACCCAGAGGCTCCGCGCCGTGGATACCTTAGCGGCTTTGTCTTTGCGCTGCTCGCCGGAGACTTCCAAGATAAGATTGAGGACGTCACTTTCACCCTCACCCTGCCCCTCTCCCTCAAGGGAGAGGGGATTTCCCCGGTCATTGATGCGCACAATGAAATCCGGGATGTAGTTCTTCTCCTCGCCGTTGATCGTGTACGGTATGTAGAAGCCCAGGTTGTGGTTCTTGACGTAGTGAGCCACCTCGTCCATCTCCTCAAGAGTCTGAGCCATCTTCTGTTCCCACGTATCGGTGTCGGCTACCACGTGCGATATGTGGCATTTCGCCGGGTCTGTCGCGTAAACAGGTCGGGTGGTGTCGAAGCTGACGTATCGGGTTGACCCAACCGTATCGTAAGGCCGCAATATGGGCAGCAGCCTCTTGTCCCCGCCGGCCGCTGAGACTATCGACCTGTAGATCCGGTCCGCCGCGTCGTGGGCAAGCTCCAGCAGCAGAAGCATTTGCGGAAAAGCGTTGTCCTTGCACGTAACGCACTCGTCGAGCCAGTCCCTGGTGATTGCCAAGACCTGCGGGAATAGCCACGCCTGAACTTCCGAGTCGAACTTGTGCTCCGGCCGATGCTCAGACTGCTTCGTTCCATCCTGCCGGAAGTATTTCTCAAGCACAAGCTTGGCAAGCAGGAACGACACCTCCTGCATCCGGCGAGTCTTGAGATCGTCCAGCCTATGGATGCTTGACTCTCCGACTATGGGCTTGTTCTCCGTCCACGTGGGAACCAGTTCGGCCGATAGGGCAAGATGTGAATCCTCCGAGAAATCGGCCGACAGCCGCTCGGTAGGAAGCTCATATCGGTACCCAATGACTCTGGGGAAAGTGATCTCACAATCGATCCTATCTTCCAGCGCGCGCACGCGCGTCGGGATAGGGCCGGGCGGCGGATCGGTCGTCGAGCCGGAACAGGGGATGAAGGAGAACGGCACGCCATAGACTTCGGCATATTCGGGTTCGAACCTGTTGTCGCCGTTCAACGCGTAGCTCATTCTCCTGAGTCCCCGACCGACGACCTGCTCACATAGCAACTGTGTGCCAAAAGCTCGGATGCCGAGGATGTGAGTGACGGTGTTAGCATCCCAGCCCTCGGTGAGCATAGAGACGGACACGACGCATTTCACGTGCTCTCCGAGACGGCCCGGCTTCCCAACAGTGTTCATCACTTCGCGGAGCAGGTCCTCATCGGTCAGCTTGTCCGTGTCTCTTCCGGGGAATCGAGTCCTATAGTCAGCCTTGAACTCCTCGATCTCGCGAGCCGCAATCTTCTTGAAGTCATCGCTCATCGACTCGCCGGACTCAAGCTGTTCGCTGTCGATGAGGACGGAGTTCGGTCGCGCGCGCCAGGTCCCTTCCTCCTCGTTGCTGAAAATGGATAGCTTCCCCGGAACGACCACGCTGGAGCCGTCGGACAGACCCTTCTCCCACCCGGCTATGTAGTCGAACACCATCTTGGAAACACTGGTGTTGTTGCAGACCACGATGAACACCGGCGGAGTCTGACCGTTCTCGCGGGCGGCAGTGTTGTCTTCCCACTTACGGTAATACTTCTCGTAGTTGCTGTAGAGGCTCTGAAGCGCTCCCTCAAGCTCCGCGGGCAGCTTCGGCTCACCGCTTAGCCCTTCGGCGCTACGACGTTTCTTTGGCAAATGCTCGCGAATGCGCAGCCATAGATCACGATATGTAGGCTGCTCACCCTGCATTGAGTCATCGGCCACGGGAACGCGCGGCACCTTGACGATGCCGGACTCGATAGCGTCGATGAGCGAGAAATCAGACACGACCCACGGAAACAACGTACCCTCGGAGTATCCCGACCCGCGTAGGAAGAACGGTGTGGCCGAAAGGTCGTAGATGGCCTTGACGCCTATCTTCTGCTTTACGGCCTCCAGCCCCGATATCCAGATTCGAGCGTATTCGTCGCGTTTCTCGGCCTCTTTGCGCTCGTCTCCAGTGAGCTTGACTTCCTCACCATCCGGCTTGCGACGATAGCAGTGGTGGGCCTCGTCGTTGATGACTATGATGCCCTTCTTGTTGCCGAGTTCTCGGCAAACGCGCCGGACCATCTGGTCCGGGGTTTCAGTGAAAGCGTTCTTCTCGCCATTGCCCAGTATTGCTTTTGTGAGCTTACCGGCCTTGATAGTCTCTCTGCACTTGAAAGCATGGAAGTTGGTTATGACGAGCTTCGCCTTGTTCAGATCGTCCCGCGATTCAGGCGGGACGACGTCCATCTTGACGTAGTAGTTGTCAGGGTCGTTTGGCAGAAGCACGCGCAATCGGTCACGAATGGTGATACCTGGTGTTGCGATGAGGAAGGTGTCGGAGAAGTGCGCATCCTGGCTGTTAGCGAACTTGTTGAGCGCATGCCAGGCTATGAGCATGGCCATAACCACGGTTTTGCCGCTGCCGGTAGCCATCTTGAGCGCGAGGCGAAAAAGACCGGGATTGGCGCCGTCGTTGGCTTCTCGTAAAGTATTCTCAATCGAGGCGTCGCCGTACTTGCGAGCCGCCTCGGTAACGTAGATCGCAGTCTCAAGAGCCTCGATCTGGCAGAAGAACAGCTTTCGCTCACGGTCGGGGTTCGTCCAATACTCGAGCAGCCGAGAGCTGGTCTTCGTAATGCCTGGGTAGCCGCCTTGACGCCAGAGGGCTACGCGAGCGCGGACGTAATTGATGAACTTGTTTTCCTCGATGCGATCCTTGGTCCACTCGGTATCGAGGACAAGCTGTTTGCCTTTCTTCTTCGGCTGAGCCACCGGGATGAAGTAAGAGCTGACCCGTCGAGACTCGACGATCTCATCCGTGATTCCGTCCTCGGAGAACCGATAGTGACGTCTTGGTTCCTCGAACGGGGAGTTGATGACCGGGTTTTCTATGACGACCTGCTTCGTTGGAGTCACCGCCATTCGCTCGTACTGATGTAGCAACTATACTGCTGAGGCCGAACGCGGTCAAGTTAATGACGAAGCGGGGCGGCCAGTTGGCGACTTCGGCAGCGGCGCCGGCGCTCTGCTACCGGAGGATCGGAAGGGCAGCAAAAGAAGCCGGAGGTGGGAAGAACTCCCACCTCCGATACAGGTTGCGCTCTGTTGATTTTCAGCGGACTTTACGGCAGGACGCAGTGTCCCCAGTGATCGGGGATTTTGCTCGGGAAGCCGGCGTCCCAATCGCGCCAGTCGTAGACTGTGGTCAGAGCAGAATCGTTATTGTTGTCATTGTCGCGGAAGTTGAAGTCTTCAATCACCCCCTCATATTCCAAAGTCAAATCAAACGACTGCTTACAAACCGAGCCAGCCGCCGGCGCGAAACCATACGTCTATTTCGCTAGTTTGCCGTAACGACTATGTTGTCCAGGTTCGCCTGGTCACCGGTGGTGTTGACCTGCCATCTGAACCTCAACATGAAGTTCGGGTTGTTGTTGGCGGCAGACACACCGGTCAGGTCGATGACGCGAGCGCCCCAGGCCTGGTAACTGGCCTTGAGCGTAGAGCGCTTGATCCACTCGGCCTCGGTCCAGCCTGAGCCTCCGTTGGTCGAGTAGAACACAGTGATCTGCTCGTCGACCAGGTTGTGATCGACTGTGCAGGTTCCCGTCCCGGCTCCCGTCCTGTTGTTGCCAAGCGCATTCACATCGAGGCCGTAGGATACCTTGATGTTCGAGTAGCCTACTGTAGAGATGATCTTGCTGATCTCTCCACCCTCTCTCGCGCACCGGTCGGTGTTGTCGGTTGTGGAAGCGCCGCTGCAGCGCATTCCGCCGCCGGGATTGCCTGCCCCACTGCTCAACCACGTCATCGTGCCGTAGCCTTGAGTTCCGGCTCTCCAAGTGGTGATAGTCCAGCCGTCAGCGCTTGAGTTGAATGTGCTGCTGCTGATGGTCACCGGTGCGGGAACGCCGCTCGCGGTGGCTCCCGAAGCGTAATTGGGAACCTCGTCATAGGCAAACGCCTTGTAGTAGTAGGTCGTGCCGTTAGTCAGGCCACTGTGGATTGTGCTCGTCCCCGTTCCGTTATAGCATTCAGTTCCATCCGTCGGACCAGTCGGATAGGTGTCGGTCCTGAACCTGATCATCACTCCCGCAAAGTCAGGATCGGTGGGATTGGTCCAGGACAGGCTGTTTTGGCTGGGACCAGGTGTGGCCGCGAAGCCGGTCACGTTACCGGGAGGAGTAGTGTCGCCGGTGGAACAAGCCACCGTGATGTTGTCGAGATCGCAAAGATCGGCGGCGCTGTTGTTCTGCCAGCGGAACTTCAGCATGAAGTTGGGATTGTTGTCGCAGGCCGGGACCGAGGACAGATCGATTGTCCGTCTGCCGTAGGTCTGGTAGCTTGCCAGGAGGGCTGACCTCAACAGATACTCCACCTCAGTCCAGCTTCCACCTCCATTGGTCGAGTAGGACACCGTGAGCTGCTCGTCTATCAGGTTGTGATCGACGGCGCACGAGCCGGATCCGCCGCCGGTCATGTCGGCCCCGAGTGAGTTGACGCGCAGGTCGTAAGCAACCTGGATGTCTTGAGAGCCCACGGTGGAGATGATCTTGGTCAGGTCTCCGCCTTCTCTTGTGCATCTGTCAGTATTGTCGCTTGCGCCTGCTCCACTGGCGCGCACTGCGCCTCCGGGGTTGCCGGCTCCGCTGCTCCAGGCCATCGTGCCGTAGTCCGCGCCCCATTTCCAGAGGGTAACGGTCCAACCGTCCAGATCAGCGTCAAACGTGCTGTTGCTGATCGTGCCCCCGCTCACCGGGGTACCGCTCGCCTGGGCCGCTGAGGCATAGTTGGGGACCTCGTCATGCGCATAAGCCGCATAGTAGTAGGTGGTCCCGTTAATCAGACCGGTGTGAGCCGTGCTCGTTCCGGCGGCGTCGTAGATGGTCGTCCCGTCTGTCGGGCCGGTCGGATAACCGGTCGTCTTGAACAGGATTTTCGTCCCGGTGAAGTCACCGCCGGGATTTGTCCAACTCAGACTGTTCTGAGTGTCTCCAGGCGTGGCCGCGAAGCCCGTTACCGGACCCGGCGCCGTCGTGTCAGCAGGAACCGCGCTCGCCTGGGCCGCTGAGGCATAGTTGGGGACCTCATCATGCGCATAAGCCGCATAGTAGTAGGTGGTCCCGTTAGTCACACCGGTATGGTTTGTGCTCGTTCCGGCGGCGTCGTAGATGGTCGTCCCGTCTGTCGGGCCGGTCGGATAACCGGTCGTCTTGAACAGGATTTTCGTCCCAGTGAAGTCACCGCCGGGATTCGTCCAGTTCAAGCTGTTTTGCGTGTCTCCGGGCGTGGCCGTGAAGCCGGTCACCGGGCCGGGAGCCGTCGTGTCAGCCGGAACGCCGCTTCCCTGGACGCCCGCGGCATAGTTCGGGACTTCGTCGTGCGCGAACGCCTTGTAGTAATAGGTCACGCCGTTTGTCAGACTCGTGTGAGTCGTGCTCGTCCCGCTGCTGTCGTAGATCTGCGTTCCGTCGGCTGGGCCGGTAGGATAACCGGTCGTCTTGAACATGATCTTCGTGCCGGTGAAATCACCGCCGGGATTTGTCCAGCTCAGGCTGTTCTGAGTGTCCCCAGGTGTAACAGTGAAGCCCGTGACATCTCCGGGAGGAGTGGTGTCAGCCGGGATACCGCTTGCCTGAGCCGCTGTCGAGTAGTTGGGGACCTCGTCATAGGCATAAGCCGCGTAATAGTAAGTCGTCCCGTTGGTCAAACCGGTGTGCGTCGTGCTCGTACCAAGGCCGCTGTAGCACTGCGTGCCGTCAGTAGGTCCGGTGGGATAGCCGGTCGTCTTGAACCTGATCATAACGCCGGCAAGGTCCGCGTCTCCGGGATTGACCCACGACAGACCGTTCTGGGTGTCTCCGGGTGTCGCGGTGAAGCTCGTCACCGGTCCGGGAGCGGTCGTATCCGGCTGGCCGATGCCCCGCACCACGATGTTGTCCAAATCGCCGGTGTCGCTGGTGTGGTTGAACTGCCAGCGGAACCGCAGGGCAAAGTTCGGGTTCTCGTCGCAGGCCGGGATCGACGACAGGTCGATGGTGCGCGTTCCGTACGACTGGTAGCCGGCGAGCAATGCGTCTCTCAGCAAGTACTCCGCCTCGGTCCAGTTTGCGCCTCCATTGGTGGAATAGAAGACGGTTATCTGCTCGTCGATCACATTGTGATCGACAGCGCACCCGCCGATGCCGCCGCCGGTGTAGGCGGCGCCAAGAGCGCTGACCTTCAGGTCATACGACACCTGAATGTCCTGGAAGCCGACTGTGGGGATGACTTTGTAGATCTCCCCGCCTTCTCTAGTGCATCGGTCATTGTTATCCGTAGCGCCGACGCCGCCGCCGCGCATCGCGCCGCCGGGATTGCCGACGCCGCTGGTCCATGCCATCGTGCCGTCCGAGCCGCTTCCCGCTTTCCAGACAACGATGCTCCATCCGTTGGCGTCGGAGTCAAACGTGCTGTTGCTGACGGTCGTGGCAACACCGTTCACCTGTACCTGCTCGGTCAACGTCTGGCCAAACCACTCCACGCCTTCCCGCAGCATTCGCCAGTCTGTCGTGTAGGTCGCGGGCGTCGTGGGGGCGGTCATGGTGAAGGAGAAGGTCTTCTGCTGATTCGGACCTATGCTGTCTCCGCCGGAGAGGTCGACTCTGTTGAAGGCGCAGAACGGATCCGAATCACCCGCGGCCCCGAGCTTGTAGCCGGCAGCCTGCGTCCAGGTCGAAGTGCCGATGTTCTTCATCGTCACCGTCACCGGATACTGCTGACCCGCGGTCATCGTGTTCGGGATTGTGTCGCTGATGTACTGAGCGTCGTTCCACGGGGCCGGAGCGCCAACCTGCAGATAGTTGAAATTCCATCCCCCGCTGTCCACATAGACAGTCAGAACCTGCTGACCCGCGCTCAGGTTCACCCCGGGAGTATTCACGGTGGCCCAGTTCTGCCAACCACCTGTGTTCGGAACGCTCTGCAGACCACACACGTTCTGCCCGTTCATCTCGATGTGGAACGAACCGCCCGAGGGAGAGGCGACTCTCATATTGAAGTCGTAAGCGCCCGGGCTGGGCACGTTCACGGTGTAGTCAAGCCACTCGCCGGTCTCGATAAAGGCAACGTCGTAGCCGCCTTCACCGCAGGCTTCTACGTCCACGTTGTCCGAGCGATATGCGCCGCCGGAGTTGCCGGCGCCCGTGTCGCGATAGGCAATGCTTTCGCCGCCGACGTCGTAGTTCTCGGCCTGGATCACGCCGGGCAGGTTGATCACTCCGGAATACGGTGACTGATTGCTCGTGGCAAAGGCGCTCAAGGCGGCCAGGCCTGCCGCGTAACCGGCGCTGTTGGGGAGCCAGCTTTCATTGGTCTGGGCGCTGACGCTGCCCGTGCCGAAGTCAAGCCACGGAAGCCCAGACCCGTCCCGTATGTAACCGTTGATCACTACTCCCGGCTCGATGCCGTTCGCGATGAAGGTGTCGTACCTGGTGTGGTACTTGTTGACGTAGGAGTCGCCGACGGCCTCCATCATACAGGTCCTGAAGTAGTTTGCGCCCAGTATCCAGTTATACTGGTCCAAGGCGAACCGGAGGTACGAGGCGTCTCCGATCGTCTTGTATGCCTCAACTGCTCCCCACGCCACAAGGCCATAGAGCCTGTTTAGGCCGAGGTCGGGATTTGCCGGGAAGTATATGAGCTGCCCGCCCTCATCGCGCCTGATCAGGCCTATTGGGTTATTGGCAAGATAGATATTGTGGCTCATCAAGGCCTGGATTGCGGTCCGCGACAGAGACGCTTGCGGCTCGACTGTTGGGTAAGTTCGGGCAAAATACGCCATAGCCGCCAGTTCGTAACCCGGCTCCTCACCATTGCCATCGTAGACGGCAGGATTTGCGATACAGCCGTTGGCCATTTCGTCGATTCTCTGCACAGATCGGTCCCAGCAGTTCTGCTGCCCATAGACCGTATACAGATCGAGCCCCGCCCGTACGTGGTGGCCTCCGGCGCCCAGGTTGTTGTGTCCTCCCTCGGAAATGGCCAGGGCGACCCTGTGGTCCCAAATGGCCAGGGCCTTCGCGGCGAAGTTCTCCGTGGGCAGACCCTTAGAAGCCAAGACCAGGTGCGTCCTGATGAGAGATGCGCAGACGATTATCTCGGTTGGGGTGTTGTCATCGCCTATCTCGACCCATCGGTCATCGGAGGTGCCGATAATGCGATCCGTATCGTCTTCCGGTTTCACCCACGAAGCTCCCGACCTTCGCTTGCTGATCTGCCTCATGACGTGGCCGTTGCCGTCGGTCATCTTGGCCAGCCACCTCGCCTGCCAAGTGGCCTCGTCCAGGATGTCGGCTATGCCATTGGAGTTGGTGTCTATGCCGTCGAAGTAACTCCTGTTGGAGTCATACAACGTCAAGAGGTCGAAAACCGCATGGCCGCCAAAGAACTGAGAGTACTTCTGGTACTCACCGGAGTCGTGCCAGCCGCCGGCTGTATCCAGATACGGGCCGGACGGGTAGATATAGCCGTCGTCCGTGTGGCATAGGTTGTGGCTCCAGTTGACCATCTGACCGGCGCGGTTCTTGTACGTGAAGGACACGGCAGTCCCGCATCTCTGTGCGGTGAAGTATTGATACGTCGGCGCTCCTGTTCCGTTGAGCAGGCTGCCGACACCTACGTTGAACGCGTAGGAAGTGTTGGTTTCCGCGTCCACCGTAGCGCTGATGTAATAGTCCCCGTCAATAGTGAGAGAACTGAAATCACCTTCCCAATACCATTTGTCCCAAATGTTGCCTTTGCGCACGAGGGGGCCGGAGCTTATGTCCGCCCCCGTCCCGGCTGCTTTCACGATGAACGTCCCGTTGCCGCCGTAGTCCGTTGTTCGCTGAACCCGGAAAGTTTTCGGGCCATACCGTTCATAGCCGGTCTGATTGACCAAAACATCGAGCGCGTAGCTGCCGGCGGCGACAAAGAGAAGAATCGCTGCCACTGCAGAAGCTACGAGCGCGGTCTTTAGCTGAACTCGCAAGTTGAATCGCCTCCTAAGTCGAATACCGAGAGTGGAAATCTGAGCGTTGATTCCAGGCCGCGTTCGGCAATAGGGCCGCGCGGCGCACTACCGCTTGCCCTTAGAGCAATGCGGCTTTGATGGACGGAGAGAGGGAGGGGATGAACCCCTCCCTCTCGTTTTTTGAGAGGCGCCCGAGGACGCCTGGTTCCTAGTCGCTCGTGACCACTATGTTGTCCAGGTCACAGAGGTCGGCGCCGCTGTTGGCTTGCCAGCGGAACCTCAGTCTGAAGTTCGCGTTGTTGTTGACAGCCGGAACTCCGGTCAGGTCTATGGTGCGAGTGCCGTAGGTCTGGTAGCTGGCCAGCAGACTGCTCCTTGTCAGATACTGCGCTTCCGTCCAGCTCGATCCTCCGTTGGTCGAGTAGTAGACGGTGATCTGCTCGTCGATCAGGTTGTGGTCCACGGCGCAAGCGCCGGCCCCCGCTCCGGTCCTGTTCTGACCCAAGGTGTTGACCCTGAGATCGTAGGAAACCCTGACGTTTGAGTAGCCTACGGTGGAGATGGTCTTCTGCGCCTCTCCTCCCTCTCTCGTGCACCTGTCGTTGTTGTCACTGGAGCCGGTTCCGCTGCAGCGCATACCGCCGCCGGTTCTTCCGACCGTGCCGCTCCAGACCATAGTGCCGTAGCCGTAGGCCGTGCTCGCTCTCCACGTGCTGATCGTCCAGCCGTTGGCGTCAGCGTCGAACGTGCTGTTGCTGATCGTCACTGTGCCCACTGGAGCGCCACTCGCGGTGGCCCCGGATGAGTAGTTTGGCGCTTCGTCGTAGGCGAAGGCCTTGTAGTAGTAGGTTGTGCCGTTGGTCAGACCGGAGTGCACTGTGCTCGTACCCGTGCCGTTGTAGCACTGGGCGCCGTCGGTCGGGCCGGTCGGGTAAGTGTCGGTCCTGAACCTGATCATCGTTCCGGCGAAGTCCGTGTCGGTCGGATTGGTCCAGGACAGGCTGTTCTGCTGGTTTCCAGGCGTGGCCGTGAAGCCGGTCACGTTTCCAGGCGGAGTTGTGTCAGCGCCCGTGCCCGTCACTGTGATGTTGTCGAGATCACAGAGGTCGGCGGCGGTATTCACCTGCCAGCGGAACTTGAGCGCGAAGATCGAGTTGCTGTCGCAGGCGGTGATCGAGGACATATCGATCGTGCGTCTGCCGAATGTCTGGTAACTCGCCAGCAGGGCGGCTCTTTGCAGATTCTCCGCCTCGGTCCAGCTCGATCCACCGTTGG
>JAUSGG010000203.1 GCA_030649165.1 Armatimonadota bacterium
CGAAAGATCCCACGATTAAACGTCATGCCAACCTGCTACACCACCTGCTTGATCTGCAGCGGCAAATTGGCGACGAGGCCTGGCGGGCGACCGCGCGAGAGTATATCGCCGCCATGTCCAAATCGGGCGCCGCGCCCGGCGACTTCGCTAAGCTTGAGATCGCATACTATTACGAAAATAGCATCAAGGAAGCGGCCGAGCTGTCCGCCAAGTTTCTTGAGGCCTATCCAACTCACGGTCTGGCCGCCGAGGCTATGTTCATTCGGGGAAAGTGCTTGTTGTCGTCCGGTGATAAGGAAGGCGCTCTTGCGGCGTTTGACTCTCTTGTAGTTGCCTACGGCAAAGTGCCGACCGCTCGCACTTACACGAACGGAGCGCTGGAGATGGCCGCTGATATTTTGGGCGAATCCGGAAGAGTGAACGAGGCTGTGCGGAGGATTGACCGCGCCACTACAACGAATGCTGAGGAGAAGGCTGCGAATCTCGATCACAAGGGTTGTATATATCTTCGCGCAGGGAATTGGAAAGAAGCCGCGAGAGCGTTTGAACGGGAGCGACAGACGGGAGGCGTTTCGTCAGACGTCATATACCGGGCTTTATGCAACCTGGGCGAGTGCTATTATCGCACGGGCGACCTTCCATCCGCTCGCCTGTATATGACCCAGATCGTCGATCGGTGGCCGGATTCTGCATGGGCGCGAAAGGCGCGAGGTCAGCTTTATCTGTGGGGACAGTTAGACACCGGAGCTAACGACAGCCAACGCGAATAGATCACCGGGTTGCATGATGTAACCGCCTTTGAATCAAGTCGGGTAGTAAGCGTAGTGGAGTAGGTGTCGTTGGATATAATGAACGACAAAAAGTGAAATGGAGGATTAGGCAATGAAAACGAAGGTTAGCATGATGATGATTGGCGTTCTGCTGATCGTCTTTACCAGTGTTGCAGCATCCGCATCTGGGGCGCTCGGCGCTGCCGAGATGGGGATGTTGCAGGGTGGGTCTTCCAACGGATGCCGGACTTGGGAATGTGGCGGGCCGACGCATAGTTGCACACCCGTCCCAAGGGGCATGGCTTGTGACGATAGCGATCCTGACACGGACTGTACTGGCACGCACGTTACTCCAGTGGATAAACCGACGTGCAACGGCAACCACCCGCCGTGGCCGTTGTGTAATGATGGTCCTAAGACATATTGTGGAAAAACAAATGGATGCGACTGCAATGCATTCAATATATGTGTTGCCCCGGACTCGCTGTACATTGGCACTTCAGGGTGGTACAACCCATGCAACTGACGCAGTCGAACGGAGGTGTAACTGTGAAGATGAAGATGAAGGTAATGTTCATTGCAGTCGGAATGCTTCTTTCAGCCTTTGCGCTGTGTTGGGCATTGGGAAGTGTGCAATCATCCTCTGACGTGGACATCGAGATTGCAAAACAGGGATGTAGGCTTGCGGCTTCCGCGCTACGCAGCGAACAAGGCAAAATGACCGCATTGGTGACCTCAAGGACCAGTGACGGAGGAACACAAACGGTAAGGGCCGAATACGACATAAGCCGATCTGGACAACGTTTCCTGCTCTCATCGGCGTCGACCGTAATTGATGTGAGCATGCCGTCCGGCGCGGATCCGGATCAATACGTCAAGCCAGGAGAGGTGATTCATAAAGCGCTGTCGTTTGATGGTCAGACGGCAACAAGGTTAATGCTGGACCTGAATATCGCTAACATAAGCGCGCCTGACTCCACCAATGGGCGCGCTGTCGTGAACGAATACGGAGATGAAGTTGGCTTGCCACCTTACGGCATAGTTGATATTGGCAACCTGGATCAGCACATATGGCACACCCAAGGCTACATCGGTAATGGCCCGACGATAGTTGGTAAAGAAAGCGTAAATGGGAATGACTGCACTATTGTCGAGATGGTGTGGACGAACGGCTCCCATTCCGGCATGACGCTAACCGAGACATGGCGCTTCTGGATTGATCCTGCAAGAGGCTATACTGTTCCCAAAATACGAAAATGGAAGCAAGGGGGACGCTATTCCGGTAAGACGCTTGTCGAGGAGATGGACACAGAGCTAAGGCAGCATGCGAATGATGTCTGGGCGCCGTCCAAAGTAGTCCATAAATCATACCGGTTAGATAAAGATACAGCGCAGCCATACCTGAAGCAAAGCAAGACCATGACATACAGCGCGGATTTCGGTGTGAATGCTTCAGTATCGGATGCCGATTTGAAACTCATTCTGCCTTCCGGCACGAAAGTGCACAATGAGTTGCTAGATGCTGATTATACTGTGCCGTAGCAGGGACCGACAGAGTCCATGACCGACGCAGTCCCGACCTTGGTGGGCGGCAAATTTGGCCAGGGACATGCTCAACCGGGCGGCACAAGGTCGGGGCTGCGTAGATTGATTTTGTTCAGGGGCTGGTAGCCTGATTGTTAAGATCAGAGGCACATCTGCAAGAAGGCGCAAAAACGGAGAACTACACGAGCGCCACCCCTGAAGAGAGGAACTATCGATGTGTTATCGTCCCTCCACGCAGGCTTTGTACGTATGCCTGCTCTTATCTCTGTTGACAAGAATATCGTTCGCCGCCTGCACATCCTGCAATGAATCCCGCCTCCTCTGCGGCCCAAAGTGCATTCTCGCTGTCTGTCAAAAACTGGAGGTTTCTACGAGCGAAGAGGAACTCGTTTTGCTCTCCGGTTATCAAGAAGAATCCGGCACGACCATGCTCGGCCTAATGGACGCCGCCAAAGCCAAAGGACTTGAGGCGGTAGGAATGAAGATCGGAGTAGACGAGTTCGTAACGTGCAAGGCCTCGGCAATCGCGCACCTCTGGGACAGCCACTTCGTGATCGTTGAGGCAAGCGAATCGGTTGACACCGTGAAAGTGACCGATCCGCCCAAGGAGCCGGTGAGTGTAAAGAAAGATGACTTCAAGAAATCATACTCCGGCTTCGCGTTGCTGATCGCCAGGGACAAGAGTCTCTTTCCTCAGCCGGAAGCCAAAGGGCCGGACCTCCGGGCCGACAGTTACACGTGGGATTTCGGGGCCGCCGAAGAAGGCAGCTGGGTGGAGCATACGTTCCTGTGCAGCAACGTCGGCGTTGAGGAACTGGTGATATCCAAGCTCGATTCGACCTGCGGGTGCACCGCGGTATCTTCATCTCAAGATAGAATACCGCCGGGGGGCAAGGCCGAGATCAAAGTGGCCCTCGATACCACCGGCAGGAGCGGCGCTCAGAGCCAGACTGTCTACATCCACTCCAACGATCCCATAACGCCTGTGGCGCAGCTCCAGGTGTCCGGGGCGGTCTGGCCGTCTCGACTTGTATACTCGCCGCGAAGCATAACGTTCGGCGAAGTGAGACGCGGCCAAGACGCCGCCAGAGAGATTGTCCTTCCCAGTCCGAAGCGCGCCCGTTTGAGATAGAGAAGGCATTCTGCGATATACCCTTCCTGACCGCCGGCGTCACTGCGCGCGAGGACAAGGCCGGCCACGTAGTCAAACTGGACCTGCGTACCGACGAAGCTCCCCTCGGCGAACTCAAGGGCAGCGTGACGATATTCACCAGCCACCCGAAAGACCCCAAAGTGACTGTCCCATTTACGGCAACCATCAAAGGCGATATCGATGTCTTCCCCGACACGCTGTTCTTCGGTCTGCTGAAGAAGGGAAGCTCCGGCCACAGGCGGCTCTCTTTATCAACAGTCTCCGAACGCCCGCTCAAGATCGAACGGATCGACTCGCCATTCGACTTCCTGAAGGTCTGGGCCGAGCCCAAAATCGCCGGCAAGGAATACGAGCTTGTGGCCGTTCTCCAGCGCGCCGCCCCGAAGGGTTACATCAAGTCAGAAGTGACAGTCCACACGGATGATCCCCGGCAATCCGAGATCAAGTTGCCTGTGTACGCGCTAATCGAGGAGTGACACGCGACCAAGCGGCCAAAGATGAAGCAAAGACCCGGGTTTGAACCTCCCTAACCCCCTCCTAAGAGGAGGGGGAACGCCCGATCCATTTGTTGTGGAGCTACCTCTGAAGAATAGACGTACGATGAGTAGGGTTTTCCGAATCCGTCGAGCCATTGTTGAGTAATCGGGGGTTCGGAAACCCCTTATCAGTCTTGAGGTGGCGATTCGGAAATCGCCACCTATCAAGGCGCCCATTTGCGCTAATCTGCCGTTGAGACGCTGACTACCGATAGCTGAAAGCTGACAGCTAATCTGTGTTCATCTGTGGTTTTCCCTGAACCGACGCTCTCGACTCCCTCGACCCCTCGACTCCTCTGATTCATCTGCGTTCATCGGCGGTTTCCCATGAACCAATGTCAGTAAGTTTCTCCAAGGCTCGTATCCGTCAACGACTGCCCCCGCTGTCCGAGGCCGAACTGCTCGAAGACCGGGAACGCCTTTATGCGAAGGTTGAAGCGAATGCCTCTCTCCGCAAAGAAGTCGGCCTGATCGACGAACACCACTGACGCCTCCCAGCAGTGCAGGTCGCGCGTCAACTGCAAAGCGCGATAGTCGAACCGCCTGCTGAACCCGTTGTAGCCGGCGATCGCCTTGACGCTCATCTTCTTCCCAAGCGGCGCGTCGATGAGCGCGCGGGCCGATCCGAGCACTCTGCGCTCGATGTCGTACCTCGTCCCCAGGTCCAGCTTGAACCCACCCGGCGCGCGTACTTGAAACTGGTTAATCAGCCCGCGCCAACGGGAGCGGTTCAGGTCGTAGCCGGTCGAACTATACATTGAGAAGACCTTTGAGGGCGTGTGTCGCAGTCGAATAGCGAGGTCCTGCCACGGCAGTTGCGGAAAAGCGAAGTTGTAACCCGACGTAACGCTCAACTTGAACTTGTCGGTCTCCTGGATATTCAGCCGCGCGGTGGCCACGTTGTAGGTGTTGGCAAAATCGAACCTGAACGCCGACGCGCCCCGCGGCCTCTGATACCGGTATCCCAGGACGAAGCTGGACTTTTCGCCCATCTTCTTCGTGAGGTCGGTGTTGGCTCGGATCACGTATTGGGCCGCCTGGTTTCCGTAGAACGCCTGGCGGAATCCGGCCCCAAACCTCAGACCCAACCCGCCGCCGAGCTTGCGCTGCCGTGGCCTCGTGTTCATCTCGAACATCGCCCTCTCGGTCTCGATGCCGAGTGGGCGCTCGTTGTACCGCCCCACGCTCAGCGCCAGAGTCGCGGGGATCGCGAACGGCAGGCTGCGTCCGAGCCGCGATGTGTCCGACTGCAGCGTAAGCTCGGGGATTCGGTCCAGGCTGGAAAACCGTTCGTCCCCCTGGAACTCGTCCGCGTCGAGGTCATACCTCTTGTTAAAGGTGAGCTGCCAGTCATACCGCTGCAAATGACGGGACAGTTGTACGCGCGAGTTAAGCTCCTGATTGTCTGTCGGAGACGTGGAGTTCCCGAACCGAGCATAGTCCAGCGTCACAACGCTGTTCGCGCCGAGAAGCTTCTGCCGGTGGGTGAGGACCGTCGTCAGCGTCTCGAATGAGCCGAAGCCGCTCGTTAGCGTCCGATGCGCGCGAAGTTCCGTGTTGACATCTTTCACGTTCCGCACAAGCGAGAGACCGGTATTGCTTGTAGTGGTGTTCGGCGCGAATTGATAGCTGTTTGACCGGTAGTCGGAGAGGAAGTTCACGACCACATTCCCCAACTGCTGCTTATGCGCCAACCTGCCGGTAAGCGAATCCATGCCCAGGGTTCTGTCAAAGAGGTGGTATGCGGTCAGAGAGCCGACCGCCTTGGCAAACGTATAAGTGTGTTCAACTCCCTGGCCAAATCCTTTACGCGACATCAGGTCCAGCTTAATCGCTCCGCTGCTGTTCTTGGTCGCGAGGTAGTTGTAGGCCGTCTTCACAAAAGCGCCCTCCGCCTGGGTCTGCCCTACTTGAGGGATCAGATTCGACCGGCTGCCGGGGCGGTTCAGTGGGATCGACAGAGCGGGCAGAGTGAAAAACTTGTGTCCCAGCGCATACAGAGTCACTTTCTTCGCAATCACCTTGCGCTCCGGGTAAACGTCCACTTCGCGCGCTTCGAGCACATAATGGGGTTCCGGGAGATTGCACGTGGTCAGGCTTCCATCCCGCACACTGACCTGATTATCCGCGGTCCCCGTCAACTGCCGGCCCGATATGAACACGGGCGACTTCGCGCTGCCCTTCAGCGCTTCGGGGGTAAGCGTGCTGTTGGCGGATTTCAGCTCCCACTGGCGCGTTTTCAGGTTGAGCGTAAGCTGCTCTCCCTTGACCTCCACGCCCTGCGCGGACAGGACGACGTTCTCCTCGAAAGTGGCTATGCTGGTTTTCTGGTCGGAGACGGCTTTGCCGCTCGTCACGGTGTATTCCCGGTAGGTGGCGCGCACGTTGCCGGTGGCGACGACCTTATTATCCACGGTCACGCGAAGCAAATCCGCGTTGAAGTGGATCAGGTCAGTGTCGCTCGCCTGACCGAGGACTGGTGAGGTAAGCACAGCAATAAGCAGTAATGTTAGACTTGCGCGAATCCACGACATCATTCCGCTTTCCACACCAGAACTGCCCCAATTGCGGCGAAGATCATGATCTGAGACCAACCGGCCAACGCCGGCGGAAGCCAGCCGGCCTGGCCGAAAACTTTCGCAAAGAGCATTACGTTCCAGCATAGGAAGGCGATGACGATGCCCACAAGGGCCCCGGCGAAGCTGCTGTGACGGCCAAATCGCAGCGCCAGCGGCGTCGTGCAGAGGATAAGTATGACCGAGCTGAGCGGCACGGACAGCTTGAAATGGTAGTCTATCAGCATGTTCGACGTTGTGATGCCGCTCCGGCCAAGGAGATCGATTTGCTTACTAAGCTCGGCGACGCTCATCTGCTCGGTCGTCTTCTGCGATTCGAAAAACTCCTCGATCTGCCGTTTCAGATTGAGGGTGAGAACGCGGAAACGAGCTTCGTACTCGGTGAAACCGTCGCGGCCGATCTTATGCATCACACCGTCGCGCATTCGAATGATATCGTTTTGCCAGACGGCGGTTTTCGCCGTGGTGATCATCGGGTATCCGCGCCCCCCCGGCAGCTCCCAAACGGTTATGTCGCGCATTACGGCGATGCGGCCCTTTCGCTCGATCTGCTGAATGTAGAAATAGTAGTTCTGCCAGTTGAAGAAGACATCCGCTCGCATAAGCGGAGCGCTCTGAGCGTAGTACAGCTTGTACAGCAGCTTGTTACCGCGATTCTCAGCCCACGGAACGGCCTTTTCCTGGATGACGAACGCCGCCATACTGACGAGCAGACCAATGAACAGGAATGGAACGAGTATCCTCAGAACGCTCGCGCCGGCCATTCGCATCACTGTTATTTCGCTGTCCCTGGTCAGCCGGCTCACCGCCAGCGCGCATCCAAACAAGCTGCCGGCGGCAAGCGAGACTGTCAAATATGCGACGCTCTTGAGCAGAACGTATTGCAGAAAGACCGGCAGCAGGTCGGTCTTTCCCCTCAACACGCTGACCTGGATGAAGACAATATTCCCCACCCACAGGACCAGCACTATAAGCATCCCCGCCAGGAACGGCGCGAGCATTTCCCGGATCAGGTATCTATCGAGCGTTTTCATGGCGCACCGCGCCAATTATACCACAGTTGCCCTCGCGTGAGAGGTAAGCGCGCCGGGTGTGTCGAACACTGCTGGGGCAGTCGAGCTCTAACTCCCTCTCCCTGGAAGGGAGAGGGAATTCGGTTCGCGCGCCGCTGATTTGGATCCGGCGTCCCAACCAACAACCAAGAGCCAGGAGGCAACTAAGTGAAACATATCTGGATGTATCTCTCCAATGGAGACCTCGACGTCGAGAAGCTGCAGTGTGAGGAGGAAGGAAAGGAACTCGAGCCTTACCTCGACCAGTTTGCCAAGGTTCAAGCGTTGGACCTGGAAGACTCGAAGAACTGGCCGGCCGCGGAGGCGCTTTTCGAGCAGACCGAAAAGCTGCGCGTCAAGCCCGATTTTCCCTACCGCGAACCGTCGGACCTGGCCGGGATAAAGAAGGCGCGCGGCGAACGGCCCGAACTGCCGGCGCTGTCGCTTTCCGGCGACGCCTTGTACGACCGGATTTACGGCGCGTGGCTTGGTCGCTGCTGCGGGTGTCTCTTGGGCAAGCCGGTCGAGGGCTGGCGTCGCGACCGGATGAAAGCCTACCTCGATGAGTTCGGCTACCCGCTCGACTACTACATCGGCAAGAACCTCACGGATGAGCAGCGGAAGCGGCACAACTTGAGCGACAGGCTTTCGTGGGACCGTATGCCGGAGGACGACGACACCAACTACACGACGATTGGACTTGCGATACTCGAACAACGCGGTCCCAGCTTCACGCCGGTTGACGTAGCAAACTTCTGGATGCACAACGTGCCGATACTGCATACTTGCACCGCCGAGCGCGCGGCGTACCGCAACCTCGTCAACCTCATTCCCCCACCCCGCTCCGCTTCGTTCCGCAACCCCTACAGAGAGTGGATCGGGGCGCAAATCCGCGCCGACGCATTCGGATACGCGTGTCCCGGCAACCCGGAACTGGCCGCGGAATTTGCCTGGCGCGACGCGTCGATATCGCACGTCAAGAACGGCATCTACGGCGAGATGTTCGTGGCGGCGATGCTCGCGGCGGCGTGCGCGACGGACAACGTGGAGACTATCGTCCGCGCCGGCCTGGGCGAAGTCCCCGAAAAGAGCCGGCTGAAGGAAGGCATCGAGAAAGTTCTCTCCTGGCGCGCTGACGGTATCTCTTTCGAGGACGCATTTGCCAAGGTTCACGAGATGTGGAACGAATATCACGCTCACCATTGGTGTGGCACGATAAGCAACGCTATGATCGTCACCGTCGGACTGCTGTGGGGTGACGGGGACTACGAGAAGTCGATCTGCCGCGCGGTCATGTGCTGCCTCGATACCGACTGCAACGGCGCCACCGTCGGGTCTATCATCGGAATGATGCTGGGCGCGTCGCGATTGCCGGCCAAGTGGACCGAGGTCGTCAACGACACGCTCGAAACCGGGGTAGCGGGGTACAACGTGGTCAAGATATCCGATATGGCGAAGAAGACGATGGTGGTTATCGAGGCGGTCAGAGCGAGTGGTTAGCGGTTGGTGGTTTGTGGTTCAACGCTGGGTGGCGATTTTCGATCGCCACCCACAGACTGAACAGGGGATTTCCCAATCCCGACGCCTCGGCCACGACTGCGGCAGACTGCCTCTGCTTCCTACAACCACCAACTATACATAGCGTCATAAATGATTGCGCATCTTATCCCTCCAGGTACCCTACCTGGAGGATGACCGTCGTCCAGGTAAGGTACCTGGACGAATAGGACTTATGACGCTGAGTGTAACAACCAACAACCAACCATCCGCTATGATACGGCTTAACTTTGGGAATACTCATCCCGGAGGTGTCCTATTGCGCACAGCTTCTTTCGATGAGATACGCGCCGGGCGCGTGACCGACGTGTACTTCCAGCGCACGTGGCAAATCCTGACCGCGAAGGATATACACAAGCGGGTGACGGTCGAGGTGAAGGCTGTAAGTTTGCCGGACGGCTACTCGTGGGCGGTCCTGGCCGGGGTTGAGGAGGCCGTCGAGGCGCTGCTCGGCCTGCCGGTCGATATGCGGGCCATGTCGGAGGGGACCCTGTTTCAGGCGGGCGAGCCGATCTTCAGCATCACGGGAGACTACGTGGAATTCGGGCGACTGGAGACGGCGGTCCTGGGATTCCTCTGCCAGGCGTCCGGGATTGCCACGAAGGCCGCGCGCTGCAAGAAGGCCGCCGGCGACCGCCAGGTGATCAGCTTTGGCGCCAGGCGGATGCATCCGTCGCTTGCGCCCATCATCGAACGTTACGCATATATGGGAGGGTGTGACGGCGTTTCGGTCATACTCAGCGCGGAGCAGCTTGGCATACCGGCCAGCGGGACGATGCCCCACGCGCTTATTCTGATCACGGGCGACGTAGTGGATGCGGTGAAGCTGTTCGACGAGATCGTGCCTCCCGATGTCAAGCGGATCGCGCTGGTCGATACGTTCTGCGACGAAAAACAGGAGTCGATCCGCGCGGCGGAGGCGCTTGGCGACCGACTGTACGGCGTTCGCCTCGATACGCCCGGCAGCCGGCGCGGCGATTTCCTGAAGATCATCGAAGAAGTCAGGTGGGAATTGGACATACGCGGGTTCAGCCACGTGAAGATATTCGTGAGCGGCGGGATTGACGAGGAGAAGATCATTGAGCTGAACCCGGCGGTAGACGGCTATGGAGTCGGCACGGCCATCAGCAGCGCGAGCGTGATCGATTTGGCTATGGATATCGTTGAGATCGAAGGCAAACCGGTCGCGAAGCGCGGCAAGAAATCCGGCGTCAAGCAGGTTTTGCGATGTACGCAGTGCGGCGAATCGAGGTTGACGATCGAGGGTGGCGATTACGACAGGGAGTGCTCCTGCGGCGGCGCACCGCGGGAGTTGCTGACACACGTCATTCGGGGCGGAAAGCTGCTCAGGCCGCTGCCGTCGGTCCACGAAACGCGGGATTACGTCATCGAGCAATTATGGCGGGAGTGGGTAGCAGGCATCCGATAAAGCCGAGGCGCCGCGTTGACCTCTCCCTAGCCCCCTCCTAAGAGGAGGGGGAACCCCCTCTCCTTTTAGGAAAGGGTGGGGGTGAGGTCTTGCCTGGTGATGGAACCATCGGTGTTGCGTCCTTCGGCAGCGTCGCTGTCGCTCTGCCACCGAAGGATCGGGAATAGACTGGAGCGCTCAATATGAAGGTTACTGTCGATCGAGATCTCTGCATTGGCGCCGGCAATTGCGTGGCGATAGCGCCGGCGGTTTTCCAACTGGACGCGGACAACAAGGCGGTCGTGGCGGAGGACCAGGACGCGCCGGACGATTTGCTCTGGGATGCGGCTGAATCGTGTCCCACTAAGGCGATCATACTAGAAGACGACGAAACCGGGGAGGTCGTTTACCCCTAGCCCCACGATCCCCTGTTCACCGGTCACTGGTCACTGTTCACCGGTCACTGGTCACTGCTCACGGCCTGAAGGCCAGTATCGCCAGCAGAAAAATCGCGCTGTTGTGTATCCCGTGAGCGACCATGCACGGCAGAAGCGAGTCCCTGGCCTGCAGCAAAACGGCAAAGCTGACGCCGAGTCCCATTATAGGGAAGAAGTGGGCCGGCAGAGGGTGAACCAGGGCGAATGCGGCGGCTGAGACGAGTATCCCAGGCCATACGCCGAACCGCGACCTGAGAGCGCGAAACAGGACGCCCCTGAAGAAGGTTTCCTCGATGAGGGGCGCTATCACTCCAGCGAGCACGAACACGCCGAGCAGCGCCGCCGGAGTAGATGCGTACAGCAGCATCGTTAGCGCCGGATTTGGCGGAGTCGGCGCCTCCGGCAGAAATAACTTGATCAATAAGGAAAACAGCGCTCCGATTCCGAAAAGGGGCAGCGCCAAGGCATACCCGCCAACACCCCACATTACGTCGGCAATCGGGCTTCGCGAGCGCAATCCCACCGATCCGAGACTTCCCCCCGCGAGTCCGAGAAGCCGGCGCAGAATCAGCAGGGCCGCCAGGACTGTCGCCGCGTGAACCCCAATCTGGACACTTACTATATAGTTTGCGCGCGCCGTCCAGGGAAGATGCTCGACAGCGCTGGTTGAGATCACACCTCCGACCGCCGAAGCGATGAGAAACGTAACGAGATACGCCAGAAACGACAACCACAGCGAAACCTGCAGGGGAGAGTCTTCAGTGTGCCGGTCTGACAGCCTCAGAAACGCCCGCGAGCGGGCCGGTATTGCGGCTATCACGATCAGAGCAACCACACCCGCCAGGCCGAGCAGAGCGCCGAGCGACACCACAACCGCCACGGCAATCATGTGCGCGGCGTATCGAGATGTCGCCAACCGCCGCACAGTCTCGGCCTTTGCGGTCAGGCCCGCTGACCGGTATATCCGCTCCTCCGCGATATAACGGGCGGGGCCGGCGTCGATCCGGCGAAGGAATCGAATATAACCGCCGGCTTCGGCTGGAGAAAGCCGCGCTCCGGAGTAGACCCGCCTCCACATCGCTACTTCGCGCTTCAGCGTCGGACGGTCGATTTTGGCAACGAGCTCAGTCGTTTTCGGTGACGAAATCCGCGCAAAGGCCGTCAGCGCGGCGGCCCGATTGTCCGAAAGCAGCCCTATGCGTCGCAGCGCTCGCGGCGAGGGTGATGCATCCGCTGCCTGTGTGTAGGAGTCCAGCGCCCGCCGCCTCTGGACCCGCGATCCCCCGCCAGGATGCTTCAGGCTCCCCATAAGGTATGAAAGCTTCAGGTACATATCCCCTGACATTACGTCCAACATAGCGGTGTCCTGCCGGACGCGGGTAGAGCCGCCGGTGCGTATAGCGCCTGCCGCCGCAAACAGCAGCAGCGCGGCAAAAACGAGGATGACAGGGCCAATTGGTTTCCGGCCTTCGGGGGCGGCCTGTGGCCCTTCGGGGGAAGTGGGGACGGTCTCGTCGTTCAAGAACCTTCTCCGGCGGGCTCCGATTGTCGAGCCGATTGCCTGTCGAGCCATTCGGAGCAGCTTCGGATAAGCGATCTGAATTCGTTCTCGAACCTGTCTCTGTCTTCTCTCAAGGAGACTATCTGCGCTTTGAGGTCGGACAGCTCGGCGCGCGCTTCGGCAATCTGCTGCGCGGTTTTCTGCTCCGCTTCTCGCAGGATCACGTCAGCCTCGCGATGGGCGTTGGCTTTCAGCTCATCGGCCGTCTTCTGCGCCAGCACCAGCGCATTGTGCATGGTGGTCTCGATCTCGCGGCAGCGGTTCACCTCCGCCGTGAGTCGCTCCACCTGTTCGCGCAGATCGGCCCTTTCGCGGGCAAGCGTCTCCAGCGTGGACGCCGCGTTGTGCAGAAACTCGTCCACCTGGCCTGTGCTGTAACCGCGCAGGCCGCGCTTGAACTGTACGTGGAGGATATCGATAGGAGTCAGTTCCATATCTGCGTCACCCTAACTCTGAAGAACCGGAAAAGAACTGATCACGAAAGCACGAAACTACGAAAACACGAAAGGGATTCTTAGGCTCAATAACCCCACCCCAACCCTCCCCTGAATGGGGAGGGAGTAGGTGTTCCCTATCCCGCGGGAACGGCCTTGCATTGCCGACCCATCAGACATGGCCCATATCAGTTCCCGCAGCGGAGGACCTCACCCCAGTCCCGATAGATAGGGAAGCCAAATCCCCCCTCCTCTTAGGAGGGGGTTAGGGGGAGGTTACTCATCACTCATCGCTTTGCACTCAGCGCTGAGGTTGACCCTCCCCCGAATTGGGAGGGGCTATCCGGTCAATTCCTGCGATCTCTTAGTCGCGGCTTGAACGGCGTTGATGATTGCTGCCCGGAAGCCGCTTCTCTCCAGTGCGGTGAGTCCGGCAATTGTAGTTCCCCCCGGGCTGGCAACCGCGTCCCGTAGACTCGCCGGGTGCTGTCCGGTCTCAATGACCATCTTCGCCGCGCCGAGGACCGTCTGCGCGGCCAACGCGTTGGCTGTCGCTCTCGGCAGGCCGACGCTTACGCCCGCGTCGGCGAGCGTCTCAATCATCAGATAGACGTAGGCCGGTCCGCTGCCACTGAGGCCCGTCACGGCGTCGAGAAGCTTCTCCGGAACCTCCAGCGCCAGCCCGACCGCGGAAAGCATCCTGCTGACTTTTTCCGCGTGCTCGGGGCGGCCGTTCGTGCCGAGAGAGAAAGCCGCGGCTCCGGCGCCGACAAGGGATGGAGTATTGGGCATCACGCGCACGACCGGTGTGCCAACCGGCAGATGGGATTCGATGGTCTGAATGCTTATTCCAGCCGCGATGGAGACGATCAGTTGAGCGGGCGTGATCGCGCGCTCGATGTCGGCAAGCGCCGAGCCCGTGTCCTGCGGTTTGACGGCGATGACGATTGTCTCGGCGCCCGTGACTGCCTCGGTATTGCTGGAGGCTTCTCGGACGCCTAGTTCATCCACGGCCGCCGCGCGTTTCCCTGCGTCAACATCCGTGACGACGACGTCGCCGGCCCCGAAGACGCCATGCTCTATCAGGCCGACGGTCAAAGCCCGGCCCATGGCGCCAAAACCTATCACCGCCAGCTTCGCGCCCGTACTGCTCATGCCGCCACCTCTAAAACTAGCCACTAGCCACTAGCCCGCATTATTCACGAAACGTCTGAAGACACTGCAGTCTGCCATAGGCTTTACCGTCCCTCGATACGCCGCCGGAGCGGCTACTCGGGAACGCGGAGTTATGCTTTTCCGGCACGAAAACAACAAGTCCGCGTCCC
>JAUSGG010000214.1 GCA_030649165.1 Armatimonadota bacterium
GGAAACAAAGAACGCTGGACACTTCCAAGCAGATATGATATTCTCTCCACAGGCGCCTCCGTCAAGTCATTTTGTTGCCAAAAAGGAATTCGACGGTCGGCGCCTAAAATCCTCATACATCACCTATTTTGCAAGAGCCTCGTCGGTGTTCTGGATATGCCTGGGCGAATCGAAGCGCCGTGGCTGTGCGCGTGTAGAAGCGCCGCGGTCGGGGAAAACCAATAGGGGTTATTACGTATGGAGGGATTCGCGGATGAGACTTATGGCGTTAGTGGCTGCCGGTATGGTTATCGGTTCCCCGGTTATGGCCGCGTCGGCGGGCAAGATGGTCCGGTTCGGGCCGGACAGTAAGTTCAGTGGTTATTTTGTCCGTCCGGAAGACACGGGCAAGTGGTCGGGGAAGCCGCCTTATCCGGGACTCGTGGTCATTCACGAGTGGTGGGGGCTTAATGACAGCATAAAGGGGGCGGTGGACCGGTTGGCGGCGCTTGGTTACGTTGCGCTCGCCGTCGATCTGTTCGGTAAATCAACCTCCGACCCGGCGGAGGCGTTTCGGATGGTGCGCGGCCTGGATCAGACATCGGCCACGACCCAGATGCTCTCGGCAGGCGACTATCTGCGGACACGGCCCTACGTGAAGCCGGACCGGGTGGGCAGCGTTGGGTGGTGTTTCGGCGGGGGGCAGTCGCTAATCCTGGCATTGAACGATCCCAAGCTCGCGGCGGCGGCGCTATTCTACGGACGGCTGGTCACGGATGCGGACGAGATATCGAAGATCAAGGCGGCCGTCCTGGGGATATTCGGCGAGGCAGATACTTCGATTCCTATGACCGATGTTCGGGAGTTTGAGAAGGCTCTGCGGAAGGCCGGTGTCAGGCGCGAGATCTATACCTATCCGAATGCGGGTCATGCCTTCGCGAGCCCGACCGTGGGGGAGATGTACCGTCCCACTGACGCCGAGGACGCTTGGCGGAAGATGGTGGCGTTTCTGGAGAGGTATCTGAAATAAGAGGTTTATGAGGTTTATGAGGTTGTAAGGGAATAGGACGGATGGGACGGATAGGACGGAAGGGCGCAAGAGAGCCGTTTGTCACTTAGCCGCAACCAGCCTGAACAATCGCGCGTCTCCCGGGTAAAACCGCGGAGTTACCAAGCGGTCTTGTCATTAGGGAGTCAGATGGCCGGCCCCAAGAGCTATCGCGTTGTGTAGTCAGCCTCCACCGGACACTTCTCCCTCCCGTCCGCCAGCAGCGCAATCCTCGCCAACCCGTGCAGCAGGAACGCCGGTCCCATTTGCGATTCATACCAGTCGATACCGGCGGCGCCGCGGGGAATGTCGTTGTCCATGTACACGTCCAGAAGCGTCGTCGCCATATTCAATCCGCCGTCGCGCCATGTTTTATCGCCGGTGATCTCGTAAAGGTCGGCCAGCAGGCCCAGGGCCAGCCCGACATCGTTGGCCGGCGTTGCGATATCCCGTGGGAACGGCTCGCTCAGGTGGAACCGTCCGACCGTTTCCGCCCAGCGCAGGAACTTCTCATCTTCAGTGTGGCGATAGGCCGATAGACAGAGCAGCGCCGGGGGAGCCACCGGCCACACGCCATACCGGCTGCCCCAGACGGGCATGGCAAGCGTCCGTTCGGGATCGTTTGGCTTGAAACCAAGGAGGAAGACGCCTTCGGCAAGATCGTGGGGGGCCTCGACGAAGGCGGTTGCGTAGGCGACACCCTCCCGCCGCATCTTGGAGGCAAGATCGGGTTCCGTGTCCTGAAGGAGTCGGGCGGTGTCGAGCAGGCTCGCGGCAAGGCCCATTGTCTGGCCGCAGGCGTGCACCCGGTAGAATGCGGTGACTATCTTCTTGCATCTGCTGCAGTATGGCAGTAATCCGTCGGAATACCGATGCTTGCCCCATACGCCCAGCATTCTGACGATCTGCTCGCGAAAATCCCGGCGGCCTGTTTTCAGATAGGCAAATGCCCAGTCCAGGATGTAGAACCCGCCGTGGCGGGGGAAGTCGAACGAGCAACCGTCCCAAATCTCCGGGCGCTCTTTAACCTCTATCTCGCCGTGGCGCGAGTACTCCGGGTGAAACATTCGTTTCCAGTGGTAGTCGAGCCCTTCGGCAAATCTCTCAACACATTTCGGGTAGAACTCGAAGAGCTTCTCCCACAGCCAGACCGGGGCGAGCCGGAGATGGTCGTGAATCGCCGGGTTGGTCGACTCGGGGTCGTGGAGGCGGCTGCTGTTGCCGATATTGTCGTCAACCAAATGCCAGTAGGCGTGCTCGCCCCATGGAAAAAGACCGGTGACCGTATTGGTGCAGTGGGTCGCGAATCGCTTGATGTAGCGGTCGGCGGCTTCGGCGAGATCGCGGCGGTTAAGCGCGGAACTGAGGGCGTACATCGTGGCGAGCAGGGTTTCATCGTGAATAAGATTGCTCCCCAGGTGACTGCGGTCGCCCTTTCGCTGGCCGGGTATCGGGGCGGGCAAATCCGTCATCATCTTGGCCGTCTTAAGGTCGAGGATCGATGGGATCAGGCCCTCGTACTCGTCGGCCGTCTGCGTCAGCACGTCGATTGCACGGGTGACTTTGGTGAGAATTACGTCTTGCATTGTTACGTGGTCTTCCTTTGCGCGCGGCACGGACCGCTCAGGACTCCAGATTCCGGTAAAACTCAATCCTGACATCGCGAATCAGCGGGCCCTGTTTTGCAAAGAGGGCCTCGTGCTCGTCGTCGCCGTGGAAGAAGTCGAGCGCGTCGTAGGCCGACTGGATATCCGGGAATTCGCACTGCCAGATGAAGGTGTTACACGGCAACTCCCCGGATATGGGCTGCATCCGCTTTCCTTTCGGGTAGTCAGGACGCCTCCGCTCCAGTGCGGCGAACTTCCCTTCCAGATCCATAAACTCCGCTTCGTTCGGACTGTCGAACTGCTGGATAATGCGCATTGTCACGCTCATTCTCATTCCTCCAATAGTCCGCGGACGCTCTCCGGCAGCGCGGCTTGAGACTGCCGGGCGAATTCGCGCAGGGAATCCCCGCGGATATCCTTGTTTAGGGTGTGCGGCGAAGTCACCGACAACGCACCGACCAGGGAGCCGAGATGCTGCGCCTCCGCAAATGGCAGGCCCAGCGTCAGACCGACGATCATCCCTGAGAAATGGGCGTCGCCGGCGCCGGCCGTGCTCTGAGCGCCGGCTTTGTAGATGGGAAGATGGTTGATCGCGGCCCCATCCCACGACCAGCTTCCGTGCGGTCCCGCCGTGATCGAGATCAGTATGTCGGGATTCGCCGAGCGCAGCTTCTGCACGGCGAGATCAACGATCTGGTCCCTGTTCATATTGCCCGGCTCGGAGCCCGTCGCCGCAAGAGCTTCGTCTATGTTGATGGCCAGGAAATCCACCAAACCGAGCATTCCTGACGCCATTGCTTCCGAAATCTCTTCGGAATTGAACGATGCCGCGCGGAAGAAGCAGTGGGCCGTGCCGATCTCCAGGAGCTTCCTCCTGGCCTCGATCGGGACCTCCGGGGCGGCAAGAGCAATGCCTCTGCCCTCGAAGCGGGCGAATTCCGGCTCGGCCTGTGCGACAAAGGCGGAGTCAACTCTGGAGCAGGCGGAATCGTCAGTCGTCATATTGCCGCCGCTGCCGTCGGGATAGATGAAGCAGAAGGAGAAAAGGGTCTGTTCGCCGGGCGAGACCTCCACGTATCGCATCTCCAGCCCGGCTTCCTCCATTTCGGCGTGGAGCCGGCGGCCGGGCTCGTCGTTTCCTACTCTGCCGACGGGTATGACGCTGAAATCAGACCCAAGCAGCGTCTGAACGTAGTGCGAGATGATGTGGAGCTTGCAGTAGTCCTTCCTGTCGATGAACCGCCCGCCGCGGCTTTCCTCACGCCCAAGCGTGTGGTTACCGCTCAGGGCGAAAAAGGAACCCGTCCCGATTCCGCCCACGCCGATCATTGCGCGATAGCGACGGCTATTCGTGCTAATCTTCAAATGCCTCATGTCTTAGATTCCCGACTGAAAATCCCCATCTGTGCCCATCTGTGTTCATCTGTGGTTAACTCTCAACCCAACCCCAAATCCCACTCCGGATGCTCGCTGATGGGGTGGGTTGCTGTTGCGATGGTTGCGGTTATCAGCGCGTCGGGATGCTCCTGCAGCAGCGTCATCGGGTATTCGGGAGTTAGATCGCTGAAGAGGGCGACACGCAGGGCGGTCTGCTTCCACGCCCCGGTGTCGCTGAACAGTCGGACCTTTTTCGCCGAAAGGCATTCCTTCACGCCGAGCGTCACCGACATCGGCGGCACAAACTGATACGCCGTGCCGAATGTCCGCTGCGCGAGAGCGATTATAGTGTCGATGTTATTCTCCTGAATCCTGACGGTCGAGTTGCGAACGTCGTCTATCGTCACGTGGCTGAAGGGATGCCTGCGGGCCTGGTTGTAGGCGATGTGCCCGTCCTGGCCCCATCCGCCGTAGGTTATGTCTATGGGAGCGGACCAGATCTCGCGCTCGATCTCCGGAATGTTGTTCGCCGTCAGCCAGTTCCGATTGGCTTCGGGAACGGCAAGATCGGCGGCGATCGGTCCGTAGAAATGCTCTACCATAAAACCTCGGAAGCTGTAAGGATGCTTGCGGGGGAGTTCACGCCCCTGCCAGTCGAGGCATTCATCCATGTGAAAGACGACGAGATTCCTCAAACTGACCCGCTCTTGATTCACCAGATCGGCAAAGGGCTTGTACCAGCACGACGGCCCGCAGGGGATGATCGCCCGAGTGGACTTGCCGGCGCTGTTATCCGCGGCTATCTCATCGACCAGCTCCCGCGCCATTATGCGGCCCATCTCAGCCGAGTCCTCGCACAGACGGAATCGAGTCTTGAGTTGGGGGTGGTCTTCCAACTCCTGATAGGGTATCCTGCACCATGCGTAGAGCTGCTCGGGCGTGACAATACTCATTCGCTACTCCTTCCATTGATCATGGGCCGGGACTCGGAACGTGCTTCACCCGGAACAGAGCCTTCTCCTTGATGACCATATACTCAATGCTGCCGTCCAAGCCAAATGCCGGGCCCTTGCTGACATCGTCATACTGTGGTCCCGACTGCCCGTCTATTACCACAAACCATTCTTTGTACTTCCCTGCCTGATATGCAGAATGCTTCCCGTCCGGGCTGAACTGAACGTCACCCGTCCAATTGTATTCGCTCCCCGGCTGCCCGTCCATGACCACAAGCCACTTCTTGCCTTTCTTCGCCCGGTAGGCAACGTGTTTTCCGTCTGGGCTGAACCTCAAGGGGTACAGGCTGTCATATTCTTGTCCTGCCTGCCCATCCACAACAGCAAACCATTTCTTGCCCTTCTGTGCCTGGTAAGCAGAATGCTTCCCGTCCGGGCTGAACTGGAGGTCCATCACGTAGTCGTACTCTGGTCCCATCTGCCCGTCCACTACTACGGCTGACTTCCCGGACCTCTGCACTGCGTAAGCCACACGCTTTCCGTCGGGACTGAGAATGACAGGCTCCTGAATGCCCTCATATTCGGGCTCCGGTTGACCGTCCACGACTGCAAGGCATTTCTCACCCTTCTGCGGTACGTACGCCATCTGCTTCCCGTCCGCGAATGCAAGCGACTTCTCGCCCTTGTGCGCGACATAGGCCACACGGCTTCCGTCCGCGCTGAACTGGACACCGCTCACGTAGTCATACTCCGGCCCCGGCCGGCCGTCCACCACCACAACCGACTTCTCGTCCTTCGTCTTCAGATAATCCGCCAGATAAGTTAGATAAGTTGGCTGCCCGGCGAGCAGAAACGTCCTTCCGCCCTTGTGAGCTACGAAGGCCATACGCTTCCCGTCCGGGCTGAACTGAAGGTTGGGCACAAAGTCGTATTCTGGCCCTGGCTGCCCGTCCACTACTACAACCGACTTCTCGCCTAGTACAACTGTTGACTGCCCATCCCCGCCCTGCCAAGCTACATATGCCACGTGCCCCCCGTCGGGGCTGAAGACAAGGCTACCACGCCAGATGGCGTCGTACTCCGGCCCTGGATGTCCATCCACAACCACTACGGATTTGTCGCCTTTGGTTGCCGCGTACGCAACCCGCCTTCCATCTCGGCTGAAGATGCAACTGCCTTGGACAATGCCGTCGTATTCGGGACCCGTTTGTCCGTCCAGGACCGTATACCCCTTCCCGCCGGTTTTCACATTGTACGTCGCGTACTTCCCATCCGGGCTGAACTGGGCGTTGGTTTCACTGGCGTGCTCTTGCCCGTCCACCACCACCATTCCTCCCCGGACCTCGTCGTTCGCGTAATACGCCATGCGCTCCCCGTCCGGACTGAAGGTAAGAAATCCCACTGCGTCGTATTCCGGCCCTGGCTGTCCGTCAACCACCACCAACCATTTTTTGCCTTTCCTCTGACTGTAAGCCGCGTGCTTCCCGTCCCGACTGAATATAAGAGTCGGCGTGCCCGGAAGATTCTGCACGCCAACCCCTAGCACGAAGCCGTCGTATCCCGGCCCGGCTTGCCCGTCCACGACTGCAACCCACTTCCCGTGCTGCTTGGTAAAGTAGGCATAGTGACACCCCAACTCGCTGAACGTCAATGATTCGACGACCTTTGGCAAGTCGCCTAGTTTCACCTCCTCAGTCTTGTAGCTGCCTGTATCCGCGGACCGGGCGATCCGGGGTACTCCTGTTCCCAGCGCCGTTAGAACGCACATGAGTGCAACTGCTAATCGCCGCATGTTCGATCTCCTTTCTGAGAGATGTTCCCCTGTTGACGCCTCCATTGATTACAGCTATTCTAGTTCGACAGAGACAGTGATAATCCTTTGCGCGGAAGCTCAGCGGACGTTGATGATGCAAGAACACATCTACTGGTGGTCACTCTCCCCCTCATCCCAACCTTCTCCCCCCGGGGGAGAAGGAGTTCCCTCTCCCTTGAGGGAGAGGGTAGGGTGAGGGTGAAACGCCGCATATCTCGGAAGATTTGGGGAAGGAAACGATGAGCCATCGAGGAGATGTCGTGCCGGCTATTCGAGACAACGCGGAGCGGTTGATACGGTTGACTCAGGACCTCGTCCGGATCAACAGCGAAAACCATCCGCCTGATGGCAATGAAGGCGAGGTCCAGAGGTACATAGCCGCCTTCTGGGCGAAACATGGTATCGAGTTCGATTCGTTCCTGCCGACCGACGTCGCCGGGTTCAAGTCCCATCCGGCGTTTTATGATGACGGAAGGGACTACCAGGACAGGCCGGTTGTCGTGGCCAAAATGCCCGGACAGGGGGGAGGCCGAAGCCTGATCTTCTGCGGGCACGTCGACACGGTTCCAGCCGTGGGAGAGTGGAACCATCCGCCATATTCGGCAGTCATTGAATCGGGCAGATTGTACGGCCGGGGCGCATTCGACATGAAGGGCGGCGTCGCCGCGATGATGATGGCCGCCGCCGTGCTGCGCGAGATGGGCGTGCGGCTCAAAGGGGACCTGCTGATCGAGACCGTGCCGGATGAGGAGTTCGCCGGCTCGAACGGCTCCGTCGCGGCGTGCGCCCGAGGCTACGTTGCGGACGGGGCGGTGATAGCCGAGCCCACGGCGATGTCGGTCGTGACCGGCCACAGGGGGTTCCGGCTCGCGCAAGTGGCGATAACCGGCAAGACAGGCATCGAAATCTACGGCGAAGTAACGATGAACCCAGTGGAGCATCTCGTCCCAGTCCTCGAAGGGATAGAGCGTTTCCGGGAGTCCAGAAAGCCGATCACGACCGAAGACACGGTAATGATCACCAAGCTTGGCGCCAACGAGTTCAGGCGCGATGAGCTGTTCACGGTTCCGCCGGAGTGCAGGATAGAAGTCAACTGGCAGTTGACTCCGGAGGAAGAGATTGCGGAGATCGACCGTGAGTTCGAGAGAGTCATCCGTGACACCTGCGCCTCCGATCCGTACTTCGTGGCAAACCCGCCGGAGATCACTTACCACGTGCGCCCGATGCCCGGCAGCAGGATCGCCGAGGACTCGCCGCTGGTGGCGGAGATCAAGCATGCCGCGGAACAGGTGACGGGAAGGCGCGTGGAGACTATTGGGCGCTTCGCCCCGTGCGATATGTTTGTGTTCAATAAATTCGCGGGCATACCGGCCCTGGTGTTCGGCCCAAACGGCGGCGGCGCGCACGGCCCGGACGAGTATGTGCTGGTGGACGATCTTCTGACGTGCGCTGAGATATACGTCAACCTGGCGATGAACTGGTGTGGGATGGTGAGTGAGTAGCAACTGTCACACGTGCTGCGGGAACAGAGATCGCCGATGCCCGGCGAGTTAGCTTTACTATGGCGTTCCCGCATCAGGATAGAAGTGAGAAGACTAGAGAGGAAAGAATCCTGTTGAACTCGAACGAACAGTTGAAGGCCAGACACCGTTCTACACCGAACAATTGGACGGCGTTTGGACCAATGCCAGTGACGAGCGCAGTGCGCGGGGACGAATGAGATGAACACATTGCATGAGGGGTGGACTTCATCGGACCACAACCAATGGGCGGCAGTTCTCGGATTAGCTCAGGTCCCCTTATTCGGAAGTGACCGTGCTTCTGAGTGGTCTGGGGAATGCAGCGTCCTTCTGGATGGTCCCAAATCCAGTTTCGCTCTTTGCTCCGCCGACTCGATACTCTTCGAGGATGAAGTAAAGCCAAGGGCATGGTCTTGGTCTGCCAACGTACGGCACACACTCACCCTAGACGCCAACAGACATGAGATGAAACTGCAGCGATGGGACTTACCCCAGGATGAGTATCGAAGGTTTAGAATCCCAGAAGATCAGCAAGCCGTTAATAAACTGATGGCCATTCTCCAGTCAGTTCCGCCGCCCCGCAGCGTTGATGTTATCGGGCACTGCCTAAGGGCCTTCCGCTGCCTTCGTGACTGCTTTCCAGACGGCCTCACCTCAGTTCGGTTGTTCAATGCCCTGCTAATTGGTGCCGATGTGGTGAGGCGCGAGCCGGTCGAAAAAGAGAAATGGATCCAAAGCCAGACATTTGGCGATGTGCTAACACTGATCGGTCCCCACCTCTCCGAGTCTCTTGGCCCGATGGAGTTCCCTCGGGCCGTGCACAGTTCCCACCTGGGAGTTATGCTGGACTTCTTTAATCGCCCGGAGCCGACCACCGGTATACTGTTAGACTCTGACCTCCTTATACGTCACGCGTCCGGACAGCTATACCAAGAAGCGCATCTTATCCTGGAAAAGACGCCCCAACTGGCTTTTCCAGGGTTGGGTCCCGCCGGTGAGCCGCGCGGCAGCCTAAAACGAGACGTTCGGTTTACCCCGACAGCTCTTGCGCGGGTGCTTGCTCAACAGGTTCTTGACACTTGGGGCGTCGGGACGTCAGGCCGACTGGATGTGCTCGACCCTGCCTGTGGGTCCGGGGTTTTTCTGCAGGAAATCCTCCGAGAACTGCAAGCACGTGGGTTCAAGGGGCAAGTGATACTGCGCGGGATTGACCTCTCAGAAATATCCTGTACGATTGCGAGATTTTGCCTGGAGATGGCTAAGAAGGATGCCGAGGCTGCAGGGATCTCAGTCGAAATCAGCATATCGAACTCGAACGCTCTGCAGCAAGACTGGGGTACGCCTGACATCATTTTGATGAATCCGCCTTTCGTGTCGTTGGAGGCTATGACGGTTTCCGATCGCGACGAAGTTAAGCAAGAATTGGGTGATCTCGCAATCGGCCGCGTGGATATGGCTATGGCGTTTATGTGGAAGGCAGTCAGTTCGCTGAGTTCCCAGGGTGTTACCGGGTCTGTGCTCCCTGCGGCACTACTGGAAACTTGGGCTGGCCGGAAATGGAGAGAGGCGCTATCCGACTCGGCACATGTGCGGCTTATCGGACGATTTCGCGGTTACAGCTTCTTCAGAGCCTCACTGGTGGAACCTGCCTTTCTCATATTGCAGTCCAAGGTTAACTCCGAGCAATCGTCTACGCGCATCCTTTTGGCAGAGGAGGGGGCGGAGGACGCTGCTATTCGCGGGTTGCGCCGTGCGGCAAAAGTCCCGCCTGGCGAATCAGAGGGATGGGAACATTACGAGATGGCGCCTCCCAAAGCCTCGTCAGTTAGCTGGCTCCCACGACCTCGGAAGCAACTAGAGGTGATTGAAAGGCTTTCGGGGACTATGACAGTCGTTGGGGATCTGTTCGACGTGCATCAGGGGATTCGCACGGGTTGCAATCCGGCGTTCATCTTGTCCAGTGATGAACTGGAGACATTACCCGAGAGTGAACGTCGGTTCTTTCGCGCGATGGCGAGCAACTCCACGATCCGTCAGGGACGGCTGAAGGTTGCTGAGTTCATTTTCTACCCGTATGATGAAAACGGGCTCACCATTGAGACCGAATGTGACCTGCAGAGCGTTGTCCCCAGTTACTACACCGGCCGCTTGCTTCAGCACAAAGACCAGCTACAGAACAGGCCGCGCATTCCCCAAGACAAATGGTGGAGATTGTCAGAACCGCGTTCATGGGAACGTTCCGCACAACCGAGGCTGGTTACGAAATATCGTGGTCGAGCCGGAAGCTTTGCGTATGATGATAAGGGGCAATTCGCGGTAGTCGAAGGACATTCTTGGTTTTGGAAGGGCCGAGGTTGCGGTGCAAACAATTTTGAAGATACGGAACTACCATGGGCCTATCTAGCTATCCTCAATAGCTTTACCTTCGAATCTCTCCTGGCATGCTTTTGTCCCAGAGTTCAGGGTGGCCAATATGACCTGTCGAAGCTATTTGTGGATAAGGTTTTTCTTCCCAATCTTCTAGCCGAGGACTATCTCACCTCAGATGTCGTTAGGGAACTGTCGTACTTGGGACGGAGAATACATTCTGGTGATATGCCAAATAGCCGGACGCTTGACGAAGCTGTTGCCCGTGCGTATGGGTTTTCTACAGCCGATTTCGGCTTGTTCCACTAAGCCGGCCGGGGTACTGGAGTTCTGACCATTGGTATCTACCGCAAGCGAGATTACAGAGTTACACAACGATCTGGAACAGTGTTTACAGTCGTGCCTGGGATTTCCGGTAACTCTGCGCTCCGACGCCGCGCACGACTGGACCGCCGTTCGGCTCGTCGGTAACGTTGTCAACTTCGAACTTGTGGACAGCACGCCAAGAGCCGCCCCGGTTTTCGCTGAAACACTCGATCCCTGGCCCCGACAGAGTCCGGTAGTGCCATTGGTCCAGCAAGAGGAGCATGATCCCATAGAATTGTGGGCTGGCTGGCACGAAAAATGGCTGGTCATCGGGGAAGCACGCTTCGAATTGGAGAGTGCTGCTTGGTCATTCTACCGCGGCTCGTCTCACGTCAACCAGAAGGAGCGTCTCATTTGTGCGCATTGGGATTGCCTGCTCCGAGGGCGAACGCCCCCGGTGCAACCCCATTGGCATTTTGACCGAGAACAGCTTGGCATTCCCTACGCTCCTGTGTCTGGCGGCTCTCTTGAGGAACTCCCAGGCTCTTCAGCACAGAATTTGGTAGAGGTGAATCTCTCGGGGATGCACCTGGGAATGGCGTGGACGCTGTCGAAAGAGCATCCTGAATGCTGGCAGAATGCACTGGACATATCTGGTCTAGGGAAATGGGCCGAGCACACACTCAAACTGGCCCAGCAGGAGTTCCCTCGCAGAGTGATTAGGCAGCTATAGTACAGTGGGTCATTCGCACCGATCGATGATAAGAAGAATCGGGTTTCGTTTCCTGACGATCATCCTATCTCTAGCAGGCAGGCGAAAAGTTTGAGAGTAGGTTGACACTGAAACCGTAAACCGGGTATAATCTTACTCGACGATAAAAGTGTAGAACAGCGTAACTGGTAGGTAGCGAGACTGATTCACCATTTCGCGCCCAAGAATTGCGGAATTTTGTTGAACCTTTTCCTGCCACTGACGCGGATTCCAGCCAGAAGGGGCGATGATGGAGGAGGGATTATGATTGGCGCAAGTGCAAGTCCGACCTAACGAGTCGTTAGATAGCGCATTGAAGCGTTTCAAAAAGCAGCTTCAGGAAACCGGCATTCTACAGGAGGCTCGCGAACACGAGCATTACGAGAAGCCGAGCGACAAGAAGCGCAAGGCTGAAGCGGCGCGGGTTCGCAAGTTGAAAAAGGCGGCATCCAGGTATTGATGTCGAACGGGACCGCTATGCCGTTAAGTGAAAAGCTGCTTGACGATATGAAATCGGCGATGAAGGCGCGAGACGAGCTCAAGGTTTCGACCTTGAGGCTCGCTCGCTCTGCCGTCAAGAACGCGGAGATAGACAAAGGCCGCGATCTTACCGATGATGAAGTTACTGAGATCCTGGGCCGCGAGGTCAAAAGACGACGCGAAGCCATAGAAGGCTATGAGAAAGGCGGGCGTCAGGAACTCGTGGACAAGGAGCGCAGGGAACTCGCAATCCTCAGCGAGTATCTACCGAAACAACTCGACGAGGCCGAGATCGAGAAGATCGCCAGGGAGGTTGCGGCGGAACTGGGAGCTGACGGCGCTAAAGACAAGGGACGCATGATGAGCGCCGTTATGCCACGCGTGCGAGGCCGCGCGGACGGCAAGATTGTGACTCAGATCGTGGACCGCGTCCTGCAAGGCTGACCCCGCTGCCACATATGAAACCTCGCTTACCCCAATGGATTGGGGGCCGTAAAAAAGACACCGAGAAGAATGGCCTTGGCCTCTCCGGCTTTGACCTCTATAGGACTGCGCTGGGCGTCTGCACCGCCGTCGTCCTATCCGTGCTGCTTTGTTCGCATCTCCTGCCCGCGAAAGTCTCCCTGAAGATCGGCGACGTCGCCACAGATGACATCCGCGCGCATCGCACCGTCACCTATAGAGACACCGCCGAAACGGAACGACTCCGCCAGGCAGCGGCGGCCAAGATCGGGGACGTCTATTCCGACAAGAGTGGAGCGGTGAACGACGCCCTCGAAGAACTGAACGACGCCTTCAACGCCGTTAAGGAAGCCATGAGGAACCGTCCGTCAAGCGAGCCGGACGCAAAGGCGCGTTACGTGCGGTCGCTTATCCGAACCGACCTGTCACACAGCACATTGAGAATTCTGGTGTCTGCGTCGGACCGCGACCTTATGTCGATAGAGGAACTGGCCCAACAGCTCGTCAGCCAGGAATTCTCCCGCGAGATAAGAAGCGACAAGAACGACCTGCTTAAGGCGCGGGCCGACATAGATTCGAGAGCGCGCAGGCTGCTGGGAGAGACGCCTCAGGCATCGGCTTTGGCCGAAGTGGCCGGGACCGTGATGAGACCGAACAAAATGTACGACCAGGACGCCACCAGGGCGAGGAAGCTGCGAGCGGAGAAAAGCGTGGAGCCTGTGCAAGGGCAAACGGTGATCGGCGCCCTTGTGATCGCAAAGGGCGAAAAGGTCCGGCAGACACACATCGACAAGTTCAGGGCGTTGGGGCTTACCCATCCCAAGATTGACTACACCACAGCGAGCGCTTTGAGCCTGTTCGTAGTCTTGCTCACTGTGCTCGTAGCTGTATATCTGAGACGTTACCAGCCTGAAATTCACGAAGACATCCGGAAGCTCGCGCTCCTGAGCCTGGTCGTGGTCCTGAGCATGGTAGGGCTGAAAGTCGGCGGCGCGATGATCGGCCTGAACCTGAGCGGTCTGCAGTTGGGCTACCTTGGGATGATGACCGTCACGACCGCGGGCATGCTCCTGGCCGCGCTGTTGAACCCGTCGCTGTCCGTCGTGATAGTCTCCGTGCTTTCAATTGCTTCCGGCCTCACCATGAACAATGAGCTGCGTTTCGCCGCGGTGACGCTGGTGAGCAGCCTGGTGGCCATCTACAGCGTCGCGAACATTCGGTATATGGGCGACCTGATGCGCACGATCAGCGCGATAGCCCTGACCGATGTAGCGATGGTCTGGATAGTCGGGAGCATGAGCGGCGACACGGCAACGGAGATGATGACCGGTTCGGGATGGGTTGTGATCATGGCGGCCGCGGCGACAATGCTGTTCTGGGTGGGCACCGGGATCCTGGAGCGGCTATTTGGGATCACGACCCATATTACGCTGCTGGAGCTTTCGGACACGAACAAGCCGCTGCTGCGCAGATTGGTTATGGAAGCGCCGGGAACCTATACTCACAGCTTGGCCACGGGACACCTGGCCGAAGCCGCCGCGGAGGCGGTGCACGCGGATTCGCTCTTCGCCCGGGTCGCTTCTTACTACCACGACATCGGCAAGATTCGGCGGCCGCACTTTTTCGTCGAAAACCAGGGAGTGGAAAACGCGCACGACAAACTGAGCCCGACGCTCAGCTCGCTGGTGATTACATCGCACATAAAGGACGGCCTGGAGATCGCAAAAGAATACAGGCTTCCGCCGGCGTTCCAGGAAGTGATTCTTCAGCACCACGGCACATCGCTGGTGACGTACTTTTACAACCAGGTCGCCGAATCCGAGGAATGCTCCGCGGCCCTGGAGCGGCAGTTCCGTTACAGCGGACCAAAGCCGCGGACCAAGGAGGCCGCGATAGTCATGCTGGCGGACGCAGTGGAGGCCGCGTCGAGGTCTCTCGCCAAGCCTACGCCCGCAAGGCTCGAAAGTCTTGTGCAGAAGGTGATAGACGATAAGCTCCGCGACGGCCAGTTGGAGCAGTCGGACCTGACGTTCCGGGATATTGCGACCATAGAGGATTCGTTTGCGCGCAGCTTGTCGGCGACCCTACATGCGAGAATAGAATATCCCGATGTAATCACCGTAGATGGAAAGAAACTCATAACAAATGGAGATACTGATACAGAACGAATCCCGACTCTCGGGACCGGTAAATCTGAGCCGCCTGCGGAGGGCCATGCGAAGATTACTGCAGGCTGAGGGCTGCCCGGACGATGTCGAGGTCAGCGTGCTGCTGACCGACGACAAAAGGATACAGGCGTTCAACCGACAATACAGAAATATCGACCGCCCGACGGACGTGCTCTCGTTCTCACAACGCGAGGACGGAACGCCGCCCTGCCGGGCCGGCGGTTTGCTTGGCGATGTAATGATCTCTGTCGAGACCGCCGTCCGGCAAGCGAGAGAGAGAGGCAAGCCTGTGGATGACGAGATAGACCTTCTGGCGGGGCACGGGCTGCTTCACCTGCTCGGATATGAGGATGAAACCGAAGCGGGCGCGGAGGAAATGCGGAATAAAGTGGCCGCCGTTTTGGGGGTTGCGATAGCGGCATGAGACTCAGAAACCCTTTGAACGGCTTCAAGTACGCGGCGGAGGGCGTTGTGCACGTCTTCCGAACGCAGCGGCACATGAAGTTTCACTTTCTCATCATGGCGCTGGTTCTACTCCTCAGCCTGGTTTGGAACCTGCACAGATGGGAAATGCTGGTTCTACTGTTCAGCATCTCGATGGTGCTGGTGGCGGAGATGTTCAACACCGCCGTGGAAGCGCTGGTAGACCTGGTAACGCAAAGCTATCATCCTCTGGCGAAATTCGCCAAGGATATTGCGGCCGGGGCGGTGCTTATAGCGGCGATCAACGCTCTTGCGGTTGGGTTCCTGCTTTTCTTCGGGGACAACAGGTGGGAGGATGTTCCGGAACTCGTCGGCGTCCACAAGCCGACTATGCCGACCATCTTCGTAGTCGCCGCCATTCTGACGATGGTATATTTGATCATCTGGAAGGTGGCGGGAGGAAAAGGCAGGCTCCTCAAGGGCGGCGTGGTGAGCGGGCATACGGCCCTGGGGTTTTTTCTAGCTGCGACCATAATCTTCCTCAGGCCCGGAATCCCCGTAGCGGCAATGGCCGTAGCTATGGCGCTCTTGATCGCGCAGAGCAGAGTTGAAGGCAAAATACACACGATTAAGGAGGTCGTTCTCGGGGCTTTGCTGGCAGTCGCAGTGTCGGCAGGAATCTACTGGCTTCTCTCCGGAAGCCGCTAGCAGCGAAAGGATAAAGTGAAAACACAGTCCGAACCTCCCCCTAACCAACCCCCTCCTAAGAGGAGGGGGAACTCCCTCTCCTTCTAGGAGAGGGTTGGGGTGAGGTCCTGGCCTGGCTTGGACTTTATCCGATGTCTGCTGGAGAAATGGCCCCAGCGCCCGAATGGGCGCAGACATAAAAGTGGAAGACCCAAACCGTAGTATCGTAGCAGAACTGATATTGATATTGTTGCTGGTCCTGGTGAACGGCTTCTTCGCCATGGCGGAGATAGCCCTGGTGTCCGTCCGTCGAACCAGGATCAGGCAGCTTGTGGAAGAAGGAAATCAGAGGGCGGTAACCGTCCAGCGGCTTCTGGAGAGTCCGACCGCCTTCATGGCCACCGTCCAGATAGGTGTGACTCTGGTCGGCCTGTTTGCGTCCGCGGTCGCCGCGGTGAGCCTCGCTGAGCCGGCGGCGCGAATACTCAGGCTGACACAGATATCGATCATCGACAACAACGCCACGGGCATCGCGATATTCCTCGTGACCGTTGCTGTTGCCTTCCTGACTCTCGTCGTGGGCGAGATCGGCCCAAAGAGCGTCGCCATCGCGCACGCCGAGCGAATCGCCCTGCTGCTTGGCGGCGTGATAAGGTTCATGTCCATTCTCTTCCTGCCCGCGGTCAAGGTCGTCAGCTTCGTCAGCGACCTGCTCGTCCGCCCGTTCGGCGGCCACGTCCGATTCTCAGCCCCGATACTCACCGAAGAAGAGCTCAAGATGCTGGTCGAGGCCGGCGAGGAAGAAGGCGTGCTCGAAGAAGAAGAGAAGGAGATGATCCACTCCATCTTCGAGTTCACCGACACGGTTGTCAAGCAGGTAATGGTCCCGCGCATCGATATGAAGTGCATCGACGTCAGCGATACCGTGGACGATCTGCTCGAACTGATCGTCAGATGCGGGCACTCGCGGATTCCGGTGTACGAGGACAACGTGGACAAGATCATAGGCATCGTGCATGCCAAGGACCTTCTCCCCGTGCTCAGGGAGCCGAGGGCGAGCGTTGAAGTCAGGCAGGTCATGAGGCCGGCGTTCTTCATCCCGGAGAACAAGAAGGTCGATGAGTTGCTCGCGGACTTCAAACGCAGCAAGATACAAATGGCAGTAGTGCGCGATGAATACGGCGGCACGGCCGGACTCGTGACCATAGAGGATTTGCTCGAAGAGATCGTCGGCGAAATCCAGGACGAGTACGACGTGGAAGAAAAGCTCATCGACTGCATGGACGAGAGCACGTGCATCGTCAACGCCAGGATGGGCATCGACGACCTGAACGAACAGATGGACATGGACCTGCCGGAGGAAGAGGACTACGAGACAATCGGCGGGTTCGTCTTCGGCCTGTTCGGCCGGCAGCCTATCGAGGGCGAGTCGATAGACTACAACGGTGTTGAGTTTGTTGTCGAGAAGACGGAAGCAGGCCGGGTCCACAAGATAAAGGTAGCCAAGCCGCCGAAACCAGAGATTCCCGAAAACGGCTCCGAGAACAACAACCGGCGGAACGGGAATCATCAGTAAAGAGTCGGAAGAGTCGGAAGAGTCGAGGGCGGAACTCCCTCTCCCTGGAAGGGAGAGGGCTGGGTTGAGGGTTGAACGTACCTACGAGGCGAGGACTAAGATTGTCCGGACGCTGGTTTTTGCTCCTCATGCGCTCCATCTGTGGCTAAACGTCTCCATACCAGCATAACCCATAGCAGTTCCCAGAGAACCCAAAGTGCAAGGAGAAAGGACAGCAAAATAACCTTGGCGAACAACGAGGCGAACAGTAGAATCGACGCTATCACAAGTTTGATGCGAGCGCCTCGGCTGAGCAACTCTTGGAATCGGCGATTGCTGATCCCGCCGTCCCGCGGAATTGCATCCGGATTCCACCCACGAGCGTCCATATTGCTGTAAGCGGCTATTCTCACGATGAGACCGTATGTCACTATCGTGAGGCCCACCGCCAACAACACCACCGCCGCGAGAAGCGCCCCCGCCTTGAGCGCGAGCGCGGCTAATACGACAAAGACAGCTAAACGGGCAGCCGTCAATAACGCCAGCGTGGTATATCTAAAGCACAGCCTAATCTGCATTGGCGCCTGCAGCCACTCCTTTCGTCCGCCAGGCAAGATCACGCCGCCCGGTATTCCCGCACATCTACCCGCGTTCCCGCGCGAGCTTCTTCCTCAGCCGTTCTCAACAACTCAGCAACGATCTCTTCGTCCAAATACTCTTCACCACAGTTAGCCCCAACACAGTTCACTTAACGTGGCGCATCCGCCAAGTCCCCCTCTCCCCCTGGGCGGGCGAGGGTTGGGGTGAGGGGGGATCCGCTTAAGTGA
>JAUSGG010000215.1 GCA_030649165.1 Armatimonadota bacterium
GAAATGATGGTCGAAGCAACCGTTCACTTCGGCATAAGCTGGATGCTTCCCTTTGTTCGGACCATAGCGAAAACCACCCCCCAAGGCAATGTTTACGCTTGCGCTGAGCGCGGACGAAAACGTCGTTTTGGACGGGATTGGCTTTTTCCGTAAGCATGGTGAGGGGAAAGCACATCCTATCCTGCGGACTTGCGCCACAGAGCCATGGGATATCATCGAAGTCAGTTCCCGCGGAAGGCCACAACCAGCTTTCATCCTTGCGACTCATACCTCATACCTCAGCTCGCGATTCAACCCTCCCCCCACTCTTGAGCTTGATGTAGTTCAACATTCCGCCGGCGAGCATGATCTCCACCTGCCGCTCGGTCAGGTCATGCCTCGCCTCGATCTCCACGCCCTTCGTCTTGTCAACAATCTTCAGGACGGGCTGCCTCGACATCAACACGTTCCGCAGGTCCGGCATCTGGAATTCGTCGTTTTGATCGATCTCCTCATAGTCATCGGGGTTGACAAGCGTCAGCGGCAGGATGCCGAAGTTGATCAGGTTCTCGCGGTGGATACGGGCGAAGGACTTGACCACGACTCCCTTCACGCCCAAATACATCGGCGCGAGGGCGGCGTGTTCCCGACTGGAACCCTGTCCGTAGTTCTCTCCGCCGACCACAAACCCACCGCCAGCGGCCTTTGCTCTCGACGGGAAAGTCGCGTCCACACCCTCGAACACGTGCTCCGATATCGCAGGTATATTCGACCGTAGCGGCAGCACTTTCGCCCCCGCGGGCATGATGTGGTCGGTGGTGATATTGTCGCCGACTTTCAGCAGAACCTTGCCGCTCAACGAGTCCGGCATCGGCTCGTTGATTGGAAGTGGCTTGATGTTCGGCCCGCGATAGATATCCACGTTTTCGGGCTCTGGAGAGGGCGGAACGATCAGCTTGTCGTCTATAAGATACTCGTGCGGTAGTTCGATCGCGATCGGATCGCCCAGGACCCTTGGATCGGTGATCTTGCCGTAGATGGCCGTCACAGCGGCGACCTCAGGGCTGGACAGATAAACTTTTGCGTTTGCCGTCCCGCTGCGCCCGGGGAAATTGCGGTTGAACGTTCTCACGGACACGCCCTCCGACCTCGGCGCCTGTCCCATGCCGATGCACGGCCCGCACGTAGATTCCAGGATTCTCGCGCCCGCCGCGATCATGTCCACCAGGGCGCCGTTTCGCGCCACCATCTCCAGCACTTGTTTGGAGCCGGGACTGATGACCAGACTTGTGTCAGGGTGAACCGACCGACCGCGCAGTATCCCGGCCACGGCCATGAGATCCCGGTACGATGAATTCGTGCAACTCCCGATTGCGACCTGGTCCACGTTGACGTCTTCCAAGTCCTTCACGCGCGCAACGTTGTCCGGGCTGTGAGGCTGCGCGATCAGCGGCTCCAGCTTGTCGAGATCGATCTCCACGACCTCGTCGTATTCCGCGTCGGGGTCGGCCGCGAGAGGCGTCCATGCGTTCTCTCGACCTTCGGCCTGCAGATAGGAGCGTGTGTTCTCGTCACTGGGGAAGACCGACGTCGTCGCGCCAAGCTCCGCCCCCATGTTCGTTATAGTGGCGCGCTCCGGCGCGGAAAGGGTCGCCGTGCCGTCGCCGCCGTATTCGATTATCTTGCCGACCCCGCCTTTGACGGTCAGAATGCGAAGGACCTCCAATATGATGTCCTTTGCAGTGACCCACGGCTGAAGGCGTCCGGTCAGCTTGACCAGCGCGACCCTCGGCATTCGTGTGTAGAACGGCTGGCCGGCCATCGCGGCGGCTACGTCCAGGCCGCCTGCCCCGATGGCGATCATGCCGACGCCGCCCGCGGTCGGCGTGTGACTGTCCGAACCCAAAAGCGTCAGTCCCGGCACGGCGAACCGCTCCAGATGCACCTGATGGCAGATGCCGTTTCCGGGGCGCGAGAAATAGACTCCGTACTTGGCGGCCATCGTCTGCAGGAACCGATGGTCGTCCGCGTTCTCGAATCCGGTCTGCAGCGTATTATGGTCGATATAGCTCACCGAAAGCTTCGTGCGCACTTTCGGTACGCCCATCGCCTCAAACTGCAGGTAAGCCATAGTGCCCGTCGCGTCCTGGGTAAGCGTCTGGTCGATACGGATCGCGATCTCCTTACCGGGCGTCATTTCACCGGAAATGAGGTGTTCCTGCAATATCTTCTTTGTAAGGTTCAGTCCCATCTTAAACGTCTCCTAAGTTTTTATGAATAAGCGAAACTCTGTGCAGTCTATTATACCAGTTGTTAGCCCCAGTCTCCAGGTTCGTCGGGTAACAGTTCAGAGTTGGGGAGGACGTCATTTCGAGCAACCGACGCCGATGCATCGGGGTTATTTCGGAAAGGAACCACCCCGTTGTTTCGGGATTTGAGGGTTGGGCGGCATACGCATGCTATAGCGGACTACTTCGGGTCCCAACCCGGAAATCCCGAAACGGGGCGCTTCATTAGGAGCGGAGCGCCAGCGGAGTCGAGAAATCTGCTTTTCCTGCGGAGCGCCCCGGAAAAAGCAGATTCCTCACTTCGTTCGGAATGACGTTGCCCGGTACGTACTCACCATTCTTGAACTCTTATTTCGTCGGCCTCAAAGCTGCTTGCTGACGGCTGATAGCCATTGGCTATCCCATCTGTGTTCAAGTTATTCTCCGAACCACACCTACGGCTCGCTCGCGCGTCGCGTTTCCGCGATCCAGCAGTCGATCGTGTCCGGATCCGTGCCGTCGCAAATGGGGCTGCCGACACCCATGATGAAGCGGCTTCGCTCGACCATCCCGCCGTCCAATTGCCGTTTCACTTCGTCCTTGATCCGTTCCCTGTTCCCGTCGAGGAGAAGATAGGCGTCGAAATTCGCAAAGAGGCAGGCGTCGGGGCCGATCGCCTTTCTGACCTCGGCGATATCCATCTCGACGCCTTTGATGCGCTCTTCAACAGATATGGCGTCGTAGCCGAGGCCGCGCACGGTACCGAGCAGCGGGAGCATATTGCCGGTGTTATACATGATGGACTTGAGACCGGCGCGCCGCAGCTCGTCCGCGACCGTCTTGTGCAGCGGCGCGACCCAGTTGGCGTAGGAATCGGGCGACATTATATCGGCGGAAGCAAAGCTGTCGACCATCAGTCCGCCATCGCAGCCGTCGGCGGCAGCCTGATCGCATGAGCGCGGCACGTCGGTCATAAGACGCTCGGCCAAGTGGGCGCAGAGACTCGGGTTGTCGTTCAGCAGCAGAAGAGTGGGCTCGAAGCCCAGCGTGTAAGCCAGGCTGGCAAAAGGAGGATGCATACAGCGGCAATAGAACCGGTCAGGGAACAGATTGCGCGTCTCCCGATTCGACGTTATGTCGCCGCCCCCCCCGCCCAAACGGGGAAAACTTCGCTTTAGCCACTCGTCGGCCTCGGCGCGGTTGGATGGAGGGTCGGTGTTGGCCCCCTCGTTCGATATCCGCACGCCGCAATCGCCCGCTTCGGCCAGCCAGTGACCCTCAAGGTGGAAAATGAACTCCCGCCCTGTCCTCGTCTCCCGGAAGTGTATCTTCTCCGGCTCCTCACGGATGACTTCCTTGCCTTCGAGCCATCCAGAGCCGCTGTGCAGGGGCAGGACCCAGTCGCAGTCGTGCCTGCGCATTATCGCGAGCTGCATTTCGACGCCGTTGGAGTGAGGCCCCAGGATGAGTTTCCATATCGGGATTCCCATCAGCTTCCAGGCGTACTCCGCGCCCCAAAAATAGGGAGCGATTGGAACCGTGTCCAGGGGACGGCCTTCCATAGCGGCTATCATTCGTTCACGTGGGTTCACAGACTTGTTTTTCCGCCCTTCGTTCGTCTGGCTCGCCGCGGCGAACCGCTTTTATGATACGGGACTGGGGCAAGACAATCAAGATGCGGTACGTGTATGACGGGTCCGACACGTCCGACAGGTCCGACGGAGATGGCCCTGCCGCCTACTTCCCAATCAGCTCCGCGGCGGCCAGTACCCCGACTCCGAGCGCGCCTTTCTTGGTCAGTCCCTTGACCGACTTGGACATCTGGGCTATCTGTTGGTTCGTTTGCTGGAGCGACCCCGCCATTTGCCTTATGTCCGACTGCATAGACGCGAGAGAATCATTGGTTTGCTTGAGGCTCGCGTTCGTGCCGATCAGGCTTTGGTTCATTTCAGGAAGGACCGCCAATTGGCGCGCCATGTCACCAAGCCGGTCTTGCATGCCGCCGAGCACGGACCGCATACCGTCTATGCGAGCGCCAAGCCCATCCAGTTCGGCGTTTGTCTTGTCGAGGCGGACGTTTGTGGAGGCGAGTTCGCGGCGCATCTCGTCCAGGGCGCCAAGCTGGGCCTGCATTGAGGTCAGCGACCGCCGCATTCCCTCGAGCTGCGCCTGCATGTGCGCCAGACCTGCGTTAGTGGTCGATAGCTTGCCGTTGGTGAGGTCTAGCTTCGCGTTGGTTTGCAGAAGGCTGGCGTTCGTGGTATCGAGTTTGCCGTTCGTCGTCGTCAACTGGTTGGCGGTTTGCTTCAGGTCCCGTTCCATTCGCGGCAGCGACGACAGCGGCGCGCTCAGGCGATCCAGTTTGCGGTTAGTCTGTTCCAGAAGGTCGAGCCGGGAAGACATCCGGGCGATTTGCGGACCGATGTCGCCCAGGCTGTCCAGTTTTCCGGATAATCGGTGTATGTCGCCCGACAATGAAGCCAGGAGATATAGAGCGTAACCCGCGGCTGCGATGACGAGAACCGCCGCGATCGCGATCAGAGGAGCGAGGGGAACAGCGCCTTTTCGCCCGATGCTCATGGTTGCTACCATCCTTTCCGCCGCCGCTTCGACGACGTCCGGCAACCATGTACTTCCCAGGCGAGCATTAAGTTAAAACGAAGAAGAGAAAGAGGGGTGGGGACGCGCCTCTCCAACCGGCCTTTGCGGGTCACGTCCCCGAATACTTGGTTGCTCGTCCGAGCTTAGCCCGGCGGAGGAAAGTTTCGCCGGAGACTTGCCGGCGAGCAACATCGTCTGAGTTGGTAGTCTTCGCGGTAGGCGGCTTCCGGCGTGTAGGCGCAGCCGAACAGCCCAGCCACGAACGTAAAAAGCCGTCCTGTCAACCGAGGTTCTAGAAGATACTTGATTAACTGCATCACCGGAATGCCTCCCGCGGCCACGATCCTTTCGTCGCTACAGTTATGTATGTGCAGAAGCTGTGCCAAGGCCGCCGGCAAAAGTGCTTGTTTCTTCGGGTTGAGAGTTGAGAGTTGAGGGAGCGAGAGGGGGGTTGGTTAGTGTAGAGGGGGCTGAAAGCTGACAGCAAATGTCTGACGCGGACAGCTCTATCGGGGAGAGGGATGGGGCATGAGTTATCCGCAGCGCTTTGCGCTAGCCGAGGGGATGAAAACATGCCCGCCCCCATGCTCACGGGACCGGGTGGGAAACCTTCGGTCGCCTGAGTGCGGGGTCAGAGACGCTCGCGCAGCGAGCCGTTATACCACGAAAAATGCTTACTTTTTCTCGGATCGAATGAAAACACGACCTGCAGTCACGGCGTCGGCTGTACGCTACCAAAGGGACTGAAGTTTCTTCCAACGTATAAATAAATCCAGATCCCTCGGTCGTGGTAATTTGTGAGAGGAGGTGGTACCCATACCGCCTGAAGTAGGAATAGACACCGCAAGTTGCGTGATGGGCAAGAAAGTGGGTGTATTGCAGATGGATATGGCGGCGCTATTTGAGATGTACGCCAGGCTGCTCTACCGTTACGCCATTGCCATAACCGGATCGGCCGAGGACGCTGAGGATGTGGTCCAGGAAGTCTTTCTTAACGTCAGCCGAAACCGCAAGTGGGCAAACGGAGATGAGGAGAGGGCAAGGCGCTACTTATACGCCGCTACGCGCAATACAGCCTTCAGCCACCTGCGGAAAAGGAAACGGAGCGATAGGCTTCATCAAGCTATGTGCGTTGAGCTCGCATCAGGCGCGCAGACCAATATAGAAGGGCAGAACGACAGAGCCGCTACGTTGTGCCAGGTCTTTGCGGGTCTGCCCGTTGAACAAAGAGAGGTGCTGGTTCTCAAGATCCACGATGGCATGACTTTCAAAGAGATCGCTGAGGCGGCCAAACTGCCAATCAGCACTGTGTCCAGCCGGTACAAGTACGCGATCTCCAAACTTAGGAAGACATTGGGAGGCGATGACGATGAAGAATGAGCAGGTAGAGCAGGTGTTTTTCGAGTCGTGGAACCCCGAGCTTCCGGAGGGGCTGCGCGAGAAGGTATTGCAGACTATTGAGCAGCGTAAGTCTTCCCATAGATGGTTACTGCCGCACCGCCGCAGCTTACTGGCCTCCGCCGCGGTGGCTGCAATTGTGGCTGTGGCACTTACCGGTATTTTCCTTCTGAGACAGCAGCCGGCGGATGCGGCAGAGGTGATTGCGCGAGCGCAAGGAGCCTTCGATAGGCTGAAGACGTGCCATTATCGGTACAGGAGAGTCGACAGGACGCCCTACCCGCCATGCGGCAAAGATGTCACTGGCGAAGTATGGTACGAGGCTCCGGACAGACTGACGCAGCAGGATGGAGAAGGAACAACTATGTACTTGGTCTCGCAGCGGGGCGATGAAACCCTGGTCTATACCGGGTGCAATGAGTTGGCCCTGCTGCATCCCATGAACGACATTGACCGATATGTCACTCGCTACCATGTTGCGAATCTGCCCGGTAACTCGGAGCCTGACCCCATGAAGATATTGGGGCCGGACATAGAGCTCGCGGGAGCCGAACGCTTCAACGGCAGATTGTGTGACGTTCTCCAGTCCAGGGATAATCCCCGCCGCCGGCTGTACATTGATCGTGAGTCCGGTATGATCATTCGGAATGTCACCTTCAAGGAAAACGGCAGCGTGCTGAAAAGCTGGGAACTTGTCTCGGTTGAGATAGACGCTGACATTCCGGACTCAGTATTCGATGATCCTGTTCCGGGTGTGCCCGTTTTTCGGGCGCCGTTCTTGACTTGGGAGTACGACGAGAAGCTGAACGGCTCGTACCATGCTCCCTTCAGCAACTACGACACCCGGACCGGCCTCCGGGACCCGTCTCTGGCTGGAAGTGAGCTGGCAGAGCTCTTGGCCCACCCGGAGAATGCGGATCGGCTCAGTGTGACTGTTGCATATGAGCCAACTGGTTTGCCCTCCGGGTTCCATCTGGTTGCAGTGAATATGCTTCCGGAGTGTGAGGACCGTGGTGAACCCAAGAGGAGCAACAAGATGAACCTGCACCACTACGACCTGCTGGAGATCGATTACGTCAACCCCGATACTGGTGAGACTGTAACCCTGATTCAGGGGACAAAGGCCTGGGAAGGCGCCGGTCGCTGGACAGGGTCGGAGATACGCGTCAACGGCTCTCCGGGCACGCTCCTGATGCGCTCGCAGCCTTTCACTTTCTCCGTCATGAACTGGAACGACGGCACGACCTACTTCACGATGGGAGCGACGGGGCTGAGCCAGACGGAGGTTCTGCGGATCGCAAAATCGATGCGGCAGGTTCGTTGACCGGATTTGCCAAACAATGGGCGATGATTTGCGCCGTCGCGATGCGTTTGTTGCCCTTTGTTTCGGAAATCCCTTCCCGAAACCGGCGTCCCCTTATTCCCGCCCCCGGCTTGCCCGCCGCGTCGTAGGTGTAGTTTACGCGGATGTCGTCAGGTCCGTCAACACTCGGGGCGGGATACCTTCGGTCGCCGGGGTGCGGGGTCGGAGACCCACGCACAGCGAGCGTCCTCTTTTTGTAAACACCGATAACACTTTTCCAGGCTCGCGGGATCGTGGGATACCTTCGGTCGCCGGGGTGCAGGGTCGGAGACCCGCGCAGAGCGAGGGCTGTCGGCTGACAGCTAAAAGCTGAAAGCTGATAGCTTGCTTGGTCGTTTGGCGCTATAATCCCCCATGGCTTTTATCGAATACCAATCGGGAGGCGCCGCTTCAGCGGCATACAGCTATGGACGCAGTAAGGATTGTAATCGAGGCTCCACGCAAGGTCGGGTTTGTCACGGAACAGCTTCCGCCCGTCGGAAAAGATCAGGTTCTGGTCCGCGCTATAGCCAGCGGCATAAGCGCGGGCACGGAGATGTCCATCTATCGGGGCACGTCTCCCTTCTTTGCCAAGGACTATGATGAAGCCAGCGGCCTGTTTCTGAGGACTAACACGCCGGCCGTAACCTATCCGTTCGGCGTCAGTTACGAGCACGTCAGCGAGGTCGCGGAGGTTGGCGCAAATGTGCGGAATGTCAAACCCGGGGACAATGTATTCTCCTTTCACTATCATTCGACCGCGGCCGTGCTGGATATGGACCAGGTGTACCGTATCCCGGATGAGCTGGAAGACCCGGTTCTCGGCGTTACGTCGGCGCTGCTCGCCGTCACGTTCCAGGGGATACTGGACGCTTCGATCAATCTCGGTGAGACAGTGGCAGTTTTCGGCCTCGGCATTGTTGGGCAACTCGCCGTGCAGTTGTCGCGGATGTCGGGAGCGCAGCGCGTGATCGGGGTCGACCTTCTGCCGGACCGGTTGCGTCTTGCGTCAAAGGGCGCGGCGGCCGGCGTGATAAACCCACGCGATGTGGAAGACGTGGCCGTCGAGATTCGGAACCTTAATGGGGGGCGCGCGCCGGACGTCGTACTGGAGTGCAGCGGATCGTACAAAGCCCTGCACGAAGCCACAAGGGCCGCCGGTTACAACGGTCGCGTGATCACTCTGTCGTACTACCAGGGAAGCGGGTCCGACTTATTCCTCGGCGAGGAGTTCCACCATAACCGGGTGCAGATAGTCTGCTCGCGATTCCTTGTTCCAAACCCGTCTTTGGGCCGGTGGGACATGAACAGGCGTATGGAGACAGTGATGGGGCTCCTGCCCAGACTTGACCTCCACGGTTTCATCACCCGCCGGATACCATACAGGCAGGCGGCTGAAGGTTACCGTCTCGTAGACGAGCATCCTGACCGGGAACTGCTGGTGGTTTTCGAGTATTAGCAACGGCCGCCGGCCACCCGGATCCTTCGGCAGCGGCGCTCCGCTCTACTACCGAAGGATCGGAATGATTGGATTTGGAAAGTTCAACCCCTCACCCCAGCCCTCTCGCCACGAGGGAGAAGGGGACGGTACAGGAAAACGGGCGGAGTATGAAAACTCCGCCCGATGAAGAAATGGGTCGGAAGGCTACCGCGCATTCGGAGGACGGATTAAGTCGCTCCGCTTTCTTGTGCGTTCCAACAAAACTCTACGGGGCGTCGGGACAGGCGCAAGTCTCACAGCCTGTGATCTCCTCGCTCTCCACATCAGAAGAACGATGGAGAGTACAGCCACCACATCCAGTTATCGGATTTTCCCGCGGCGGCTGTGTGTGTCAGATCCTGCATGGCTCCGCTAACGAGGGACAGCAGGAAGCCAGCTAAATCCAACCCTCTCATGACCTCCTCCTTCCACGGCGACCACTGGGTGCAAAGCAGCGGTCTTAGACTCCACCGTCCGTATCTGCGGCAGTGCACGATCCTCAAGTCTCGCGCTCCGCTCGCGCCGCAGGAGCCTTCTCACAAGCTCGCCGGTTCTCAAGTCCTTTAGGATTAACCGCCGTTAGCAATACCTACGCAGGTGGTATTGTCACGACAACTAACCCACGACTAACTGTGATGCATGTTGCGGACTGGGGCAAGATTGTGCGATGGGAAGACGGCAGTGCGCCGTTAATGATTCCGTCCCTGTTGACCGCCTGTAGTCGTCCACCACTCCTTCCAAGAGTAGTAAGCGGGTCCACCAGGGCGGGAGGAACCCAATTGCGCGTAGTATATCTATGTATAACTTTCGCGCAAGACCTTATATACCATTTTACAGGCAGGCTTGTCAAGAGGTTTGGTAAATTATTTGCAAAAAACTTTTACACCATAGGCAACAGTCTTGGTGGAAAGAACTATGCCAGCGATGGTTCGGGAAGCTTTTCAGGCTGTCTGAAAACTATCTTACCTTCAGCTTACGAACCCACCATTGGGGCACAGAGGAGCGTAATCCCCTCTCCTTTGACGGGACAGGGTTGGGGTGATGGTGATACACGATAAGGCTTCCGTTGGCCTTTTGAGACAGACTGCTTTTTACCCCGAAGTTCGAGAGCGGATGCTGCTTCGGTGTAATCGACTTTCCGAAGCATCATCGGCAGGTTGCGCGCACAGAACTGAACTTGCACTCATAACTTCGCGTTGACACGGCAAGACGCCGGGATTTATAATCTACTGGCCGCTCTCAGTCGCCCAACAGCGAGCGAAGCGGCATTTTGTCTGTCTAGGCGGCCGCGGACCGGCAGCCGGACTCTGAGGAGGGAGTTAGAGAGTATGCGTAAAGCGCCACAACTGACGATGGGATCGGTTCGCGGGTTCACGAGGTGGTTGTTCGCATCGATAAGTGTTGCGGCTATTTGGGCGTTTGCTTCGGCGCCCGCGATGGCCGGCGAGGTGATCGAGCTGCCGCCGTTCACGGAGCTCAAGCTGGTGATGCCGGCAATCTGGATCGTGTTCTTCTCGGCGATCTTCGGCCTGCTCGTAGGCGGAATGTGGCTCGCCGCAATCATGAAGGAGGATCCGGGGTCCCGAGGGATGCGCAGCGTCGCTGCTGCTATTCAAGACGGCGCGTTGGCCTATCTGAAGAGACAGGTCAAGACGATGAGCGTCTTTGTCGCCATAGTGTTCTTCGGCCTCGTTTTCCTTTATAAGGGCCTGCCGGGATTCGAGGTAACAAGGCACGGCATTCCCATCTACGTCGGCGTGGGCGTCGCGTTTGTGATGGGCGTGGCTGCCTCCTACATCGCCGGTTTTGTCGGCATGATGATGGCGGTCCGGGCCAATGTCCGCACCGCAAACGCTGCGCTCACCAGCTTCAAGCGGGCTCTCTACATCGCGTTTCGCGCCGGAGCTGTCTCCGGTATGGCCACCGTCGGTCTCGGCCTGCTGGGCGCCTGCATAGTATTCTTCATCTTCCAGGAGCAGTCGATGAAGGTCCTCATCGGCTTCGGTTTCGGCGGGTGTCTGGCGGCGCTGTTCATGAGAATCGGCGGAGGCATTTACACGAAGGCTGCGGATGTCGGAGCGGACCTCGTCGGCAAGATCGAGAAGGGGATTCCCGAAGACGACCCGCGAAATGCCGCGACGATAGCCGATAACGTCGGCGACAACGTCGGCGACTGCGCGGGTATGGCCGCCGACGTGTTCGAGTCTTATGAAGTCACCCTCGTGGCCGCCATCATCCTCGGCGCCGCGGCTTTTCCGGTGTTCCAGAGCATGGCCGCCACCGGCAAGATCGCAAGCGCAAATGCGGCGGTCCTCTCGCTGGTAGTCTATCCGCTGCTCGTCAGAGCGGTCGGTGTCATCGCAAGCATCATCGGCGTCTATATGGTCCGCGGTGAAGACCGGATGGACATGGACCCGATGCGCCCGATCAATGTAGGTTTCTGGGGATCGGCCATGATCGCGGCGATCATGTTCTCCGGCGTCAGCTACTGGCTGTTCAACAAGATCGAGACAGGCTTCCAGTGGTGGCAGTTCGCGGGCGCGAACTTTATGGGGATCATCCTCGCGCTGATTATCGGACGACTCACCGAGTACTTCACCTCCACTTCAAAGCCTCCGGTTATTGAGACCGCCTATGCGGCCAGGACCGGCCCCGCGACAGTCATTCTGACTGGTTTCGCTCACGGCCTGGAGTCCAGCGTCTGGGGAATCGTTGCGATCGCCGGCGCGATTCTTGGTTCAATGCTTCTGTTCCAGGGCAACGCCGCTATGGCGGCATACGGAATCGCTCTCTCAGGCCTTGGCCTGTTGACCACGACCGGCTTCATCCTTGCCATGGACACCTATGGCCCGATATCAGATAACGCTAACGGCATCTTCGAAATGTCGGGCGCGCTCAAGGACGCGGGCGAGGACAGCAACGCGCACAAGATCGTCGCCAAGCTCGACGCTGTTGGCAACACCACCAAGGCATTGACGAAGGGCTTCGCAATCGCCACCGCGGTCATCGCGGCGACGGCTCTTTTCCGATCGTTCCTGGCTGACGCGCAATTGCTGCCGGCTGAAGGCACGAAGGTTCTCGCTGAGGCTCTGAACGGTATCCAGCTCAATGTCACTGAGGTGTTCGTCGGCTTTCTGATTGGGGGAGCCGTTCCGTTCCTGTTCTGCTCCTTCGCCATCAAAGCGGTGTCGCGCGCGGCGTTCCAGTTGGTTGAAGAGGTCCGCAGGCAGTTCCGCACGATTCCCGGGATTATGGAATACGATCCCCGGACGGGCTCGGACGAGGGCAAGCCGGACTACGGCCGGTGTGTTGCTATCTCGACCGCCGCGGCGCAGAAGGAGCTTCTCAGCCCGGCCATTCTGGCGATAGCGGCCCCGATTCTGGTAGGCTTCGGTCTCGGCTTCGGCGATAACCCTCTGAAAGGCGCGGCCGCGCTCGGCGGCTTCCTGGCGGGGACGATCCTTACAGGACAGCTCATGGCAGTGTTCCTCAGCAACACGGGTGGGGCCTGGGATAACGCCAAGAAGAAGGTCGAAGATGGTATGCTGGGAGGCAAGGGATCCGACGCGCACAGGGCGACAGTAGTCGGCGACACGGTAGGAGACCCGTTCAAGGACACCGCCGGTCCAGCGCTCAACCCGCTGATCAAGGTCATGAACCTTGTGGCGATACTGGTCGCGCCGGTGGCTATCCAGCCGATAGCCGTCGGTGTCCGCGTTGCCATCGTCGTTGCCGCCGTCATACTGCTCACGGTTGCCGTTATGTTCAGCAAGCGTGGTGGAATAGCGGCCGAGGCGGAGGTCGAAACAGAGCCGGAGGAAGTCAAAGTGGAAGTCCCGGTCTAACTCGACTCGAAGCAATACGATGTGCGGCAATGGCTGGGCAGGCATAGACGACTTGCCTAGCCATCGCACATTATGGATGTGTGCTCTGGCAGGAACCGGACAGAGTCCAATCATGAAGCAACACCTCACCCCAACCCTCTCCTCGAAGGAGAGGGAGTCCCCCTTCCTTTTTAGGAGGGGGTTAGGGGTTAGGGGGAGGTCAACGCGAGCGCATCGTCCCGCTCGTGAACGATCCAAGTTAGACAATACCCAAGCCGCCGTGGAGGTGAGTGTCATGCTGAAAACAGCCTTTTCCGGGAAGTTCTGGTCCGGCATTCTGGAGAAAGCCGGAGCGGGCGTTCTGGACTCAGCAGGCGACCTGATCAAGATCGTTCTCCTCTATCTCATCGCGAGGGCGTTGATCTTCAAGCTCATAGACAAAGTCGTAGCGCCGGCGATTGCCAGAGAACCCGCTGGACCGCAATCCGCCCGCGTGAAAACGCTCCACGGTCTAATGAGAAGCGTGGCCGGCTATCTTCTCTTTTTCATAGCGGCGATCATGGCCCTGAGGGCTTTGAGGGTTGATCCCGTTCCCGCGCTTACGACTGCCGGCGTCGCCGGATTGGCGATCGGCTTCGGGGCACAGCGGCTCGTGCGCGACGTGATCTCAGGATTCTTCATACTGCTCGAAAATCAGTATTCCGTAGGCGAATACGTGACAATGGCCGGCGTAACCGGAATAGTGGAGGAAATGGGGATGCGAATTACCAGGATTCGGGATGACGCCGGCAAGCTCAACATCATAGCCAACGGTGACATCACCACTGTCTGCAACCATTCGCGGGGCGCGGTCTCTGTGTCCGTCGACATCTCCGTACCGGCCGATTCCGATCTTGAAAAGGTCATCGGCATATTGAATCAGGCGGAGGAGGAGCTTGCGACGGAGCGCGGCATGAGTTCGCCTCTGAAATATGAAGGCGTCACGGCGATGGATGCGGCAAAACTGACTCTGCGGTTCAGTGGCTCATGCGACGCCGTTGCCCTGGAAGACGTGCAAATGGCGGCGCGGCAGCAATTCCGCGACGCGCTTCGGCACGCGGGCATCAGTCTGGTTTGACCCAGCCACAGGATAGCGTCCGCCTGCCGAGCAAGACCCGCAGCCGCGACCGCCACTGGTCTGTAAAGCTAAGCAGTTCCACTGGCAGTCTCAGCATTACAGCTTAGGTCAGTCGCCCAAATCTTTCATGTTTTCGTCCTTTCGTCCTTTCGTGATTAACCCCCATGTACTTGGAATGCACCCTCTGCCCTTCCCGCGCAGGGCCAACGCACGCAAATTTGTTTTGTGACAGATACATGCAAGACCTGACGTTTGTCACAAAAAGGTACATTCAGAGGGCATGTCGAAGCATGCGGTACACATCAACTGGAGGTGTACGCATTGGACTCGACGAGTTTT
>JAUSGG010000220.1 GCA_030649165.1 Armatimonadota bacterium
CAAATCTCTCTGACTGATCCCTGTGTCCCTTCTTTCCATGGGGACATTATCGCTCTGCAGTTAACTGGGGACATAATCGCTCTGCAACTACAACTGTTATTCTTCCAATTGACCATCCTCGTCTCTTCCCACTATAATAGCAGTAGAAGGAAATCCCGCCAATCCAGTTCTGAGGTTGTTACATGGTTCCGAAGTCCCCTGTCGGCAGGTTTTTCTACGGAGTAGTTCACGGCGTGGAGCACGCGTCCAAATGGCCGGCTTTCCGATGCCAGATGTGCGGCCAGTGCGCTCTGAGAACGACGGGCTTCACGTGCCCGATGCGATGCCCGAAGCAGCTTCGTAATGGCCCGTGCGGAGGAGCCACCGACGGCAGGTGCGAGACCGACCCCAACAAGCCCTGCATCTGGACGATGATCTGCAAACGCGCGAACTCACCGCTTGGCAGGCTTTTCGGCCAGCACAAGAAGATCGAGAAGCCGTTCCCCGCCGTTGACTGGCGGCTGTACGGAACCTGCGCCTGGATCAACCTCTACAAGGGCCTGGTCGATATCAACGGCCACCCGAACCGGGAGAAGATCGACAAGGCGTGGGGGAAGAAGTAGATGTTAGCGGTTAGCTTTCAGCAGTCAGCCATCCGCTAGACGGGATGAACGGGGACCTGTAGGTTTCAGGCGGCTCGTTTCGGGATTTCCGTTCCGCTGCGCTTCACTCAAATCCGGAAACACCTAAGCTGAAAGCTGACGGCTTCCCAGCTTCTCAGCTTCGGATCAGTTCCAACAGCTCTTCTCGCTTCTCTTCCATCTTCTCTTTGGTCTTCGCTTCGAGGTTCAGCCGGAGAAGAGGCTCCGTGTTGCTCGGGCGGACGTTGAACCACCAGTCGTCGAACTCGACCGTCAGGCCGTCCAAATGCAGCATCCTGCCGCCGCTGTAGACCTTTTCGAGTTCCGCGAGCTTGGCGTTCTGATCCGCAACGTCGCTGTTGATCTCCCCGCTGTGATAGTACCTCTGAAGCGGCCTGATCAGCTCGGACATCGTTTGGCCGGTGGACAGCATCTGTTTGATGATGTTCAGCATCGCCAGATCGCCATTGTCCGTGTAGTAGAAATCGGAGAAGTAGTAGTGGGACGACAGCTCTCCGGCGAAGTAACCGCCTTCTTCGCGCATCTGCTTCTTGATCAAGCCGTGGCCCACGCGGCACTTGACCGCCACTCCGCCGGCCTTCTCTATCTCCTCAGGGACCACCCAACTGCTGCGAAGATCGTACATTATCCTCGCCCCCGGGGCCTTCTTCAGCATTTCCCGCGCGATAAGCGCCGTTATGAGGTCTCCGGAGATGCTCTGGCCTGTCTCGTCCACGAACCGCACGCGGTCCGCGTCGCCGTCGTAGGCCACTCCCAAATCCGCATTCTCGTTGACTACCGTTTCCTTCAACTGCCGGAGGGTCTCCTCTTTCAGCGGGTTGGCCTCGTGGTTCGGGAACGTGCCGTCGAGCTCCCAGAAGAGGGGTATCGGCCGGCTTCCCACCCGCCTGAACAGGTGCGGAAGGATCATGCCGGCCATTCCGTTTCCCGCGTCCACAACGATCTTCAGGTCCCCAAAGCTGGAGATGCCCGCATTGTCCAGCACGGCGGTCACGTAGTCCTGCAGAACATCCTCGCGCCCGATGACCTCACCACGCCGCTCGGGTTCGGTAAAGCGACCTTCCGACGCCAACCGCCACAACTCCTCGTTACTGACGAATGCGATGGAGGGTATCGCCTCAGGCCCGGTCATCTTATATCCGGTATACTGCGCCGGGTTGTGCGAGGCGGTCACCATCACACCGGCCTGCCCGTTGAGCGTGTTTACCGCGTAGTAGTACATGGACGTGCTCGTGAGCCCGACCGTGATGACATCGGATCCCTGGTCGTTAAGGCCCCGGATAGTTGCCTGGCAGATCTGGTCCGCGCTCTCGCGCATATCGTGGCCGAGCACAACGACGCTCGGCTTCAATGACGTGGCAAACGCGCGAGCAATCCGGTACGCCGATTCCTCATCGAGTTCGCTTGGATACAGGCCCCTTATGTCGTAAGCTTTGAATATGTCCTTGGGTATCTCTCGTCGGGTTTCGACTGACATGTGTGGTGAACCTTTCGTGGCGCGGAATTAGTCGCAATTATAGTTCGGCGCTTGGGCGCTGTCAACCGAACTCACGCGAAAACCGGGACTGTACTTACCCACGATCCCAATAGCCCCAACCGTATTTTCGGTTTTCGCCGCCAAAAGCAGCAGATTCCTCGTGGCGCGCCAACCCAACCCCAGAAACTGTTGACAACCGCGAATCTGCGAGTTCTAGTTATTTAGATACTTAGCTAATCAACAAACGTTCCCGCAATGGACAAGGTATACAAGGCGCTATCGGATGCGACGAGACGCAAGGTGCTGGAATTGCTCCGCGAGCGAGATATGACTGCGGGGGAGATCGCTTCCCACTTCAGTCTCACGAAGCCGACGCTTTCCAGGCATTTCGCGGTTCTGCGCCAGGCCGACCTCGTGCAGGATACGAAGAACGGAAGGAGCATCACCTACAGCCTGAACGCCTCAGCGCTGGAGAACGCTCTTCTTGCGCTGATGGAGGACTATCACTTCGTGTGGACGCCGCCGGGCGACATCGCCTCCGTTGCGCGGGAACTGGTGGAGTCCCTTGTGAGAGAAGATTTCGCGGCGGTGGCACAAGACTTCGACAGCGAAATGGCGGCGGCGCTGGCGCCCGAGAAGCTCAAGGAGGCCTGGGACCTGACCACGGGACAGTTCGGACCGTTCGTCAAGCAAATAGATACGCGCATTGAGAGGTATTGGAAGTTCACGGCGGTGATCGTGACGTGCGAGTTCGCCAGGTCAAAGCTGGACATCAAGGTCACGTTCAGCCGCTCGGGGAAGATTTCGGGCTTCTGGATTCTCAAGACCGAATAGTCGGAAGCGCCGCGCATAGCAAGGGAATGAGAACTGCTTGCGGCCTGGAGCGGGAACTGACTTCGACGAAATTCGATGACGTGGCGCTACTAGGAGCCTGTCCGAGTATTCCCATCTTGCTATCAGAAAAAAAGTGTGTTCACTACAAGTGAACATGCATGAATATGGGGTGTTGGTGTCGAAGTAGCATGTATGAGCAAGACATATCGACCCTACAACCCTGACGAGCA
>JAUSGG010000225.1 GCA_030649165.1 Armatimonadota bacterium
GAGCCGCTTGCCCGCGCGGCCAAGGTCTTTGATGACTTTGTCTTCCCGCAAAGTCGGCGGATCGTCAGGCTGGGGAGCGATGTAGTTGCCGAGCCCGTATCTGGCGAGATCCAATTTGCCGACCGCGATCTGGACGAACGCCGCGTACAACTTGGCGTACTGATCGGTCGGGTCGTTGTCGTTCACCTTGAACTTCGCGGTCTTCGGCGTCCGGGCTGGGAAGTACGACCGTGTACCGTCTTCGAAGGTAAGGTATGTCCTGCCGTTCTCAGGATCGACTTCCGCGTAGTTCTTTTGGATGAAGCTCCGCGTCCGGCGCACCATGAAAAGGCTCATCAACTGCTGCCAATCCTCCGGGTATTCGCTCTGCTCAAAGGCCCTCAGTGAGCGCACGGGGAGCTGATGTTTTCGGAGGAACTCCACCTCGCCGCCGACCTCTTGCAGCTTCCGTTCGGGGCGGATACCAAGATCGATGTCTTCGGGCACGAACAGCCTGAGCTGGCTGGACAGATCCTGGTAAGTCTTGTTGTAGGGTGTCGCCGTCAGGAGAATGCACTTGCTGTCGTTCTTGTAGATGTAGTCGTACAAGGCACGATAGGTCTTGGTTTCCCGGTTGCGGAGGTTGTGACTCTCGTCGATGATAACGAGCCTGTGCCGTCTCAGGTCAGCCAGCTTGTTGATGGCGGCGCTGATGGGCAGAACCCGGCCATGCATCCGGTATTCGTCTATGTGATCCTGCCACATCTTGACGAGGTTCTTAGGGCAGATGATCAACGTCTCCAGATACTGGTCTTCCTCGAAAATGCGGGCAATGGCGCAAGCGGTGAGCGTCTTGCCCAGCCCGACAACATCGGCGACCAACACGCCTCCGCGCTTGTTCAGATGGTGCGCGGCTATCTTGACCGCGGCCTTCTGGAACTCGAACAGCTTGTCGCCGAACTCTCGCGGGATGCTGAACTCGGACAGCCCCGTGCGCGCCTCCTGCGAGAGATGATAGGCCATCTTCAGGTATATGTGGTACGGCGGAGTCTCGGTCTCGCCGGCCCAGCTTTCGTCGATTATCTGAACCAGTTCGTCGGAAATATCCAGACACCAGCGGTCGTTCCAGCGGTCCTCGAACCACTGCGCCAGCTTGACACAGGCGTCGTGGTCGGTGACGTCGATGTTCAATTCACCCTGGCTTGACAGGCCGGGAAAGGTCAGGTTACTGCTTCCGAGAAAGCCGGTGATCGGGTTGTTGTAGTCCCGCCTGAACAAGAGGTAGAGCTTGGCATGGAGGGGGTAGCGGAGGAATAGCTTGACGCAGACCTTGCCGGCCCTTATCTGATCCGCGAGTCGGCGCAGTCCGGCCTCATCTTCGTTAGTAGGGACTCCGAGGGCGATCTGGTTTCTGAACTCCTCGGCGAGTTCTTTCTTCCGTCGAGCAGCCAAAGGGTTGTCGATAGCGTCCGCTTGGCCAAGAAGACTGAGGGTCGAATGCAGGTCCTCCTGGGGCAGGCGTTGCATACCTACGAGCAGGCGGCAGCATTGGCCGTCCCCGCCGGACCACTGCTCGATTCGCGAGTCGAGCTGTTTCCAGCCGCGCAGGTTAAAGTACCCGACGCAGAAGTCAGCGCGTTCAGAAACATCGAGCGTCGTCTGCAGGGCAGGAAGAAGCTTCTCGGTTATGTTGTCGAAAATCCGTGGCAAGTATGGTGACCTCGTGACAACGGACGAGCTTATCGCAATGATAGCACGATTGCACTGGAATGGACAATTATCGGGAAAACCGAAGAAAATCGGGGACGGAGCGTTTTGACCGATGCCCTCTTTCTAATGGGATACCTCTTGACCAACTTATCCCGCGCCGGCGCGTTGTACCATTGCCTCGGATCCGGGGCGGCGCGGCGCTCCGGCATTGCGTTCACAAGTGAAACCAGGGGCGATTGCCGTGCCGGTTTCCGCTCGTTATTGGCCGGTTTGAGCGATTTTCAGCATTTTCTGAGCGGTTTTGGCGAATTTCACTGCGGTTTCGGCTCGTTTTCACTGCTTTGTACACCGGTTTCGGCGTGGTTTTGGCGCGTTTTGGCGCGGTTTTGGAGTTGTTTGGCGACGATTTGAGCACAGTATAGGTCGATTTTACAGCGGTATTGCGCATGATTGGCAAAACGCGCGTTTCCGTCCCGGGCTGACAAGCCGTAACACACGGGCTAACGATCTGTGAACGGTTGTACGACCAGAGCGTATACCACCGTCTCCGACACCAGCGGTATTATCGCGTGCGCCTGGGATACTTTCAGCCCGGCCTGGGCGGCTTCGGCGGCGACTTGACGGGGTGTGGCGGGGTTCCAGGGGGCGTGGGGCTTGCGGATGAGCGCTTTGACCCGCCGCTTGAGCGCGGAGATCGTGTTGGGATTGCAGTAGGAGATGATGATCGGCCCTTTGGAGACGCGGCGCATTTCTTTCAGAACGCGCAGACGCACGTCCGGCGGGACGTGGTTGGAGAAGCGTATGGAGGTCACGGCATCGAATTCGGCGTCGGCGTAGGGCAGCGACTCGGCGTCGGCCTGCTGAAGAGTTTCCAGGTTTGGGTGATCGCCCAACTTCTCTCTCGCGTGCGCCATCATCGGCTCGGAGATATCAGCTCCGACGACCTTGTAGCCGAGATCGAGCAGGAATTCGGTGATGCGTCCCGTTCCACAGGGAAGGTCGAGCACGCGCGCGCCGGACGGAACGTCGCGCAGGGCCATTATCATGGCCCGTTTCTCAAGACGGTCTTCCCAGCGGCCTTTGAGCGAGCGAAAGCGGGCGGCGTCATAGGTGTCGGCTTCGCCGGTCTGTTGATAAGCGGACTTGGCTCTGTATTCGGTCATGATGTTTTCCTCGATATGATCCGGACCTCACCCCAACCCCGGTTTGGAGATTGGGAGTTAGAGGTTGGAACTTGGATACTGGACTCAACCCCACCCCAGCCCTCCCCCGAAGAGGGAGGGGGATTACGTCTCCCTGTAATCCGATAGGTGTTCAATGTCTGTCGCCTCCCACCCTCACCCCAGCCCTCTCCCTCGTAGGGAGAGGGGGTAAGTGGGTCCTCTCCCTTCCAGGGAGAGGGGGGGCGACGAATCCTATTCCACGCGGTCTACTTGAAGGCCCTCGAACTCGAACGCGAACTCGATGAACCGCGAGCCGGCCGTCTCTATGGCCTGAGCAACTTGCTGTTTCGTCCCCGGCGAGCAGAAGAAAACGGCGCATCCACCGCCGCCCGCGCCGCACGCCTTGCCGGCCACCGCCCCCGCCTCAAAAGCCGTATCGAAAAGAGAGTCTATCTGTGGATTTGTGACGGACGCGTCCAAGTCCTTTTGATGCCTCCAGTTTTGGTTGAGCAGCTCAGCGAACTCGTTCAAGTCGCCGGTTTCCAGAACGGTCTTCATTCTGATCGCCACGTTTCGGAGGTTGTAGAGCGCATTGATAGTCTTCGCCTCACCGCGTCGATACGCTCCCCACACGTTTTCATGTATGTTGCTGGACAAGCGGGGCCGTCCCGTGTAGCAGAGGACCAGCCGGTCCTGGAGCTCCTGTATCACTTCCGGGGCCACGTTTATGGGCTCGACGGTGACTTCGTCCTGGAACTCCATAAAGTTGATGCCGCCGACAGCGCTTGCATACTGGTCCTGCTTTCCGCCGAGAATCCCGAGCATGCGCTCCAGATCGTACGCGAGGTTGGCGATCATCTTCTTATCTTCGATGCTCGACACATCGGACTTTATCAGACTCAGCCACACGACGTTCAAAGCGGAAGACATGCCCAGACCCGATCCCGACGGCAGGTCGGAATTGTACGCGACGTTCATACCCTCCCTGTCAACGATGTGCGGGTCGTCAAGGCTGTCGTGAATTTCAAGCTTTCCCCAGACGTACTGATTAATGGTCGCGTTTACTACCGCGCCGCCCGCGCCTTTCGCGAAAATATCCACGTCCGTCCAACCTCCCGCGAAGTCGATGCGGACAGGAGCTTTGCTGATGACTATCATTGTCCAACCTCCAAAACGGACTCAAGTTCGAAGGAGACTCTTGTAAAGGTCAATCGTCTTTTCGGCGACTACGTCCCAACTGTAATCACGACGAGCTTTCTCGTATCCGCGCCGGCCGGCCTGGTCAGCGGCGTCTATGTCGCTGAGGTAGTCCATGATTGCCTGGGCCAGTTGGGCTTCGTCGCCCGGCTGCACGAGGCGGCCCGTAATGCCCTCGTCGATCACCTCGGGAATACCGCCGACGGCGCTCGCCACGACGGCGCGCTTTGTGGCAAAGGCGACCTGCACCACTCCACTCTGCGTGGACTCCGTGTAAGGCAGCGCGACTACCGCGCCGGCCGCAAAGTAGACCGGAACCTCCGCATCGGATATGTACCCAAAGCGGAGATCGACTACATCTTCCAGATCGAGCGACCGGGCAATTCCGCCGTACAAGTCCCTGGCCTCGTCCTCCGACCCCTTCACCGGACCTACAGCCACCAGTCTGGCGCGCGGATCGGCCCGGGCAACCACTTTGAACGCCCTGATGAGGACATCCAACCCTTTGTCGGGACGAACGGCGCCGAAGAACAGGACCAGTTTCGTCTCAGGCGCGTATCCCAGACGCTCCAGCGCCTGTTCCCGCGTCGGCGCGTCCGTTACATCGAAGTGCATGTAGTCGCCGTGCGGCACGACCCAGACCTTGGACTCCGGGATTCCCAGCACATCCACGGCCACACGCTTGTTCTGTTCCGCGTGCACTATCACAGCATCGAGCGAGTTGTAGAGCGCGCGAAAAAGACGAATGTCGTACGGCTTGAGCTGATGGGGAAGGACGTCGTGAGCGGTCATGACAGTTCTCACTCCGCGCCGCCTCGCGAACCGGGCAAATGCGATCTCGGCCAGGGGCGAGGTGTGGTACTGAAAATGGACGATCTGCGCCTTGAAATCCATGGCCTCACGGTAGACGCGCATCAGATGGGGTATGAACCGTCTGCGCCGGTCAAATACGAGCCTGATGTCGTAAGGCATCCGCAAACCGTCGGGGATGTGGAAGCCGACATTGCCCCACAGGACCGCCTCGACTCGGTGCGGCTCCAACTCGGTCAGAAGGCTGTGGCTGTAGGGGTAGAACATGCCGCCTTCTTTGACGAAGACGATCATTGCGAGGCGCATTGTTTGGGTCCCTGGCTCCTGGTTCTACGCGCCTGAGATCTGACTTCCCAGGTCTGGAGTCCTTGAAAATCAAACCCGAACTGGACTATCTGCCCCCCGGCGGCTTCCAGCTTTTGCGCCGCGACGTGTTTTTTCTTAAAATCGCAGAACAAGAGCAAATACCCTCCGCCGCCGGCGCCGAGTATCTTGCCGCCGAGGACGCCGTTCTTGCGGGCAATTGCGTAAAGCTCGTCGATCTGGCTGCTCGTGATGTTGGTGTCGAGTTTCTTCTTCTCGATCCATGCCTCGTGCAGCAGCGAGCCGAACTCACACAACCTCCCTTGCAGCAGGGCGTTCTTAAGCTCGATCGCAATCGTCTTCGACCGGTGCAGCGAGTCCATGACCTCGCCCTTCTGCTGCGTAACCGACGAAATCTGCCTGTCCAGGATATGCGCCGATAACCGCGTTCGGCCCGTGTAGCAGAGGAGGAGCGAGTATTCCAGCTCGTTAAGAACGTCCGCGGACATCCGCAGCGGATTCACGATGACGCTGTTCGAGTTGAACTCAATGAGGTTAAAACCGCCGAACGTGGCTGCGTACTGGTCCTGCATACCTCCTTTGATGCCCAGATCGACCCGTTCTATCTGATACGCCAGTTCGGCAATATCGTAGTTTGTCAACGGCAGGTTTCTTGCGGCCCTGAACGCGCCGATAAGCGCGACGACCATAGTGGACGAAGACCCCAGACCGCTTCCCGGTGGAGCGTCCGAGTGCAGGAACAGGTCGACGCCCAGCTTGCGCCGGCCTTTGCGCATCCGCCTCAGGACGGCCTTCACCAGGTCCAATTCGCCATTATAGAGGAGTTTGTCGTTGGACCGATACTTGGCGACCGTGTCGTAGTCCAGCGAGGCAACGGAGATATCCTCGTCACGTCGCTCGCTGACGGTGGCATAGGCGTACTTGTTTATCGTAGTGCTCAGCACTACGCCTCCGTAGGTTTCGAAATACGGCGATACGTCCGTGCCTCCACCGGCAAAACTGATCCTCAGCGGCGCCCTGCTCCTGTAAATCATAGCCCAACTTCCTTCGCCAATTCGGCTGCCACGCGGCGCTCGACTATGTCGCAAATGACGTGAGCGACCGCGATGTGAGACTCCTGTATGCGCGGCGTCGTCGAGGATGGTATGGCGATCGTCACCTCCGCGGCGGCCCCGATCCGGCCGGGCGTCTGACCGACCAGGGCGATGGTCCTGCATCCGATGCGGCCGGCGGCTTCCATGGCGACAGCGACGTTCGTGGATTGCCCACTCGTGCTGATGCCTATGAGAACGTCGCCATCGCGCGCCAGCGCCTCGACCTGCCGGGCGAACACGTTGTCGAAACCATAGTCATTGCCGATGGCAGTGAGCACGGAAGTGTTTACGCTCAGCGCCAAAGCGGGGAGCGCCGCCCTCTCGATGAGAAAACGGCCCACGAACTCGCCGGCTATGTGCTGGGCGTCCGCCGCGCTTCCGCCGTTGCCGCAGAGCAGGACCTTATTCCCGGCCAGCAGCGCGTCCCCTATCACCTGTGCCGCGTCCATTATGACTCCCTTAAGGTCGCGCGCGACCAACAGCTTCAACTGCGCCGATTCTTTCAGCGATCGCTCTATCAGATCTTCGGTTCGCATTACGTCCGCCGCCTCCCGTTTACAGTTCTCATCATTTTATCGGGACATCCGATCAGCTTCACAAGGGCGATTGCCACACGTTGTAACCTCCCGAGTCATCCCCTCTCCCTATGAGGGAGAGGGATAGGGTGAGGGTGGAAGGTTACGCGAAAGGCCGAGGCTGTTCTCGCAGTCGTTACGTTCAACCCTCACCCCAGCCCTCTCCCTTCCAGGGAGAGGGAGTTCACGCTCGCTCTGCCCTGAACCATCAGTCAACATCCAACACCCCGCGCCTATCACCCAACACCTGACACCTTTGCGCCCAGCAGCTCCTCAAGGTGGCTTTCCAGCTTCGCGCAGGCCGACTCCCACGAATACTCCCTCTCGACAAGCTCCCTGCCGGCCGCCGCCAGCCGACGCCGCTCCGCTTTGTCCTCCAGCAGCTTTACGATTGCGTCCGCAAAAGAGCGGGCGTCGTCGCGGATGAGCAAATGAGCGCCGTCCTCGATATCCAGCCCGTCAGCAGCCAGGCCGGTCGAGACCGTGGCTTTGCCCATAGCGAAGCCTTCCAGTATCTTGAGCCGCACGCCACTGTGAGGCCGGATCGGGACTACAAAGACCGCCGCTTTCGCCATATAAGGCCGCACGTCCGGCACGTCCCGCACGACCGACACGCGCGGCGGGTCCGCAAGCGCGAGAATGGACGCCGCAGGCTCTCTTCCGACTATCTCCACCCTGGCACCCGGACGCTCGCGGAACACGTGAGGCAGGATTTCGTTTACGAGAAACTTAATTCCATCGACCGTCGTGCCGGTGTTCAAGGCGCCGGTGAAGACTATTGTGTCGTCCTCCTCCGCTTCAGGCTGTGGGACAAAATAGGCTGTATCGACACCGATGGGGACAAACCGGACCCTCGCCGCGGGAGCCATTTGCTGAAGCGTCAGGCGATCCTGGTCCGTCACCGCTATGGTCATGTCGAAGGCATCCAGCATCTTTAGCTCGCGCCGGCGCACTTTCCCCGACTGCGCGCGGCGCAAAAGGCCGGTCAAGGTGAAGCCGAACTGGCGGGCCGCCTGAGCCTCCCAGAGGGCTTCCACGTTATGGTCCCAGAAGATGATCGGGACGTTCGTCGCGCGCTTAATGTAGGGAAGGAACCTGGTCATCACAAGGTGTTCCACGATGACGACGTCGGGAGCGCGCGCGCGGATTTGCTTTTCCATATCGAGGCCGATGGTCTCGTCCCAACTCATCACCCAGTGCATGGGAATCGGCGAGCAGAAAGCCTTTATGCGGGAGCGGACCGCGCTGAAGCGGCCAATTCCGGGAGGCCTCGACACGGTTTCAACCGTCCAGCCTCGCTCGCGCAGGAAGGTCAGGGAATCCAAGTCAAACGGCCTTCTGAGAGGGGCGAAAAGTGTTACGTCGTGCCGCGCGCGGAGACGGTCGAGGCGGTTGAATATGTTGATGCTCGTGCCTTCCACCAAGGGGTACGGAAGGAACTGGGCAGCGAAGAACAGCTTCATCGTGTTTGACTTCCCTGTCCGGCGCCTGGGCCGCAGCCGCAACTACATTCTTCGTGAACTTGAGTCCGGCCTCGTGAGATGACCGCGTCCCTGATATTCCACCAGATCGCTTTCAGCATCGACGGGTAAATAGTGCGCCAGTATTTCAGCCGCCGTCTCTTGGAATCGCCAGGCCACGGCTGAAGCGCCAGGCTAACCAGAAAGCCCGGCCAGTCCGCAAGTTTCCCATGCTTGCGCATGAAGATGATGCGGTTCTTGGCGCAATGGAAATACGCAAAGGCCGAGCGCGCCCCGCCGGAGCCGCCGACCTTATGGCTGATGGTAGCCGAGGGGATACTCACGACTTTCATCCCCATCTCTTTCATCATAATGCAGATGTCGCTGTCATCCCAGTAGACGACGTAGCGAGAGTCGTAATGCCCTACCCTGTCCATCGCCGACCTGCGGAACAGGGCGGCACAGCCGACAATGTAATCACACTCGATAGGGTCGGTAAGCGACTTGTAGTCGGTCTGACCGACCCACGAGTGGTACGAGCTGGTCACCCTCTTGAAGTCGATCGTCCCGCCGGTGGCCTGTATCCTGTCACTGTCCTTGTCGAGCACCGTTGGGCCGCATGCGCCAATGGCCTCGTCCTGCTCCATCGCCTCCACCAGCGTCCGCAGAAACCGAGGGTCTGTCATCTTGACATCGTTGTCCAGGTGTAGAACGTACTTTCCATCGGTCTGAGCGGTTCCGATGTTCAGCCCCTCTGACCTCCCGGCATTCTTGTCCAATGCGATCAGCCGGACGTACGAAAACTCGCTTCGGAGCATTTGGCAAGTCCCGTCCTTGGAAGCGTTGTCTACGACAGTGATGTCGTAGTTGTCGTAGTCGAGCCCTTTGAGCGATTCGAGACAGAGCCTCAAATCGGCTTCGCCGTTCCATGTGACGATGACTATAGAGACTTTAGGGTCCATAGTATTGAAATCCGTGAGGTTAAAGCCTCACGCTGCTCAGTCGAAGCATGCTAAAGCAAGCTGTATTGATCTCGGACGTTCAACCGAGTGAGTTCAGTTTCGCGGGAATGTCATTCCGACCGAAGTGGAGGAATCTGCTTTTTCCGGTTGCGTCACGCTCAAAAGCAGATTTCTCGACTCCGCTGGCGCTCCGCTCGAAATGACGATTCCCGGAAGACTGAACAGTTTCGTTCAACCCTCACCCCAGCCCTCTCCCTTCCAGGGAGAGGGGGTTACTGATGCTAACCCCTGCAACTGTCCCGTCCAGGGAGAGGAGGTTACGTCGTTCAACCCTCACCCCAACCCTCTCCCTTCCAGGGAGAGGGAGACCACGCCGCTTGCAGCACACAATCCCCTCTCCCTTCCAGGGAGAGGGAGAACACGGCCGCTTGCAGCACACAATCCCTTCCAGGGAGAGGCTACTACGGACGCAGGCTTCTGTGCCAGTCGATGATCTCCTTGATATCTCGTTTCAGATCGCCCGCCGGCTCATAGCCGAGCACGGTCCGGGCTTTGGTTATATCCGGCTCGGAGCGGAATATCTCTCCCGGCTGCGAGGGCTCATAGCCGGGCACGACTCCGGGCGCAAGCTCATCGATGAGCATCTCCGCAATCTCGTTCACGCTCCTGGTCACTCCACTGGCAACGTTAAATATCTCGCCGTTTACGTCCTTGTTCATAGCCAGAAGGTTGGCCTGGATCAAGTCCCTCACGCTCACGTAGTCGCGAGTCTGCTCACCTGCCCCGAATATGGTGATCGGCTCCCCGGCCAGCAGCTTCTTTATGAATATGGTGATCACTCCTACATACGGAGTGAAAGTCTGTTTCGTGCCGTAAGCGTTGAAATACCTCAGCACGACGCTGTCGATACCGAGTGTGCGGCAGATGTTCAGGACGTACTTCTCTCCCGCAAGTTTGGAGATGCCATAGGGAGAGATCGGGGCTATCTCATAATCCTCGGTCATGGCAGCGGTGGACTCACCGTAGACCGCCATAGACGAGGCGAACAGGAACTTGCGCACGGGAGACCCTTTGCAGGCGTCCAGCATCGAAAGCGCGCCCATGATGTTCGTGTCGGCGTCATTGTAGAACCCCTCCATAGAGGTCCTTATGGCGACGACCGCGGCCTCGTGGAACACGATGTCGGCTTCGGCGGCGAGCTTCTTCGTCAGGTCTCTGTCTCGCACGTCTCCCTCGACAAGTCGGGCCTGCGGCGGGACGTTTTCGCGTTTGCCCATAACCAGGTTGTCGAGGCAGGTGACCGTCAGCCCTTCGGCGACCAGCGCGTGAGCCAGATGGCCTCCGATGAAGCCTGCGCCGCCGGTTACGAGAGCTCGCTTATATATTGGCATTGCCCCCCCTCCTCAGCCAAATCCATCGGTCTATGCGTCGCTTGAGTGCCCCTTATCGAGCACCGCCGAAGACGGCTGTTCGATTGCGCGCGCCAGGACCACTATCACCTCGCCGATTCCCAAATGCCCACCGAGCGAATCCACCCTTTGAAGAACGTTCTCAAACAGCGACTTCCGTTTCCCAGGTACGGTTACGCAAAAGCAAGGGTTCCCCATTCCCGGACACGTCACATGCACTACCTCAAAACCCACGCGCGAGAGTAACGCCTCAAGGCTCTTCCTGCCATAGGTGTGCACGTGCACCGGCGGATGAAGACGATGGTATCTCTGTTTCCCACGTGTGCGAAACCGCGTTCCCAGAGGCTTTACCAACTGAGAGGCAATCCATATAACCGCCAGCTCAATGGCCCGCCGCAGGCTTCTTGAGTTTTCCGTTTCGACCACAAGGAGGCCGCCCTCCTTGAGCTTTCGCCGAATATCTCTCAGCACGTCAGTGGAGTCACCGATGTGTTCTATGACATGGCTCATAATGACCAAGTTGACGCTGCCATCCTCGATGGGGAGATCGTCAATAATCCCACAGAACGCCTTGAGTCCCGCGGCTTTGGCACAATCTACTGCGTATGACGATATGTCTAGACCGTATGCGTCCCAACCTCTAAGCTGAGCCGCTTTCAGAAACTTGCCATCCGCGCATCCAAAGTCGAGCATTATACCTTTGTCAACGTATTGCTCGAACATAGCAAGCTGACGATCGCATGCTGCCAGCATTATTCGATCAGCTACGGGGTTGCCGATGCACTGGAATCCCCCATACTCGCTGTAATAGGCTTCGTCATACACATCCTGCAAGTCGTTCGCTTCCAGCGGAGGCATTGGGTCAACGCTCACTAACGCACATTTGGGACAACGCACTATGTGTCCATTGCCTGCGCCATCCTTCTCCACTAAAGGCTTAACATAGACCGCCTGCTCCGCTTCACAGGCAGCGCAGGGCTGTTTACGTTCAACGATACGCATGATCTGGCTCTTCCTTTTTTTCTTACGTCGATGGGTATGCGCTCTTAGCGCACGTATCCGACGGGCAAGAACAACTACGTGGCCCATCCCCGAAATGCTCTATTCAAACCCAAAGGAAATCGCCAGGCGCGACGAGGTCGCCTTCCGAGCGGCCTTGAGGGAAGACGCAAGCCAAGTTGAGCGAGCAGGACGCCGCACGACTTCGCGACGTGAACCACTCGCGTCCGGCGAGTTCCTGACGTAGATTCCCTTTCTGATCCATGCAAGCGTCGGATGCCTGCAAACTGTGGAAATTCCCGAACTCTCCTTCTAGCC
>JAUSGG010000237.1 GCA_030649165.1 Armatimonadota bacterium
AAGAATCTTCTATCGCACAAGCGCCAGGTTCGGCTTCGCAGTTGGACGTTGCAGCTATCCGGGAGAAGATCCTTCGCAAGCTCAGGATGACATCCGCGGGGCGTCCGCAAAACAAGCGTTCCGTGAATAAATCGGGCTAACTCAGTTCGGGAAAACACAGGGCGATCGTCCGGTTCGCTCAATTCACGAAGCAAGCCCAACCGCGCATCCTATGGGAAACGCGGAGCTCCGGGGAAACGCCAGGGCCCGCCATCGCGCATGGCTGATTTCCACGCGAACAGGAACCAGATTGTTCCGCCTATACCGAACAGGCACCCGAGCCCTCCAAGCACGATTCCGATAATCGCCAGGGTCTTGGCCGAGTTTTCGACAACGCCCGCGCGGTTCTCCGCGTTCATCGACATTACGCCAAGCACAATGGCGACAATGCCCGCAAGAAAAGCAATGGGGGGAAAGCAGCAGCCAAGGATGATGCCCGCTATGCCGACGATGAGCGATGCAAGTCCCAGGTTGTAGTGCGACCTGCTCGGCGGACCGTAAGGTTGTTCCATCGTTTTCCTCCTGAAGTGACCCGATTATTGCTCTATATTGTTGAAAGCAGCGACCACCGCACCGCGGACGCAACTCCCACCTGAACGACAGTCAGACTTGCTGCAATCAACACCGCGGCGCGCTTTCGCGAGAACGCCGGCAGCAGCGCCGTGATAACGGCCAGGTTCGTCAGCGCAAGAAAGATGAGTGCGACGCATACTCCCGCGCAGCCTGCCGCGGTAGACGCCTTTCCTCCGAAGAGAGCAGCGCACATCGAGATCGAGGCCGACATTGCCAGTATGAGCGCGGCCTCGCCGGCCGATGCGACGGTAGCGCCCCGCCGCGGAGCGCGGCAAAAAAGCCGCACGTACGCCGGAGCCGCGGACAGGACCACAGCCGCCCCAAGAGCGGACCCAAGCGCAAACCGCTGGGTGTTGCACGTGTATTCCGGCGCCCCCAGCAGCTTCGGCGAGGCATCCAGCGCGGTAAGCGCAACCGGGACCAGGAGGCAAAACAGCGCCGCCCTGGATGGAAACTCTCGGGCAAGCAGCCTGCCGCGCAGCGCCAGATAGACCACGGCGCAGAGCATACCGAGGTATATGCCGGCGCATCGGGCGCAGAGGGGCAAGAACTGCCCTGAAGCGATCAGCGTCCGGGATGTCGCCTGGTGGCAAATGGCCGAGCCGGCCAATCGAAATATCTCCATCGCGCGCTCCAGTCAGGCGGTCCGTCCAATGGTAGCAGGCCGGCGGGGTGATGTCAAGAATACGCTGTCAGCGTGTCAGCGCAACAGTTCAGGGTTGGGGAGAACGTCATTCCGAACGAAGAGAGGAATCTGCTTTTCCAAGCAGCTCTAAAGCAGATTTCTCGTCGTTCCTCCTCGAAATGACGTACTGCGGAGCGATGTACTCACTATTCGTGAACTGTTACCTGTCAGCGTGTCAGCGGGCGCATGCCATATTCAAGGTCGCTACGACACTCCGGATTTAACCAAGAAAACACGAAATTCAGGAAAGCGCGAAACAGATATGGAAGGCGGAGCCAACCGTCAAAGTCGATAGAGCGGACTCTGAGATGGCCCATGCAACTGCCACTGAGCCACGGTGAGGACCAATAGCCAATCGCTATCTCATCCGTGTCCATCCGTGTGCATCTGTGGTTAAGAGCGGGTTTCGCGTTTTCGTCCTTTCGTCCTTTCGTGATTAACTCCCCCTGTACTTGGGATGCGCCCATGGTCACTGGTTGCTAGCTGTCAGTTGTCATCCGTCCAACACGTCCAACACGTCCGACTCCTTCGACTCCTTCGACTCCGTTTAGTCGACCATCATGAGCCGCCCGATCGTCTCTATCACGTTGACGTAGAAGTTGGACTCCTGCGCGCGGAAAATGGCGAAATGGGAGGACGGATCGCCGATGAACGGTCGCATCAACCACGCCATTTGCGTTCCCACGATTCCGTAGGCGATGAGCCACCAGGTGATGATCGTGCCGGTTCCGCTCTTGGCGCCCGGGCCGTCGGGCGCTTTCGCGGGCGGCAGCTCGTGAATGCTCTTGCTGAGGAACCACACACCGTATCCGCCGGCCAGCGTGAAGACCGCCACGTTGAGCAGCTTCATAAAGGCGTAGCTCTTGGTGCTGAGCATGAAGAACAGGACGATCAGTCCGCACGAAGCAAGGACTATGCTCGTGACGGCTATGCTCGCCATCGTAATGCCCAGCACGACCCCGAATCTCGCTCGCGGACCGATCAGGACGTTGAGGATGTAGAGTAGAGGCAGACAGATCGCGAGCGTCAGCAGAAATAGAAATGGCAGCTTGATGGCGGCAGCAAGCGCGAACTTCCAGCCCTCCGGGTTGCCGTGGACAAGGCCGTGCGACCCCATTATCAGGCCATACAAGGCCGACAACGCCACGAACACGAGAAAGCACGACCTGGTGTTTGCGCGGGTTTCCGCGCCTTTCTGCAGATCGGCGGTCACCTGCTCGCGATTGCGCAGCAGGTGGTCGATATAGGCTACAGCGTTCATAGGACGGACTCCTTAATTCGATTTTCTGCCTCTCCATTCTACCATACGTCTGGCAGGCAGGCGGGGTTCCGAGAAGGTGTCAGCTATCAGCTTTGAGCCATCAGCAGTCAGAAAGGCCGTACTCCCAACTCTCCCTGAAACCTGGTTTGACATGAGAGACGCTTGGTGATACACTGTATGTACGGAACGATATGAAGTGGAGCAGGGCTATGATCAAGAAACTCACCAAACACGGCAACAGCATGGCTTTGGTTATCGAGCGCAGTGTGCTCGAACTGCTTAATATAAACGCCGATACTCCGGTCGAGGTCTCGACAGATGGAAACGTGCTCATAATCTCGCCTGTCCGGGATGAAGCTCGCGCCGCTGAATTCAGGGAGGCTCTCGAGAAGACGAACCGCAAGTATGGGCGCGCTCTGAAGAGATTGGCTCAGTAAATGGCCGAGATAGAGTTTCTCGGTCTTGACGATGTTCTCATCCCCCGGTCCCGACAGGGAGAAGCTGCTTAAGCCTGATGGCTAATTCCTCTATGTGTTTGGGCTCGGTTTCGCACTGCCAGACTGTCACTACTTGCCAGCCGAGCTGAGTGAGGTCGCGTGTCTTGCGCTCATCCCGTTCGACGTTCTCGGCCATCTTGGTGCGCCAATAGTCCACATTGGTTTTGGGCGTAGTTGCTTTACGGCAGCCAGGGTGTCGATGCCAAAAACAGCCGTGGACGAAAATGATGGTCTTGTACTTGGGAAGCACAATGTCGGGACTTCCGGGAAGGTCTCTCCTGTGTAGCCTGAAGCGATAGCCCTGCCGGTGAAGGAGAGACCTGACCACCATCTCTGGCTTCGTGTGCGCCTGCTTCACCAGGGACATGATGCGACTTCGTTCTTGCTCCGGTGTCAGTATTCCCTGGCTAGGCTGTGTTGGTGAAGCGCGTGTAGACTTGCTCCTCATGGACCTCCCCGCTGATCCAGAAGCTCGTGAACTCTATTTCATCCGTACGGTTTGCTTCACGGAGGTTCAAAGACTTGCGGCGATCCGCCCGATGCGATCCGCGACATCGCTCGCCTCAAAGTAAGCGGAGTATGAATCAAGCGCGCCCTTGATCAGCCCATCGTAGTGGACGATTCGCGACCCGGGGGAGATCGACTCCATTGATGACTTGACACGTGTGGGGTTTGTGCTCTCCTCTTCCACTGGACGCCCGACTACAAAAACTACCTCCATGTTCGGCGCGTTGTTACCTTGAGATGCCAGTATTTTCTTGAGAGCGTCTACGTATTTCTGTCCTTGCTCGACCAGTTCCAGCAACCCCATGCGGCGTCCAGCACGTTTGAGTTCGACTATCACATGCTTGCCTGCCGTCGTTCGGTAGGCAATATCTACGCGCCCTAGCCTTTCCTTTTCGTTGAGATCATCAACTATAACACCCTCGGTCTTCAGGCGAGATTCCATGAACGCGCTGCCAGTCGCTCGTTCCCAAGAGGGGTCGAGGAGCCACAGATCCTTGAATAGAAACTCTTGCAGCACTTTCTCTTTGGCGTCTTGATCAACCAGACCTCTGAAAGCCCTGATTGCGTCGAGCCGCGACCCGACTATGTCGCGGTAGAGATAGGACTCCAACATGTCTTGATCTGCCAGCAGTGTAAGAAGGGCCTCCGTACCGTGCTCCAATGCGCCCGCCAATGCATCTGCTGTGCCCTTGAGCTTCAGCCTTTCGAAAGCGAACACGGCGTGTCTCAGCAATTCCTTTCTGTCTGTCGCGTCCTCAAGTGGCAGTGAGCCGACCTTGGCTATGACTGCTCTTGCATGCTCTCGAAAGCCCACAGGCAATGCACCAAGCCATTCTCCGAGTGCTGGGAATTCCTCCGTGGCTTCTTCCACGGCATGCCGTCTTCGCCATTCGCTCCATTTGGATTCCACTTGGTTTAAGAGGGATCTGAGGCAGCCAATCAATGCTTCGTATCGCGCATCGTTCTCCAACACGCGTTGCCGGTCGCTTGTCACAATATCATCGAGGTCATCTTTGTCAAGGAAATCTGCTTCAATCTGTCCTGTGAGGTATTTGGTGTAAAGCCGACCGTCATTGATCTTGTCCAAGACGTTCTCGATCAACAACCTGCCGCGGGCTAGCACAACGATGGAATTCAAGTTTCCAGCATCCGATTCGAGTTGTTTTGGCTTGGCGGCTGTGCCTATCCACCCCTTGACCGACCAGCCTTGCGAAGCGTTTATGAGACCGTCAAGGGATGCCTGCTCCTTAAGGTCTGGACAAAACTCTGAGTAGTCTGTACCCTCTCCTATTTTCCAAAAGAATTGGGCCACCTCTAGGTCTCCGCGGTCCCGCACCGTCACTTCCTCATTGTCGATGAATACCCGGAAGCCTTCGCTGCCGATCACTGAGAAACGCCTGGCAAGCCGACGGCGAAGGGCTCGCCCAGTGAGCCCCAAGCGATTGGCCTTCAGGTCTGTCAAGCGAATGCTCGTCCCCTTAGTGACGACGATATCATCTGTGTCCAATGGATCCGGGTCGTAATCTGACCGGCGCTCAGCCATGGCTTCGCGAATCCCGGCAGCGGACATCCGCAAACCATGGCACTCACCGTCCTTGACGGATTGGACCTCTGCAGTTTCGGCGATAGAGAAGAGCGAGAGCTTGCCGAGTCCCTTGCGCCCCATCACGGTACGGCCCCCGTCAGTGACTCTTGAACCGGCTTCCCTTCGACGATAGCCAACTCTCAGGTACTTGTCATTCATGTCCTGAACCGTCATGCCGATTCCGTCATCCTCGACCGTGATAGTATTGTTCACCGTGTCGAAGATGATCTCAACGCACTCCGCGTCAGCATCCCAGGCGTTCGCGACGACTTCCGTCAGCACAGCAGCTACGTTGCTGTAAAGGTGGATCCCCAAGTGATCCAGGACGTTGAGGTCGATTGTCATCCGATAGGGATGATTGTTCGTCACAAGCTGTGTGCCTCCATGTGCTTCTTGATTGATCTGGCGATGATGCGCCCGAGGCGAACGGGCACTGCATTCCCGACGTGTCGCGCCACTGAAGTGATAACGATGTCCGACCGGGGTTCGGCAAGTTTGTAGTAGCGCGGAAAGGTCTGCAGCAACGCCGCTTCGCGAAGAGATATGGCCCTGTTCTGTTCCGGGTGGCCGAACCGACCGTTGCCCAATCCGTGGCACTGCGTCGTAATCGTAGGGCCGGGATCGTCCCACCTGATGCGACCGTACACGCTTGGATAACTCTTGCCGCTTTCTTTCTTGTGACAGTCCAGGATTAGCTCGTCGGGCCAGTCCTTCCATCCCCCGCCTGGCGGCGTAGCTGCGATACGTTTCAGATTTAGGCCAGATAGTGTGCTTGATTTATGCAGACTGTCGCTCGCGCTCTGTTCCCCCGCCTTGATAGGCTCCAGATGTCCAATGGCATCGCGCACAGTGCGATAGCGTGAGGGACCGTGAGTCTTAGGCATGATCCGGACGTTGCCAAGCAATGAGGCGAATAGCACAAGTCTGGTCCGCGTTTGCGGAACGCCGTACGCGACACAGTCGACCAGGCTATAAGACACATGGTAATGCTCATCGTCAAGGACCTTGAGGAAATCGCTGAAGACGCAGTGTTTTTCCAGTTCCGGTACGTTCTCCATCGACACGATGTCCGGTCGAACACCTCGTATTAGACGAGAGAAGGAAGCCAAGAGCTTCCACTTGCCGTCCTCCGACTTGCGGTTCGTATACCTGGAAAACGGTTGGCACGGGGCGCATCCGACCAGAATCTTCACATCATCCTTTGGGTACAGCCGGATGACATCTTCCGGCTTCACAAGGTCGATATCATTGCGGATGAAGGTTGCCCCATTGTTCTTCTCGAAGGCGTACTTGCAGGTCGGGTCGTCGTCTATTCCTGCTACGACCTTGAAGCCTTCCTTCACGAAGCCATGCGTGAGACCGCCTATCCCGCAGAACAAGTCTACGACAGAAGCTTTGTGTTCCTCAACAGGGGCCATCTTGCTAAGAGCTTACCGGGAACTGCTGCGACTGTCAAGGGCTACCGGGGCGGTCGGGTTGCAGTGACCGGAGGCGATCATTGCCAAATGCAAACGGGGACGGGCCTGCGCCTGTCCCCGTCTTGTAGCTGCTTTGTCTTGACTCTACTGCTCCAGCTTCCCTGCCAGATAATCCTCGTAAGCTCCCAAATCCAGCATTCCGTTTCCGCTGAGGTTGAAGAGGATGACGCGCTCCTTGCGCTCCTCCTTGGCTTTGAGGGCTTCGTCTATGACGGCGCGGATGGCGTGGGCCGACTCCGGAGCGGGAATGATTCCCTCGGAGCGCGCGAACTTGAGCGCGGCGTCGAAAACCGGAAGCTGGTCGTAAGCCAGAGCCTCGATGTGCCCCTTATCGGCCAGGAAGCTGACCAGGGGGGCCATTCCGTGGTAGCGCAGACCGCCCGCGTGAATCCCCGGCGGGATAAAGGTGGAGCCGAGGGTGTGCATCTTCAACAGCGGGGTCATGTTGGCCGTGTCGCCGAAATCGTACTCATACTTGCCTTTGGTCAGTGACGGACACGCGGTTGGCTCGACCGCCACGGTGCGGAGGCTCTTGCCGGCGAACTTGTCCTGCAGGAAGGGGAAAGCGAGTCCGGCAAAGTTGCTTCCGCCGCCGACGCAGCCGATGACGACGTCCGGATAGGCGCCGGCCATCTGCATTTGCTTTTTCGCCTCCTGGCCGATTATCGTCTGGTGCATCAGAACGTGGTTCAATACGCTGCCAAGTGAGTATTTCACGTTTTCGGAGGTTACGGTATCTTCGAGGGCTTCGCTGATCGCGATGCCGAGGCTGCCGCGGCAGTCCGGGTCCTGCTCCAGCATTTTCCGGCCAAATTGGGTCTGATCGCTCGGGCTCGGGTAGATCGTGGCGCCGAAAGTCTGCATCAGCGATTTGCGATATGGCTTCTGATAGTAGCTGACCTTGACCATGTAGACGGTGCACTCGATGCCGAAGAAGTTGCACGCCATGGAAAGAGCGCTTCCCCATTGCCCTGCTCCGGTCTCGGTCGCGATCCGCTTTGTTCCGGCCAGTTTATTGTAGTACGCCTGGGCGACGGCGGTGTTGGGCTTATGGCTGCCGACCGGGCTGGTTCCTTCGTATTTGTAGAATATCTTGGCGGGCGTGCCGAGCGCCTTCTCAAGCCTTGTCGCTCGGTACAGCGGTGTGGGTCTCCACAGCGCCAGGATGTCCAGGACCTCGTCGGGTATGTCGATATACCGCTGGGGGCTGACTTCCTGCTCGATCAGGGCCATCGGAAAAATCGGCGCCAGGTCCTGAGGGCCGCAGGGCTGCTTTGTGCCGGGATGAAGCGGCGGGGGAGGCGCCTCTCCGAGATCGGCCGTTATGTTGTACCAACTTCTCGGCAGGTCCTGCTGGCCGAGTAAGAACTGACGTTGTTCCATACGTTAGCCTCCTGGAATGGGCGTATTCGGCGGGTGGAAAGGTATCGGGAGTCAGGTCACCCGACGAAGAAAACAGGCCGTACGCATTATAGCAATGCGGGGAGCGGGAGGCAATAGCTGCGCCGACCGGGTGCACGTCACGATTATGGTAAGACTCAACTCAACCTTCTTGCGTGGACCTGCTTTGGAGTGCGGCGGCTCGACGCCGCCTTTGGTGAGTTGGAATTCCGTATAGTGAAGTGAAACAAGCG
>JAUSGG010000242.1 GCA_030649165.1 Armatimonadota bacterium
AAGAAGGGCGACCTAGAAGGGATGCAATTGCACAAATAACGGAAATCGGCGCGCTATTGGATGAGGGCGAGAAGGAACTCGGATGAGTCTGCACGGATTTCGCGTTCATAGAAGTCGCCCAAATTTACGCGGGTCCGTACCCGCGGGAATGGTTTGTGATCGAACAGACGCCGCGCTAAGGGTCTCACGCGATCCACAACGCGAACGCAACCGCGGTGAAGAAGGCGAACGCGAACATCGACCCGCCCGCGTCCAGAGTCCCTTTGAAGAAGTCTACTCGTCCGGTGCTCTGGCGGAACACGTCACGCGCTGTCACGCCGAAACAGCCGAACGCAAGTAAGGTAGCGAACCACTTGAACATCCAGAATGCGATCACGCTGATCATCGATCAGTCTGCCGCAGTGTCTCAAGCACCTTCAGCTGGCTTTTGCGCCGGCACTCTTCTTTTCAGCCCAGCGTTTCTTCATCGCCACCGCAATAAGCTTGCGAGCGGCCGGGCTCATGCGACGTCTTTTGGCTCCGGCACTAGCCGGCGCAGGTACCGCCGATTTAAACTTGCCCGCTGCCCAGCGCGCCTTCATCGCTTCGGATAGACGTCTCCTGCCCGCAGCGCTGATACCTTTGCCGCGGTTGGCCACTCCGGCGACGGTGCCGCGTGTCAGGCCGATCGCGCCCGCTCCATCAGCCAGGGCGCTGATCGCCCTATCGATCCGATCCCGTTCGCTCTTCAACTCGGAAACTATTTTGTCCAGGTCCAACCGGCTTCTCCTTCAGGTCTTCTTCATACCCTTAGCACAGAAAACATTCCTTTCCACTACAAGCTTATTGACCTGCATCAAAGTTACCGTGCTTCAATACAGGACGCTCAGAGCCGGGCTGGCGAAGCCCGGCCCTGATTTCGACTGAAGTTAGTTCTACTTGTTGGCTTTCTTCTTCCCGGTCCGCGCCGCCGAACCATAGCGTTTGCTGAAGCATTCGCGGCATCGGCGATCGCGGCGCCTGATAAAACTCGGGGCCAGGTCTTTGCTCCCGCAGTAGCGGCAGACGAGATCCTCTGATTTCGAATTTCCGGTTGCCTTCCTCGCCAAAGGTTTTGCTTTGGCGTTTTTGGCAGTTGCTCGCTTACCGGCCTTTTTGTTTTCAGCGCTTACCGCTTTCGGCTTAGCACTCTTGGCGGGAGGCGTAGAGCGTTCGGGCAAGACCTCGTTGTTGCTTTCACTGGCCAATTTAGGCGTTTCCATCAGTCGTGTTCTCCTGAGCCATATCGGCTCGCAGCGAATGTTTGCTCTGTCGGGCGGGTGAAGCGAGTCATGTTGAGGCCTTAAGTTCGTATTTCTCCATGAAAGAGTGACCTGGAACGGTCATTTGGACGGCCTGGAAAGCGCTTTTGACTAGCTACCGATCCGCGTCGTCTGGTCGTCCAGTTAGATCAAGTGTTCTCGGTTCTTCATGACTGGATGCCTTCCGCGACAAGAGCCAAGGTGTGACCGCCCGGAGAGAAGGCGGGCACACCATGAAACCACCTAGTGTTGGAACTGAACGACTTTCAACCGAAATCGGAGGCCTCAGCGGCCTAAGCCGCGAGCAACTACAAGCGCGCTGGCGGGAACTGTATCGAACCGAACCACCGAAAAAGATCAGCCGCGACCTTCTGATTCGCGCGATCGCATACCGCCTGCAAGAGAACGCCTACGGCGGCCTCAAGACTGCGACTCGCCGCGTGCTGGCCAAAGTGGCCGAGGATGCAGCGGCACGACGACCCATTCGGATCGCACCAGAGCGCACCCTGAAGCCTGGAACCGTGCTGCTGCGTGATTGGCACGGCGTCCAGCATCAGGTGATGGTGCTGGAATCGGCCATCATGTTTCAGAAGAAGCAGTACAAGTCACTCTCCGAGGTCGCGCGCAAGATAACCGGTACCCGCTGGTCCGGACCACTGTTCTTTGGCTTGAAGAGCACCCACGAGGAGGCGACCAGTGGAGCCCGCTAAGTCTCGTACTCGCCGCTGCGCCATCTACACTCGCAAGAGTTCGGAAGAGGGTCTGGAGCAGGATTTCAACTCGCTTCACGCCCAGCGCGAGGCGTGTGAGGCATACGTGAAAAGCCAGGCCGGGGAAGGATGGCACCCTATCACCACGCCCTATGACGACGGCGGATACTCGGGCGGCAGCATGGAGCGGCCGGCACTTCTGCATCTGCTGGAAGACATTCGCCAGAAACAGGTCGACGTCGTGGTCGTGTACAAGGTCGATCGGCTGACCCGGTCGCTGGCAGACTTCGCGAAGATGGTCGAGGTATTCGACGCCCAGGGCGTCTCCTTCGTATCCGTCACCCAACAGTTCAACACGACCACCTCGATGGGACGGCTGACGCTGAACGTGCTGCTCTCGTTCGCGCAGTTCGAGCGGGAGGTGACGGGGGAGCGGATTCGGGACAAGATCGCAGCCTCCAAGCGCAAGGGAATGTGGATGGGAGGCACCACGCCGCTCGGTTATGACGTTCGCGATCGCCACCTCGTAATCAATCGAGCGGAAGCGGCGACCGTGAAGCAGATCTATGAGCGCTATCTGGAACTCGGCAGCGTGCGTCTGCTCAAGCAGGATCTGGATCGGCACGGCGTCAACTCCAAAACTCGAGTCTCTATGAAGGGCCTCAAATCCGGCGGACGATCCTTCTCGCGGGGCGCCCTCTACGAGTTGCTCGCCAACCCGATCTACATCGGCGAGATCCGCCACAAGCGGGAACGTCATCTGGGCTTGCACGATGCGATCCTCGAGCGCGATCTGTGGGAGAAGGTTCAAAAACAACTGGCTGAGCAAGCTGGCCGGCGCGGCCAACGCACGACCAAGGCCGGATCGAGCCCGCTCGCTGGCCTCCTCTTTGATCAAAGCGGTGAGCCGCTCTACGCGCAATGCACCGCCAAGGGCGCGCGGAGATACCGTTACTACGTATCGAAAAGCCTGATCACAGGCTCTGCCAACGATGCGCAACGCGGTTGGCGATTGTCGGCAGCTGAGATCGAGCGGGCGGTGGCGATTGCCGCGCGAGCCATCCTGGACGATCGAATCGGCCTGCTCGAGGCATTGGAGACGTCTGGAATCGAGTATCCCGACTTGCGTGCGATGCTTGAGGCAGCGGCGGACTACAGCCGACGGCTGACAGCCTCGATTGACGTGGCAGTCTGCCTAGCCGATCTGGTCGAGCGGGTGGAACTCCTCGAGCATGGCATTCGGGTTTCAATCAAACTTCCGGTCCCCTCCGTCGGACAGGCCAAAGTGCTGATTGCGAACATACTTCATCTCGCGATCCTCCTGCCGCTGAGAATGAAACGGCGTGGCGTCGAGACACGGATAATTCTGGAGGGATGCGAACACACGCCGCGGAACGTAGACCCTGCGCTGCTCAAGGCCATCGCTCGCGCCACGCACTGGTTCGAGGAGTTGGCCTCAGGCCAGGTTACCTCGCTGGCTGAAGTTTCCCGGCGCGAGGGTCTCCCCAAGCGCTACGTCGAACGGATCACCAAGCTGGCGTTCCTCGCACCTCGGATCGTGGAAGCCGTGGTCGAGGGTGGCGGTTCGGCCGGCCTTACCCTTCAAATGCTGATGGACGGTCGTTTCGAGCTGTCGGCGGAGTGGATCGAGCAACAGCGACAACTCGCGCGCTGGTAGTGACCATCCCAGCGCGTACCACTTGATCCCGTCCGATCTCGCTCGTTCCTAGTCAGGATGAAGTCGAGAATCAGTTCGGGCGTAAGCCGATCGCGTCGAATCGATGCTGCGTACGGCCGATAGGCCGCAGCCTACTGTGGAGATTCAACACTTCGAATTCATCTTGAGATCGCCGAGCGGCTACCCGACACAGTCGCCGCGCCTCGCGATTCTCAACACCACGCTGGAGCAGATGAAAGTGTTCTCGACCGAGTTCCGCTTGACCCCGATCTCGCGCCCGCGTCAAGACCGCGAATCCAAAGCAGCGCAGTTTTGTTCGGCGATTTCCCTAGATGGCCCGAAGAAACCGGTTGATGATGGAGTTCTGCCTCGCATGCGGTAGCGAATGGCAAGATATTACGATTACACTCAGGGCGCTCGCGGCGTCGCGACTCGCGGGCCGACCGTGTCGCTTGTCATGCCAAGCGCGGGATTGGTCTTTTGGCGGAGTGAATGAAGGCGGCGGCCGGGACTCAAAATAGATCGATGATCGACGGAGACCGTCCATCTGGCCTCCAGCAGCAGAAAAGGCCGGAAGATAGAGCCCGTATCGATGGGGGGATGGTGAGAAAGAACGGCAGAGCCATCAGCATTGTGGCACGTGAGGCGACACTCAAGAGGCGCCTGCGGCGCCATCTAACGTCCTTAGGCTTTCAGAAAACTAAAGACGGAATGCTTGCGCTCCCGGGTGCCGGAAAGGATGTCGTTCGAACGCTACATAACGGGCAGAGGAACGACCGGTTGGCCGCAAACCGGAAATTCATCACCGAGTGCTATCCAAAGCTCATAAAACACTTTGCGTCAGGAGATGAGATCGACGCAGTCCGGATATCGCCGGTTCTCCAGCGGATATCCAGCGGGACCTGGGAGGGAGGCTTATTCCGCCTCGCATCATTGACATGGTCGGTACCGGTTTCGAACGGCTTCGGCCGGCGGCTCAGATATCTGGTCTGGGACAAACACAACGGAAAGCTGATAGGCATCATCGCGATCGGCGACCCCGTCTTCAACTTGTCGGTCCGCGACAATCTGATCGAATGGAATGTGCAGGCGCGCGGTGACCGGCTGGTCAACATTATGGATGCCTATGTCCTCGGTGCCTTGCCACCCTACAATGCGCTGTTGGGAGGCAAGTTGGTCGCCTGCCTGATTCGAAGCAGAGACATCTATGACGATTTTGCCAAGGCGTACGGGAAGACCACCGGCATTATCTCGCAACAGGAGAAGAAGGCGCGCCTTCTGGCGGTGACGACATCGTCTTCAATGGGGCGGTCTTCCGTCTACAACAGGTTAAAGCTGGGTGGCATCGAATACTTCCGGAGGATCGGTTATACCGGCGGTTGGGGGCATTTCCATATCCCCGATAATCTGTTTGCAGATCTTCGCAACTACCTCCGAGCCATCGGCCATTCTTACGCCGACCAACACCGTTTTGGTCAGGGGCCGAATTGGCGCCTGCGCACAACACGGGTCGCTCTCACTGCTCTGGGCTTCAAAAGTGATATGCTCCGGCACGGCATCCAGCGCGAAGTCTTCATTTGCCAGCTGGCCGATAACTCCCTGAAGATGCTGCACAGCGGCCGGGGCAAACCCGATTTGTCGTCATTGCTGAGTGCCAGAGAGGTGGCGTATCTCGCTGTGGCGCGGTGGATGGTGCCACGGTCCCAACGGAGGCCGGAGTTCAAGACATGGAAGCGCGAAAACATCGCGGCGCTTCTCGGCGACCAGCGCAGCGAGCTTGTCTCCAAACTGTCGCGCGCGGGTTGAGCGCATGCGCAATCCGGTGACAGGATAGCTGCCATACCAAATGTCTCTCGAAGAATGGCAGGAGCGCTTGGAGAGGCATTTTACGCAACTCGCCGCTGCGAGGTCCAAGTCGGGCTTCCCGTTGTTTGCGCTTGAGCACGGCCTGACCGAGGACGAGTTCGAAGAGATCGGTAAGCTGTTACGTTCGCGGCTGGCGGACGGCTTGCGATTGGGGCCGCATTGGCTCGTCTGGGTTGTGTATGCGACCGAGCTTGGTTATGACTACGACGGCGATGAATACTGGGACTCATTTGAAGAACGCACACCGCAGTGGCGGGAAAGGGGCAGCCGCAAGGTACTCCGGGACTGGTTCTCGAAATTCCAGGCAACCTATCACGGCGTAAAGCCGTCCGGGCGGTGGGCCGGCTGGTTCTCTATCATCGCCTGGCCAATCACGCATGCCATCCTACCTAAGTATCTTCAACGGCAGTTCGCAAAGTCCCTATTTGATCTCCGATACCACCTTTCCCCCCTCGAAACCCTGAGTCCAGGTGCGGTCGGGCAACTGCTAGCCGCAAACGCAGGGGAAGCTTCGTCACGATTCCGCGAGTTCCTCCAACAGGCGGAACTCGCAGGCCGTATCGTTCTAGCACTTCTCAGCGATAGGAAAGTTGAAGGCCAGAGCCCTATCTACCCACCGACACTCCAAAGATTGGTCGCCAATCTTGAGCAAGTGCAGAGTAGCCGCGAGTGGTTGAAGGAAACGCGGCGGTTTGTCGCTGACCGACTGAAGGGAGCAGAACGCGATCCGGGAGGAGCATCGACGGGCCGAGACGTCCAGAACCCTGACGGGACAAACGATGCCGGTGTTCCTTGGGACGTGCGGCCGACTCTGATGCTTCGCCGCTCCGGAACGTCAACTTGGTCGGTGGTCATCAATATTCCCACGTTCCTCGGCGTCGCCAGACTTCATCCCGAACTCCGCACGTTCCTCACTAGCACGAGATGTAAGGTCGCCGGAGCGGGCGAAACCTGGCTGCCAACCGGCTGGCTCCTTCTCCCACAAAGGCGAGTGCTCAAATCGTGGCCAGGAGCGCACACGCCGCTAGTGAAATTCGAGCGGTCCAATGGAATGTTAGATCAACTGATCGACAGTGAAACGCGCCTGTCGGGGGGACCGAACTGGCTGTGCCGCATCGGAGCCGACGGTCTCGCTCACGAGATTGTAGGGCGCATTGTCCGGCCCGGCCGTAAGTACATTCTACTCAGCGAAGCGGCGCTTCCCTCTCGCCATTCCCTCCTTGATGCCTGCGGGGTGGATTGTGATGGCCTGAACGCCGGTGTTCTTTCCATTCCGGACACGCTCTCTTCCGACGACATAGCTTGGTTGCAGCAGTTGGGATTGCAGGTGGCCCGAACGGTACGGATCTGGCCAGCCGGACTGTCTGGGCGGAGCTGGGACGGCGAAGGTCACAGCGAGTGGCTTACGACCGAAACGCCCTGTTTTGGCATTAGCCATGACCATCCGCTGGACGCCTACAGCGTCCGTCTCAACGGCGGAGCTCAGACTCTTATCGAAGCGGGCCGCGTTGGCGCTCCCGTGTTCTTTAAGATTTCCCCGCTTCCTGTGGGCAGGCACACTCTCGCGGTAAAGGCCCGGCGAGGCGACCACTCGGTCGCGACACCATCTTCGCCTGCAGCAGAAGGCGTGGTCACTCTGGAGGTGCGCGAGCCAGAGCCATGGATTCCGGGCACGACATCGCATGCCGGCTTGGTCATTTCCCTGGACCATCATGACCCCAACCTAGATACGTTCTGGGAGGGGAATGTCGGAGTCAGCATTCTCGGTCCGGAAGGACGCCACGTAACATGCGCAATCAGCCTAGCCAGTGCGAGCGGTACGGAACTGCTGTCCGAGCAGATCGGCACCTTCGACCTACCCGTCGCCGCCGGAGAGTGGCTGAGGAAGTTCTCGCGGTTCGTGAAGGATGAAGGTCGCGCCTGGACCTATCTCGAAGCGGCGTCCGGGCGTTTCTCAATCAGAGGCGACGAACTCGGGGAATACTCTCTTCGGTTGGAGAGAGAAGTAAAGCCAGTCCGATGGGTATGCCGCAGCATTCATCGCGTCACCACAGTCCGGTTGATCGACGACACCGGCAGGGATGACGCAGCAACAGCAACCTACCGGTTTTTCGGGTTTCGCCGCCCTGCCCTGCCGACTCGTCTCCCTGCCGAAACCGTCCTGGCAGGATTTCAAATGCAGCCACCGGGCGGTCTTATCGAAGCCAGTCATGGAGACTTTCTGGACACGATCATCGTCAGCACGCCTCAAATAGAAGGTGGATTGCAAAGTCTTGACATCGAACCAGATCTGCACGAGCTCGACAGCGGCAACATCCAGGTAAGGCATGTTCTCGACCTGCTGCGGCTCTGGAGCGAAGCGCGCCTTGTGGGCCCGCTCGTCGGTATACGGCGAAACCGTGTCCTCGGACGACTGATCAACCTGCTCTATTCTCGGCTCTGCGGTAGGAAATGGGCCGAGGCGGAGGCCGCGTATCTCTCCGACCCTCAATCCCTGTCCGCGTTGCAGCAGCTTGAGCGATCAGTCGGAGGGTCGCAGGCATTCCCCGTCATCCTCCTGCGCGGTCACGACAGAATGGAAGCCGGTACGGGTCCGGGAACGGAATGGTATGCGGAGGTTGCAGCCGAGTATAAGATATGTTCGGAAAAAGATCTTTGTGAGTTTGCCTTACGGCTGGCTAGCCAGCCTCACAAATCGCTCTTGCTCCCCGAAGCGAAGTTCGACGGGTTGCTACATCAGATCGGACAGAAGCCTGCGTTGTTGCGCGGAGCGAGGCTTCTGGCACTGCTGGCAGCTAGCCAGAACCACGCCTTTGACGGCGGTGCATTTCCGAGGTGGAAATGGTGATCGCGAAGAGTTCAGCGGACGAAGTTCTGAAGATCAGTCGCGAGACTTTAGGGCTTTCGGCGCCTTCCAACGGCATGTTCGACGATGCCATGCTGGCGGCCTCGCTACGACGCGGCGCGGGGATCCTTTGCCCCTGCTCCGCATCGACGCTCGTCGCGTCAGTCTTGGAAAGCCTCCAGTATCTCATCGAAGACACTGCCGATGTTGCAGAGCGCGTCGCTGCCGCCGTGGAAAGCCTCGTCATTGGCGGCGACCTGCTTGAACTGAACCAGGTAACGACCGATGATCCGGCAGTAAAGGGCACCTGGCTCTTCGCCGCACCGCCGGGTTTCATCGTAAGGCCTGCAGGAAGCATATTCCTCGTCGGCATCTTGCCGGACGAACTAACGCCCTTGCCGGCGTCACTGAACGCGCGCGTAGCTCGAGAAGGGTTCGCGCGAGTGCTGACCCCCCAACCTTCGGAGGACCTTCCGTCCGTTCTGCGCGATCTTGGATTGCTTGAACGCTCCGAATCGTCATGGCTCAAAGCCCCTAAGCCAGAATCGGCAATCGACATGCGCAACGGCATGCTCCGCCTGTTGAGTGAGCAACCACCCAGCGGGGCCGTCGCGGATATTTCGCTCCTCGATCCCTCCCGCAATGTTGACTACTACGCCGGCCGTTGGATCAGTCCGAAGAGTGAATCAGGAGACTACGTAGGGCGACGGCCGCAGGCGTATGGAGCCCCTATCTGGGGGATTGTCAGACTCATCGACGGACACGTCACCGGGTTTCTTGATTTTCCGCTGAGAGGGACCCTATGGAGAGGGTGCGACGTCGCCTGGCACCTGCAGATGGCAATCGACCAATGCCACGGAAAACCACAGCGATACCGGCGCCGGCCAACATCCGGCGGTGTGTGCCTGGATTTCTTTTCTCCCCTGCCGCTGTGGGCTGAGCGGCGTCTGGCCGTTCTGGGCCGCCCGGCTTCGCGCGAGAAGTGCCTGTTCTCATACTGGATACCGGATCGCGAACTTGCGTCCGAAGAGGCGTTTCTTCAGGAGCGTCTCTGGCTATCGCCCCGCGATAAGTCTGAACAAGGGGGAGGGGAATGACCCAGAACATACAGGAGACGATAAAACAGCTTCATAGTTCGCTGCGGGATTATATAGAGGCCACGTATCACATCAGTGCGCCGGCTCTCATCGAGCAACGTCGGCAATTGCTGGAGCGGCCCGGCGTCATCTATCAGGTCCCCTACTTGGAATCGACACCCCGATACCAATCAGGAGAGCACTTTGGTGGTATGAAAGGGCTCCCGGACGCTGCGCTCGAGGTTTACACGACGCTGTCAAAATCGGATGAAGGCTTGCCGGCGGTGATCTATGATCCGCCATACAAACATCAGTCCAAGGCCATCCGTCATAGTCTGATCGATGGGGAAAACCTTCTCATTATGACAGGAACCGGCTCGGGAAAGACTGAGGCCTTCCTTCTCCCGATCCTCGGCAAGTTGGCGCGTGAAGCAAAGGCCAACCCATCTTCATTCGAGCAGAACTTGGCGGTCCGTGCACTCATCCTCTATCCGATGAACGCTCTGGTGAACGACCAACTCGGCCGCCTGCGTTCACTCCTGGGTGATATTCGCCTCGTGAGGCTCTTCAAGCTATGGGCGGGTCGTCCCCCGCGGTTCGCGCGCTACACTAGCCGGACCCCTTATGCGGGCGTACGAACCTCGGAAAAGGACTCCCCAAAGCTACGGGCCTTTGACGCGTTCTACGTCGAAACCCAACGCCGCGCCCTTGGGCCGAAATCGGAAGAGCAACAACAGGCGTGCCGCCTGCTGGAGCAATTGAAAACGCGCGGAAAGTGGCCGGGGAAGCCGGACCTGGCCGCGTGGTTCGGTGAAAAAGGAAGCAGCTGGCAGGATCGGAAGACCGGCGCCTTTCGCCGAGCGGTAACACTCCCGGACGACTCCGAACTCATCACCCGCCACGAAGTTCAAACTGCGCCGCCGGACCTTCTGCTCACGAACTATTCCATGCTCGAATACATGCTCATGCGACCGATCGAGCGCCCTATCTTCGACCGGACGCGTGACTGGCTCGCGAAGAATCCGCACGAGAAGTTCTTGGTCGTCCTGGACGAAGCACACTTATATAGGGGCGCGGCCGGGGCGGAAGTTGGATTACTGCTGCGGCGGCTCCGCGACCGGCTGGGTATCCCGGCGAGCCGCTTTCAGGTCATTTGCGCGACTGCCAGCTTCAGGAACAAGCACTATGCGCCCCAGTTCGGCGCACAGCTTGCTGGCGTTCCCGCTGAGACTTTCCATGCTGTGACAGGAACCCTGGATCTGCGGGCGCCAGCGGCTCAAGGGTCTCTGCACGACGCAAAAGCCTTGGCGGTCATCGACTTAGCAAGTTTCTATGCGGCCTCGGACGATGCCGCGCGCACCAAGGTGGTCCTCCCCTTCCTCGAGTATCGCGGTGTGAAGCCCAGTCAGAATCTAGAGCCTGACCTCTATCGGGCCCTGGCCGATTTCCCGCCGATGGGGCTCCTAGTGAATACAACTATGAAGGAGGCACGCCCGGTGGGTGAATTGGGGCGTGAACTCTTTCCCGCGGCACCCGCGGCTCAGGCGGATACCGCCCTGACGGTGTTACTGGCGCTCGGAAGCATCGCGCGGACCGACCCGAAAGGACCGGGACTTCTTCCTTGCCGCATTCATAATTTTTTCCGAGGATTGCCGGGGCTCTGGATATGTATGGACCCCAAATGCACCGAAATTCCCGCCTATCAGCGAAGCGGTATATGCGGGAAAATGTACTGCCAACCCCATGAGCGCTGCGATTGCGGGTCAAGGGTGCTTGAGTTGTACACGTGCCGCTATTGCGGGACCGCCTATGCGCGCGCCTACACGGACGACGTTGACAATCCGGCCACTCTCTGGCCGGAACCGGGACGGCCCATCCGCATGGAAGGCGGCAAGACAAGCCCACTCCTGCCGCTTGACCTGCTATTGGAAGAGCCGCGCCAAGGCGATGTTGCGGAGCCCGCCGACTACGATCTTGAAACCGGACGCCTGAACCCGAACGCTCTCGGCCCGCGAACCCGACCGGTCTATTTGCGGCATGATCGCGTCACACCGCCGCCTGATGATGAGGGCGACATTGACAGTAATATGGAAGTGCGAGGCCAGTTCGTACCCTGCGCCGTCTGCGGTGAACAGGCTCGCTTCGGGCGCTCAAACGTCCAGGACCACCAGACGAAAGGCGATCAACCATTCCAAGCCCTCGTGGCGCGGCAAATCCAGATACAGCCGCCGGGACCCGTTGAGGCGAGTCATTTTGCACCTCTGCGAGGCCGGAAGGTTCTCGTGTTTTCGGATTCGCGACAGGTCGCTGCTCGCTTGGCACCCAATCTTCAAATGTATTCTGTGCGGGATTCTCTGCGACCTCTCATTGCATGGGGTTTCAGGAGACTTCAGGAAGTCGCGCCTCTCAAGGTGCTATTGAGTCTGGATGACCTCTATGTGGCAGTTCTGCTTGGGTCTAAGACCCTTGAGGTTCGACTCAGACCGGAGCTGAAGCCCGGCGAGGGTTTCAGCGGGGAGGATATCGTTGAGGAGGCGGCGAAGAACGGTACCCTACTGTCAGACGCCGCTCTGTATGCGCTTTGCATGGAAATGCGCAGCGAAACGGCACCAGAGGCGCTGCTCGATAACATCATCAGCACGGTCCAAGATAGTTTCCTCGGTCTTGAAGCGCTCGCGCTGGCCGCAATCGTTGAGCGCACAAAGCGTACCGTTGAACTAGAAAAATTGCCTCCGATTCCGCGAGTTGCTGAGACGCCCGAGGCGAAGGTAGCTCTTGCACGGGCCTGGCTGCGATGCTGGCGGCGCAACGGGTTTTGGTTGAGCACGATGCCTAACGGCTGGTGGAAGCGCCCCCGGGCCCAAGGCGTGAGTATCCGCGGCCAGAAAGGCAAGTTCCAAGCTATGGACGTGGTCCTAAAGGACAAAGGCGCCCGCAAACTCTTCACGGACAAATGGTCGCCCGAGTTACTTCGGATTTTCACAGAGCCTATGGAGAGCGGTCTTCGTCGGCTTCTGGGGCGCGAACTGTCTTTGTCGTTCGACGGGAAATGGGTCCGTTGCGCCGCCTGTAAATCCGTTCACCGTCCCGTTCCAGGAATCTCTCACTGTCTTGATTGCGGCAACGATAGTGCAGCGCCGCTCGATCCGGCGTCCGACGCTGTCTTCCTTGCCCGTAAGGGCTACTACCGCAATCCAGTCATGGCAGCGCTCGGGGTCCCTCCTCAGCAGCCGATGGCACTTATTGCCGCCGAGCACACGGCACAACTCAACGCGCCGCAGAATGACGATGTATTCTCGAAGGCCGAAGAGAATGAGTTGCTGTTCCAGGATGTTGATCTGACCGTCGGCGGAGCGGCCAGCCGCGCCACGGCGATCGATGTTCTCTCACCCCAGTCTGAACTGGCGTGTCAGACGAATTGTTTCGGAGCCCGATAGCTGTTCAAAGCCGCGATCTCCTCTTCGGTAAGCATCCGAAACGGGCAGTGAGGAGGCACCCAGTCGAGAATCTCTTTCGGCAGCGCAAAGATCTCTTCTTTGGTAATTAACGGCTGTCGCTGACCGCGGGAGAAGAAGGAGGTCGCGAACGTCTCGACCCACTTGGCGACCGAGCAGAAGACTAAGAACGGTAGGCCCTTGTAGAAGACCGGCGGTTCCTTCCAACACTCCCGGAACTCTCCCCCGAGTTGCAGTTCAGCGTAACGTGTCTGCGTGATCACATACGCCGCACACAAATGAGCGACCGGTTTGAACTTCCTCCACGCTTTCTTGAGGCTCGACTCATACACTCCAGGGAAGCCCCGTTGCCGGAGCATAACCGTCGGATGTTTGCCATTGCCCTCGGTCTTACGGAGGATGTGGATTGCCTTGTTTAGGCTAGCGGCTTGCGGATCGTGCTGATGAATTGACCCCACGAGCTCTATCAGTTTCCCCGTGTAGACGATCGACCACCAGCGGTTGGCCCACTCGCGGTCAAGCTCCTCAGCCGACGGTGACGTTGTCAGCTGCACAGCGACGTCATAAATTCCACCGACCGAACTTAGCATGTAGTCGAAGATTTCTCGTTTCATCCACGCCGCCGGGTCCGCAAGCGCTCGCGCCAAATCCGTCCCCACCCTTGAGTACATCCGGCGTATGACTCGGCTTTGCTCCGTTCTATCTTCCTTGGCAAATCTACTGGAACACCAGTCGGCAGTGACGGTCCGCATGGCAGTCTCGTCGGCCAGGCGCATCTTCGCGTCATCCGGGAAAACCATGTAAGACATCAGCCTAATCGCTCCCAGATGCCGGGCGGCACGATCTGACATGTCTATCTCGATGTTCGGCATTTTGGGCTCGCACTCGGTTCTCACTCAAAATAACGGAACTTGCTGTCGCGAGGAACCGACGGCCTGTCGATGAATCCACATTTTCTTCACAGTAGTGTGGATTCCCGCACACGTAAGCGAAGAGTGCAGCGTCGGCTATTCGATGCGCGACTGGGGAACCAGAACGACGAGAGTAGAACGACGTTATATATCATAGCCGACGCGTCAACCACCGCGTGTCAACCGCCGCTCAAGTGTCAACCGGTTGACAAGGTTGACAGAGAGGGGTTCGCATTAGCCTGCGTCATCCGCCACCCAGTCCTCGACGTCTCAAATTATCCGCAGATGTGCGCGAAATCCGCGCGTGTGCGCGCCTTCACCGCATTCAAAGGGGACGGGAGAATCGCGAATTGCCGGTATCGCCGCGGATTCCGCTGAGTTCCTCTCCGCCCGCCGTCCACACGGTGCGCTTTGCGCCCATCTGAAACCGCTTCGGCTTCCCAGCACGCGCGGGCGAAATACCAGCGTTTTACCCCGCGACGGTCCGTCGCTACGGCGGACTGCGCGAAATCCGCGCGTGCGCGCGGCTTCACGCCGATTGCGATGAAACCTTTTTACTGTACTGCCGGATCCCGAGGCAGAAAGATAAGCTTAGCGCAAACTCGAGCGAATCCTCTCCTTAAATTATGTCCACAGTCCATCGAGTTCTGGCTCGACTGCATTTTTGGTAGTAGCGAGTACTCTCTGGCGTGATCGTTGCACGCTCTACCAATGCGTGAGCCCGCGAGTTTTCCGTCCGAACTGCTTGTCTCACCCTGCACCAGTTCCCTAGAGGTTCAAAGCGAGCTGATCAGTTTCATCGAGGGCGCTCGACGAGCAGGTAGTAATAATATTTCTCGCGCGCCTAGGCGCGATAGAAATCCGACATAGGGTGAAAATGCCGAAACAAGACGCGATTGCTTTGTTGAAAGAAGATCATGCAGCCGTCAAAAAAATGTTCGCGCAAGACGGAAAGCTAACCAAGCAGGCCGGGGGAGAAAAAGGTCGTCATTTTCGATCAAATACGAGCCGCCTTGGAAGTACACGCCAAGAAGATTCTGGGAGAGGGTCGACTAATGGAACTGGGCGCGGAACTGGAAGCACGCAAGCAGCAACTCGAAAGAATCCTGCTTCCAAGCCGGCATCAGTCAATCACCCGGCCGCTCAACTCCGCGAAGTAATTATTAGAACTGGAGGTAAAAACAAATGCGTTATGGAATAGCCTGGCTTTTGGGAGTTCCCGTGTCGGTCTCGTGGTTTGGTACGTGATTAGTCATGTACTTTGAAATGATCCTAAGGAGGTAATTTAGTTGAAACGAATTGCATTAACGTTAGTACTGTCTTCGTCACTGTTGAGCCTGAGTTCCCTCGCTATGGCGCAGAATCCGACGCCTGTTCCGCCGGATAACTCCGCGGTCAATGTTAGAGATCGCGCTCCCGAAGCAATGACCGCGGACCAACAGTCGAACTCCAAAAACGATCTAGAACTTACCAGCGAGATACGCAGAGCCGTGGTCAAAGATGATTCACTTTCGATGCTGGCGCACAACGTGAAGATTATCAGCACGAACGGCAGCGTCACGTTGCGCGGACCAGTGAAAACCGAAGCGGAAAAGACCGCAATCGCGGGCAAAGCTCAAGCCATCGCGGGCGCAGACAAAGTCGACAATCAACTCGAAGTTAAAGGTCAGTAGTAAGGAGATAATATGGCAAAGAAGGCAGTATTTGGTATCGCAAAGAGTGAATCTGAGGCGATCACGATAGCCGATAATTTGAAAGCGGCCGGCTTCACCGAGAACGATATATCAGTTCTGTTTCCCGACAAGCAGGGCAGTAAGGATTTCGCCCACGAGCAACACACCAAGGCTCCCGAGGGCGCTGCGACTGGCGCAGGCAGCGGCGCAATCCTGGGCGGAGCGCTTGGCTGGATGGTCGGCATCGGAGCGTTGGCAATTCCCGGCCTCGGACCCTTTATTGCTGCGGGTCCTATCATGGCAGCTTTGGCAGGCGCGGCTGGCGGCGCAGCTGCCGGAGGACTTACCGGAGCACTCATCGGCATGGGCATTCCCGAGTATGAGGCGAAACGCTACGAGGGAAAGGTCAAAGGCGGGAACATCCTGCTGTCTGTCCATACCGAAGATAGCCAAGAGCGCGATCGGGCAAAGAAACTTTTGGAAGCTGGCGGCGCGGAGGATATTTCTTACACTGGTGAGGCCTCAGTCCCTAAGGATTAGAAGACAGCCGATTCACGTTAGTAAGTAACCAGGAGGAGGTGGGATCTGTGACCCCACTCCCTTTCAGGTTCAAACAGCAAGGTCGGCGTCAAAAGCCTCAAGTAGAACCCGATGTGCTGGTGCGCGTGTCAAGGCCGGACTAAAACTGCAGCAGTTGGCCAGAGCAAAAATACATCAGTTATGCACAGCTGCAGGGATAGTTGGGGTTCCAGCAGGGGGAGTGCGAGGGGGATCTCCCCCTCGCTATTGCAGCGAACATCTAACGTCGTCGAGCAGCGATCCGAGCAGCGAGCAGTCTTATCCGGGTTGTCGCGGCGGTTGATCGTCACTGATGCGGCGCTTGCTATGTTTGAGCCTGAAGCTGTCGCCGTTCATCTCGAGGATGTGAACGTGGTGAGTAAGGCGATCAAGCAGCGCGCCGGTGAGCCGCTCGGAAGCGAAGACGGTGGTCCACTCGTCGAAGGGCAGGTTGCTGGTCACGATCGTCGAGCCGCGTTCGTAGCGCTGGCTGAAGACCTCGAACAGCAACTCGGCGCCAGTCGGTGACAGCGGAACGTAGCCGAGTTCGTCGACGATCAAAAGCTTGTAACCGGCGAGCTGGTGTTGCAGGCGCAGCAGCCGCTTTTCATCGCGCGCTTCGTGCAGTTCGTGGACGAGGGCCGCGGCGGTGGTGAAGCCGACCGCGAGGCCCTTCTGGCAAGCGGCCAGTCCGAGCCCCAGCGCGATGTGAGTCTTGCCAGTGCCGCTGTTGCCGACCGCGATAATGTTCTCGCGGCGGGCGACGTACTCCGAGCGGGCCAGCTCCAGCACCAGGGTCTTGTTGAGCGATGGAATGGCGGTGAAGTCGAAGCTGTCGAGGCTCTTGACCGCGGGGAACCTGGCCTCTTTTATCCGGCGCTCTACGGTGCGCCGTTCCCGGTCGATCATCTCCAACTCGGCCAGGCGTAGCAGGTAGCGCGGATGGTCGACTCCTTCGGCGGCGCACTGGCGGGCGAGCTTGTCGTACTCACGCAGGAAAGTCGGCAGCCTAAGCGCCTTCAAGTGATGGGCGAGCAGCACCTGCGGGGTGTCACTCATGACGATGCTCCTCCCGCCAGCAGGCTCAGGTAGGCCGAGGGCGAAGTGGTCGTTACCGTGGCCTGCGGCAGGTAGGGATAGATCTTAAGGTCCAGCCGCGGCGGGCGGCGCTCGATCCGGCACAGCACCAGATGCTTGACCGCATCGAAGCCGATCACGCCACGATCGAGTGCCGCTCTGACCCCGGCCAGTATTTCGAGGCTAAAGCACCCCTCGGCTTGACGGTGATGACATCTTTCATCGCGGGCGCTGACTTTTCTTCGAGCGGGAATGGGCTTGGAGGAACGGTGATCTTCCCATCGCTCTTTTTGACGAACATTCCCTCCGCGTGTTTGGTATCCATGTCCAACTGCTCCTTTTCGGGCCGGGGCTTCGGCGCCCTTGGCCGTCCCCAACACTCATTGCTCTGTCGCGGCGGTGAGGGAAGTGAAAGGAACTGGCCTATCAACGAGAACTGAATGCGAACCATACTTAACCCGCACCGAAACTTCATTTGTCCGCTTCGATGCCGCCTTGGCAGCCGTCGGGCTGCTACTATTGCCGCGCCAATCTTCTCTGAATAGACCGCGGCGTGCTACGCCCGCGCGGCTGCGTCGATCAGGAACTTGCGATGAACAAATTGCATCGGAGTGACGAAGTTTGATGCCTTGCAGAACGCTGACGGAGTCGTCTCAGAGTTCGAACACTGCATTCCGCAACCCGGTCCCTTGATTCATAGACTTTCGACGATCCGGCTTCCGTCTTGCGAAAATTTGCGAAACACGGCAAAGATGCCTTCAGTTGTCAAAGCTTTAGGCGGGGTGACGCGGTGGGAGAATCAAATCGGCATCATCGCCAAAACAAAATTATTCTTCGGCGAAAAGCTGCTGAATCGCGCGAAGCAGCTCCAGCATACTTGAATGCGGTCAGGGAAATCGTCGTTACTCCAGGACGCGCCATGCAGGCCACTGAGGTCTTCGAGACGTACTGGCGATTCGCGGCTCTACGGCAGGACCTTTTTATACGTCGAGTTGCGGGCAGCCTTCCTCCGTGGACAGGCGATCCCGTCTTAGCGTGTTATCGGTTTACCAACGTCTACCGTGCCACCGACCGCGTCAGCCAGTATCTGATTCGAAATGTCCTCTATCGAGGCGAGCAATCCGGAGAGGAGATTTTTTTCCGAGCTCTCCTCTTTAAGTTCTTCAACCGGATCGACACGTGGGAGCGGCTCGAGGCGAAAACGGGCCCAATAACTTGGAAGGCATTTGACTTCGACCGGTACGCGAGGGCTCTCGACGCAGTTGCCGAACATCAACGCCCGATCTACTCCGCTGCGTACATCATGCCCTCGCCCGCGTTCGGTTACCGCCGCAAACACCTCAACCATTTGCGGCTACTCCAACACATGATGCTCGACGGTGCACCCTTCCGTGTAGAGAGCGCCCGCTCCCTCCGGGAGGTCTTTGAGATTCTTCGCTCCTATCCGTCGCTAGGAAACTTTCTCGCTTTTCAATTCGCAATAGATCTGAACTACAGCGGTATGCTCGATTTCTCTGAAATGGAGTTTGTGGTAGCAGGTCCAGGCGCGCGCAGCGGAATCCGTAAGTGTTTCGCTGATACTGGGGGCTTCGATGACGCTGACGTGATTCGGGCCGTCACCGAAATGGCTGATCGCGAATTTGACCGTCTCGGTTTGTCCTTTCATAGGTTGTGGGGACGACCACTTCAACTTGTCGACTGCCAAAGTCTTTTCTGCGAAGTCGATAAATACGCACGCGTTGTTCATCCCGCGTCCAGTGGCACGGCGGGACGAACTAGGATAAAGCAACGCTTCACACCCAAGCCAAAGCCCGTACCGCAGTGGTATCCCCCGAAGTGGGGCCTGAAGGTCCCGGAAAACAATACAAGTCAGCAAACCGATGACGCAGACGCCACACAAGAGCAAGGAGCGCTTGCGTTCAGTGACTCGGAGGAATGAACTCTATAGTACCTGCTATTAGATCTCCTCGCACCCTTCCGCCATCGCGGTCTCGAAGTTGTCTCCAAACTGCAAAACCCCGCAGGATCGCGTCATTCCATTCCTTGGTGGTCCGATCCTTTACCTCGAGCCGTGAAGTCATTTGCTTGATATGCCGCAATAGCCGCGAATCTACGGCGCCAACCCCTGCGAGATCAGCGTGATCTGCCGCGTACATATAGGCAGCGAACGCGATCCCCTCCTCAACCACACGAGCACGTCCGCCGTCTTCAACTTCAGCTAGCTCCTTAGGATCGCGGTTAACCAGGATCTTCTTGTTCCGCAGGAGCTTCCTCAACACCGGAGACCAGCCAAGGCAGGCTGCGAACGCAAGATGTACAGCGTCGTGAAATCGATATCCGTCATCATCATATGCGTTGTCTGTGAGCGGGTCGCCGGTAGTCTCAATCGAGTCGCCGTTTAGACGATCCACCATCACCACTTTTCGGGCACCGTCAATTGAGCGATACTCGAAAGAGTATTCAAAACGCTTCGGCAACCGTTGGTTCTCGAGTTGTTGCTCGTCGTAAAGATGCCGCGCACCCTCGGGAGGGGACCATCTGTCCTTGACCTTACTAAGGTTCTGCTCTGCGATATCGTCAAGACTTAGTTTGAACTTGGTTGCAACGTTGGCCACATACCACAGAATGTCACCGAGCTCTTCCTTCACTTCATCGCCGAATTTTCGGTGCGTGGCACCGTCTCGGAGCAGCTTTTTGTATTCGCCCAGCAACGCGCCTACTTCGCCGACAAGGCCGAGAAGCGGAATCACGTCGCTGTTCTGAGCAATTTGTGAAACCTGAGTCGAATCGTGGGCCTTTGCATTCTGATCAGTCTCGCCCGCACGTCGCTGATATTCTTCAAGATTCATTGGTCATTGCTCCTATTCGGCAAGTGCGCGGTCGATCGCACTAGAGGCCGGCGCCAGTTTTGTCTTCGAGATCTCGCACACGGCTATCCCGGTCAAGCATGTCAAGCGTACCAGCCGCAGGCTCATTTCATGGGCAATAAACTGTCCAAGTCGGCAAAGGCCCAAATAGTTTCCGTATGCGCGTTCAACCATGTACTGAGACGCATAGAATGCATTCACCGAAAGGCCTTCATCGGAAGGTGCAAACGTAACGTGCTGCAAACAAGGAAAGCCAAGCTGTGCTGCCGCGGAATGATCTCGGTTTGGATCAAACACAGCGACTTGAAGAACACTTCGACGCACGCCCTCGCGTCCGAGATAAGTTCCGATACCAAAGTCTAATTGATTCTCAGCGCCCTTCGGGCCACCGGAGATCATCCTTTCAAAGTACAATCCATGGGAGTTCTTGCGCGTCGCCTTCTGTATCCTTGGCAGGATATTCAGGTAACGCTTGTACAGAAGCTCACGTGGAGCCGCGGGATTCCAGAGAGATCGTGGAAAAATCGTGTTTGCGACCGTTTCGACACTCTGCTTACCCTCTTTTACGAGGAGATCTTCGAGAGCAGTACGAATTCCATTTTCCTCCTCAACGTTGCCGTATTCATCGAAGCCTGTAATAGCCACTATCAACGGCACCGTCTCTGAGTGGCCTCGCGCACTCGCCAAGCGCAACCCCCTGCCCCAGGCAATCGAGAGATTGCGCTCCTCCACGTAATGTTCACTCGGCATCTGCCGGTTCCTCCAGGTAGCGATATCGTGCCAGGCCGGTGAACCTCGGTCGGCTAACGCGTATCTCGATCGAGCGCGAGTTGTTCAAGGCCACACTTCCACTGCCAGAAATCGTCGCAGCTATGTGAACCCTAGGTTTTGTCTTGCGAATCGCGCACGCGCCCGTGAATCCTGCGCTCGGCGGAATCACCGCGACGTCCCCGATCTCAAGCTCAATAGGTCGTTCACCCCAGTGATCATCAACAACAAGAAGGTCTTGGTCGATCTGAAAACCGGCTAGGTCAGATCTGAGTTGCGTCAATTTCTGTTTTAGAAGTCCGGTTGCGACACTGGACAGCACGCATCTCAGGGTACACTCCATATGCCCGATCAACGTTGTGTATCCCACGCCAAAATTCTGAGCCACTACGTACACTTCATTCGGTCGCGGTGATTTCAGCGACCATCCACGACGGTCGAACGCCGCTTCCACGGCTATCTTTGGCATGAGAAGGCCGGCGGCGAACCGATGCGCCAAGAATTCGTCTGAACTCCATGCCCCAGGATCGTCATCGAACAGCTGATCTAGGCATGTTCCGTGGCCAAAGACGTGATGCCCAATCTCGTGGGCGCAGCTATATCTACGGCGTCCTGCCGGACGTTCCGTACTCAAGAGAATTACCGGCGAAGGTTCTCGAGCGTAAATTGCCTCTAAACTTGACAATGCGATCAGACGAACCGAGAGCCCGATTCGGTCGGCCAATTCAAACGGACATACGGCATCGGATGGGCCGATGCCGTATTTAGCGCGCAGCCGCGATGCTTCTGCCGCAGCGCGCGTGGCAAGTTCTCGGACGTTCACCGCTTCGGCGCCTTCGACTTCCGCATCGTCGTCAGTAAACGCACGATCCTGTCGAGGTCCGCAGGCTTGAGTTTGGCTAGCTCGCGCGCGGCGAGCCGCACCCGATCGTCGCCGATTCCGTCATTCTGATCCAAACCTGAAAGCCAAGATATGGACACATCGTAAATCCGGGCGAACTCAGGCATTTCCTCGGCAGTCACGCGCCTTCGCCCGGCCTCAATTTCTGAGATCGTCGGCCGATGCACATCAATCATCTTCGCGACTTGAGCCTGAGACAAGCCAGCCTGTTCACGTGCGAATCGGAGTCGGTCGCTCAGCCCACTCATTTCGACGAACCCTTCGATCCAAGCATCTTGCAGATCCGTTCGCCGATCTGTTTCAGATTGAGCGCGTGCTTTCCGTCCTCTGACGTAAAAATCGAATCAGTATCGAATTTGCATCCCAGCTTCTGCTCAATGGCGACCGTAACCTCCACGCCGCTAAGTGAATCGAAGCCGTCGAGGTCGCCCAATGGTCTCGACTCTTGATTGAGTTCTGTCCACTGGCGACCACTCGTGGTCTGAATGTCGCGCAGCACTGCGACAATCACAGATTCGATTTCCCTTGGTTGCATAGCCTCGCCTCCCGCGTTGGTAAGATATTCTTACCACACGTAAGAAACAATGTCTATGGTGCGGAGATTACTGCGTCGTCTGCGCTTCAGATCAGCCCACCGACCGGGAACTGCCTGCAGAGTTCGCGACGCTGCGCAGGCTGCTCGAAGCGCGCATGGGCAAGTCAGGCAACGGGAGTTCGTCCAAGTCTTGCGCTTGCTGGAGGTGTTCCGCCCCGGCGATGTACTGGCCAGGATCATAGCGGCACTGTATTGAGGCGCGATCGGCTTCGACGCGTCGGTGAAGAGTCTCGATAGCTTCGAGTTCGCCGCCATTCCCTCGCTCAACACGACTCTGGCGCGGGGGCTGGCCCGCGCCGAGTACATTGCTCGGCGGGAAAACATTATCGCGGTCGGCAACAGCGCCCCGGGAAGATGGCGAAAAAGGGACATTCAGAGGAGCAGATCCTGCGCACGCTACTCACGAATTTATCGGTCATGTTTTAGCGCACTCTTCGAGAGATCCGGAAGATGAGGCGCGGCCGTATCGCGTCGTGCGTGAAATTATCGAGTCACTCGGTTTTGATTCTGCGGAGTTAGGCATCAGAGTAGAGCGCTTTTCAACATGCGCGGAGGGCACTCCAGAGGGCTGTTCGAAGGTGGAGCTTAGGAGCGCGCCCTTGCTAACGGGACCCACAGTTGGGCGAAATAACCGATCGACCCTACATATGATTGGCGGCAAATAGGGGAGCACACCAGGAGCAGCTTCGCACCGCGCAGGCCGGCGTGTTTTTCGCGTTTTGGGTCACCCGTACTCAGTTCCAACAGTCCGACATCTCCCACAACGTTGGTAGCAGTGTGGACTTCTTCCGACGGATACAAAATTCACTATCCTGCCTTGACTTTTGCCTTCCATTGCTTCTGACGGAAGTAGAGAGTATTCGTCGATGACTTTCTATGAGACAACGCGGCGAACGGGCGCAGGCTTGACTCCTTGACTTTGAACGAAGCCCAAACCCGTGCCTTCCAAATCGACCCACAGTTGCGTGCTGCTGACTGGAAACTCAAGGACCGCACCCAGGTCGGACTGGAAGTTCCGGTTGATGGCTATGACGCGGAGCCATGGAACGGCGTCACCGACTATTGCCTGTACGACCCAAGCGGCAACGTGCTTGCCATCGTGGAAGCCAAGCGATGCTCCCGCCACGCGCGCGACGCTGACGAACAACTCCGGCACTACGTCACCGAGATCGCCAAGAAGCAGCCGTTTGCTCCCTTTGGGTTCATGGCCAATGGCCATGATATTTGGTTCTGGGAAGTCGGCCTCGCTAATCCGCGCCTCGTCGCCGGATTTTTCGCGCCCGCCGACCTAGAGCGGCTGAAGTTCCTACTTCGGAACCGACGCCCGCTTGAAGCGACCCCCATCAACAGCTCCATAGTCGACCGCGCCTACCAGCACGAGGCCATTCGCCGCCTCGCCGAGGCCTTCGCCGCCAACAAGCGCCGCGCGCTGCTCGTTATGGCCACGGGGACGGGCAAAACGCGGGTGGCCATGGCCTTGATCGACGTCTTTCTCCGATCCAATCAGGCGCAAAACGTTCTCTTCCTCGCGGACCGTGACGCCCTTGTCGATCAGACCCTGACCGATGGCTTCAAAGCCCACTTGCCTCACGAGCCTCGCGACCGGATCTACACGCATCAGATCGACAAAACGAAACGCCTCTTTGTTGCCACCGAGCAAACGCTGGCGCTCTGCTACGCCAAGTTCAGCCCAGGTTTCTTCGACCTCATCATCTTCGACGAAGCCCACCGCTCGCTCTTCAAACGGTTCACCGAAGTCATCGAGTACTTCGATGCCCGCATGATCGGTTTGACTGCTACTCCTGCCAACTTCATCGACCGCGACACCTTCAGGGTCTTCGGGTGCGATGCCAATGTGCCGACCTTCCTCTACGATTATCCGCAGGCTGTGAAAGAAGGCTTCCTCGTCGATTTCAGCCTGTACCAGGCGCACACCAGTTTCCAGCGCAAAGGCATCAAGGGCGTGGATCTCAGCGAGGAGGACCGCAACGCTCTCGCCGAGCAGGGCATCGACCCCGACAGCCTCGACTACGCCGGCACGGCGATCGAAGTCGACGTCAGCAACAGAGACACCCTCCGCAAGCAATGGGAGGAAGTCATGGAGACCTGCCTCAAGGATCAGTCTGGCCAGTTGCCAGGCAAAACGATCGTCTTCGCGATGACCAAGAAGCACGCTCACCGGATAGCCGAGGTCTTCGAGGAGATGTACCCGCAGCATGTAGGCGTCGCCCAGGTCATCATGTCCACGACCGAGAGGGTGCGAGACGGCAGCTACGGCGACGGTCTCATAACCAAGTTTAAAAAGAACAACCTACCACGCATCGCCATCTCCGTGGACATGCTCGACACCGGCATCGACCTACCCGAGACCGTAAATCTTGTGTTCATGAAGCGAGTTGTCAGTAGGCACACCATGGCAGGGCTTACCGAACCGAAGTGCAACAATTTTGGGGACGCTTTGAGAACTGAGCGCGCCGATCTGGCGAGCGGAACAGATTCGTCTGCTTGAACAACGCCGATTAACCCAAGCATCAGAATCGAACCCAAGTCGGAAAGATCGAACTAAGGCGTACGCTTATCGATCTGAGAGAGTGCGTGCAGCATGCCGCAGAGACCAATCAGTCGGAGGTGGACCTAAAATCTCTCGATGTGCGGCTTGAATTACCTGCGGAGCCGATCTACGCGTTCGTGGACCGGGAGCGCATTTGCCAGGTAGCGAATAACCTGATGTCGAATGCGGTCAAGTTCACGCCCAAGGGGGGCACCATTGTCTGGCGGCTATTTCAGGAACCGGGATGGCAAGTCATGAGCATTCGCGATAGCGGCGCCGGAATAAAAGCCGCTGACCTCTCGCAAATCTTCGAGATCTTCTTCCAAGGCGAGGTGTCTGGAGGCGTTCGCCAGGGAGGGCTCGGCATAGGATTGCCAGTAGCCAAAAACCTGGTCGAACTGCACGGCGCAACGATCGAAGCTCGAAGCGATGGCGAGGACGCGGGAGCGGAGTTCATAGTGCGAATCCCCGCTCCGTCTCACAAGCCCTAGCGTGTGCCAGCGATCTCTTCTGCCTGCTCCCGCCACACAGTCTACGTTGTTGAGCGTTCTCCGATCGCTGCCGGAGTTGAAAGATCGCGGTCTTTGGTCTGCAAAGTCGCCCGAGAGTTCGAATTGACTGCGCTCCGCCACCGACACCGTGCCTGGTGGCGCCCTCGCCGATCGCTGCGGCGCCCGCCTCGCGGGCGGGGGTCTGGAACATACCGATGAGCTGAGTCAAGAAGAGCGGAATCCCGTCCTCCAACTCCTCGGCCGTCGCGCGCAGAGCCGGCCTGTTGGCGACCTTCTCTCTGGTGCGAGCAATGATCTCTTCGCGGTTCGCGCTGAGGAACTCGTGCAGCATAGGATCCAAGATCCAATGCTCCATCCGCGCGCACGCTAGGTCAATAGGGGTCGGCAGGCGTGCGGTTTCCTTAAATCAGTGCTCCAAAGATCAAAAACAAAAGTGGCGTTTCTGCAACAAGAAAAGGAGCAGGCTCAATGCAAGCTGCGCAACGCTTCAGGTCCGTGTTAGGGATCGCCATTCTGCCGGATTACTGCGACCAATAGAAAGTACTTAAAACGCGGAATGATATTTCACGTTACCAATCAAATTCTGTACCCGCCATGCCTGAAAACCTGAAGCGAATTATGTTGGTCGACGACAATCATGATTCGGTCGAAGCACTGTCCGAAGCGCTCGAGATGATGGGGTATCAGGGCGCGGAGCCTGGAGGCCGCAGTCGTAGCGCGCTCGGTCCGGGGCGTGCGCGCGGTCGAGGACGATCTGCGCCTCCCGGCAGTCGAGCACTAACCCGACACCGCAGCGCCCCACAGTAGCTCGACCATGGTGGGAAACGCCATTTGATTGGGGTCAAAAGGTTTGTTCGCGTGAAGATGAGTCTCGGTCCGAGTTGAAGCTAAGAGCCTTGCCGAGTCGGTTTTGCCTGAAGCACGGCGCCGAACCCACCCGAACAGCACACGACGGCGCCCGAAGGTGCGGCGGCTGGGGCGGGAATGGGCGGTTTGCTGGGCGGTGGGTTGAGGTGGGTGCCGGGTCCGTCACCGGTCCGGGGATTAAGCAACAAAAGGTGTGAATGGATTTGCCTACGACAACCACGAGTCCAGCTCATGTCCCAGCTAATCCCACGGGAGAAAAAGGGGCGGTTGTTTCCGATCAAGTATTGGAAAAGTCGCGCGCCGATATCGAGACCGTCCTGCAGGAGCTTGAATCGCGATTAGATGGCTTGAGCCAGGGGGAAGCCGATTCGCGCTTAAAACAGTACGGGCTCAACGCGATTGCCCGCGAGAAGTGTCAATCGGCCCTGATGCGCCTCTTGAGTAACGTCAAGAATCCCTTGGTGCTTCTGCTCACGGCGCTCGGCGTGCTTTCTTTTCTGACCGGTGACCTGCGGGCAACCACGGTCATTTTCGTGATGGTGGTTCTGGGCGTGGTGTTGCGTTTCTACCAGGAGATGCGGGCCGATAACGCTGCTGAAAAGCTCAAAGCGATGGTCAGCAACACGGCTACCTTGGTGCGTGATGGCAAGGAAGCTGAAGTGCCGCTCAAGATGTTGGTGCCGGGCGATGTCATCCGGCTGGTGGCCGGTGACATGGTCCCAGCCGACGTACGAGTGCTTTCCGCCAAAGACTTGTTCCTGAATCAGTCGGCTCTTACCGGAGAATCCTTGCCTGTGGAGAGAAAAGCCGACGCCACGTCCGCCGACCTTCGGAACCCGCTGGAGCTGCCCAACATTTGTTTCCTGGGCTCCAACGTGGAGAGCGGCACCGCAACGGCCGTAGTCATCCACACCGGAGACAAGACCTACTTTGGATCTCTGGCTGCCAGTATCGTCGGGCAGCGGCAGCTGACCAGCTTCGATAAAGGCGTCAACAAGTTCACCTGGCTAATGATCGGTTTCATTGCTCTGATGGTTCCGGCGGTCTTCCTGATCAACGGACTGAGCAAGCACGACTGGTTGGAAGCTTTCCTGTTTGCAATGGCAGTGGCCGTCGGACTGACCCCCGAGATGCTGCCCATGATCGTGACGGTCAACCTTTCCAACGGTGCCCTGGCGATGGCGCGCAAGAAAGTGATCGTCAAACGTCTGAACGCCATCCAGAATTTCGGGGCGATGGACGTGCTGTGCACCGACAAGACCGGCACGCTTACGCAGGGCAAGATTGTACTCGAAAAGCACCTGGACGCGCACGGCGATCCTAGCGAAAAGGTGCTCCAATATGGCTACCTGAATAGCTACCACCATACCGGGCTGAAGAACTTGCTCGACGAGGCGATCCTCGCCCATGAGGATCTGGAGGAACGCCTAAAAGCCAAAGAGCAGTACCGCAAGATAGACGAGATTCCTTTCGATTTCGTGCGGCGTCGGATGTCGGTGGTCGTGGAAGATACGACCGGATTGAACACGTTGATCTGCAAGGGCGCCGTCGAAGAAGTGCTGGGCCTGTGCACCCGGGTGGAAGTCAAGGGAGAGATCATCGAGGTCCTGTCCGAGCACGACGCCAAACGCCGGCAGATAGCGGACGACCTGAACGGTCAGGGCTTCCGTGTGATCGCCCTGGCCTACAAGCAAATGCCGGGGGCGACGGATGAGCCTACATACGCGGTCAAGGATGAATCTGACCTGATCCTGCTGGGCTTCCTGGCCTTCCTCGACCCGCCCAAGGACACCGCTGCAGAGGCCTTGAAGCGGCTCCACAACCTGAACGTGGACGTCAAGATCCTGACCGGCGATAACGAGATCATCACCGCCTACATCTGCAAAGAAGTCGGCATGCCGGTCGAGCATCTCTTGCTCGGCACTCAAATTGAGGCGATGAGCGAAGCTGAACTGCCCGAAGCTGCAAGCCTGACCAGCGTATTTGCCCGGCTGGCTCCGGCCCACAAGGAACGTATCATCCACGCTCTCCAGAGCAGGGGCCACGTGTTGGGATTCATGGGTGACGGTATCAACGACGCCCCGGCCCTGAAGGCCGCAGATGTAGGCATCTCGGTGGACAGCGCGGTGGACATCGCCAAGGAGTCATCCGACATCATCCTGTTGGAAAATAGCCTGCTGATATTGGAGCAGGGCGTGCTGGAAGGCCGTCGAGTGTTCGGCAATATCGTCAAGTACATCAAGATGGCAGCCAGCTCCAACTTCGGCAACATGTTCAGTGTCGTAGGGGCCAGCGCGTTCCTGCCTTTCCTCCCCATGCGGCCGATCCAGGTGCTGACCAACAACCTGCTCTACGACTTCTCGCAGACCACTATCCCCACGGACAAGGTGGATGCCGACTGGTTGACCAAGCCGCGCAAGTGGGAGATTGGCCGGATCCTGCGTTTCATTCTCTTCATCGGGCCGATCAGCTCGTTATTTGATTACGTGACGTTCTTCATGATGTTGTATGTGTTCAATTGCTGGCACAATCCGGCCCTGTTCCAAACCGGCTGGTTCGTCGAGTCGCTCTTCACCCAGACACTGATCATTCACGTCATCCGCACCAACAAAATCCCGTTTCTCCAGAGCTCGGCCAGTTGGCCACTCATCCTCACTTCGGTCATCATCGTCGCGGTGGGCGCCGGGCTGACAGTTTCGCCTCTGGCTGTCGCGCTCGGCTTTGTCCCACTGCCACCCCTGTACTGGTTGTTACTGGCGATCATATTGGTGTGTTATGTGGTCCTGACCCAGCTGGTGAAGACCTGGTTTTATCGCAGATTTGGCGAATGACAGATGCTATGAGCATGCTAACGATCAACGGTGGCTCGTCAAGCATCAAGTTCGCTCTGTATCAGGCGAGCCACCACTGGCGCGAAGGCTCCGTGGGAAGATTGACCGTATCGGCGAGCCCAATGCGAATCTGACTTTCAACGACCCGATTGGCCTCAGCAGGGCGCTCTCGGTCTCACAGCCTCCGATCACATTAAAGCCTGAACATGGTCGAAGAGCGCGTGGTGAACTGCAGTACGTAAACCGATCCTGAACCCAAAATATCGGCCGGTCGTCAGCTGACTCGAAAGTACAGTGGCCCTTTGGGCCCCCAAGCATATCTGTCTCCAATGGAACCAACAAACTGGTTCCTTTGGGGGCCTCTATGAGACGTCGAGCCGTTAACGCCGCAATTCGGACGCCCAAACCTCGCTAACAGGTCATTTCTCAGTCGGAGACGATGGCATGGTCTGTGCTCCGCTCTCGATAAGAAACTCAGCGTCCAACAAGTAACTCCGGCGCCGCCGCCTGAGCGCGGAGTTCCTGGAAACAGAACGCAACTATCGATGAAAATACTTAGTGAAAGAGGTGTTCTATGTTGATTTTGATCATTCTGCTGATCCTGCTTTTCGGTGGAGGCGGTGGCTACTACGGATATCGCAGCGGCTACTACGGCGGCGGTGGAATGAGTGTACTGACCATTGTCCTGATCGTTGTGGTGATCTGGCTGGCAATGGGTGGCGGGTTCGGACACGGAGGGATGATGCGATGAGCGCCGTTCAATCAAGCAGAGGGATCATGCGCAAGCCATCGTGGTGGATCGGTTATAGTTTGCTCGCCGTTGTGCTGAGCGTTGCCGCGCCGGCCCGGGCGGCGACCCCGGATGCCTGGATCACCGCGAAAATTAAGCTCGCCCTGTTGACGACGGACGGCGTCAGCGGGACCGCGATTAAGGTGGACACCATCGCCGGCCAGGTAACCCTCTACGGAAAGGTGCACTCCGCCGAGGAAAAGGCGAAGGCCGAGAACGTCGCTCGGAAAATAGATGGCGTTCAAGGCGTTCGCAACTTGTTGCAGGTGGTCGCCCCCGCGCACGAAGCAGCGATGCAGGTGTCCGATGACGCCCTCAAGCAACGGGTCGAACAGGCATTAGAGGCCGATCCTTCACTCAAGAGCAGCAGTATCGCTGTGCAGTCGGTTAACCAGGGTGTGGTCTTGCTGAGCGGTACCGCCAAGACCTTGAGCGCTCATCTGCGCGCCGTCGAGGTGGCAGCCGCGGTGCCCGGTGTCCACCGCGTCGCCAGTGAGATTCAGAGTCCCGATACCCTCGCCGACGCGGAGATCTGGCGCGAGTCCGCGCAGCACCATCATCAGGAGAGGTCTGGGGTTTGGAACGCAGCCACTGACATCTGGATAACGTCTGCCGTAAGAATGCGCCTGCTGGCCGATACCCAGGTCCCAGGGCTCGAAATCGACCTCGACTCGTATGACGGAGTGGTGACGCTCTTCGGGATGGTGCCCTCGCACGAGGCCAAGGCTGCCGCCGAGGCCGATGCCCTCAAGGTGAGCGATGTAAAGCGCGTGGTGAATGAACTCCAAGTGGTCGCCAGCTCCCGGCAGGAAGCGGTGAGTGCGCGCGACGACGATCTCCAGCGCGAGGTCAGGACGGCTCTCGACGAACATGCGTTCAGAGACGTCCGCCTCGAGGTCCGCAACGGTGTCGTGCGTCTGACCGGGCACGTTCCGACCGGGGCGCAAAGTCTGCAAGCCGCAGTGTTAGCGCGCTCTGTCCCAGGTGTGCGCGCCGTAGAGAACGATCTGCGCCTCCGGTAGCCGAACACTAAACTTATGCGGCAGCGCCGCGACACCACACGCATCTCCCCAAGGCGGAGGCAGTCCTCGGCAACCTTACAATCAGTTCTCCGAGGAACTAATTCTCACTCGGGACTCGGCCGCGCTCGCTCCGAAGCGAGTAATATCGAAGGTGTGGATCCAGCCGCAGTTTGAACAGGAACGAGAATGCCGAGGCGGAATTTACGTGAAGTGAGCTGAGTAGTCGTATTTGTCGTGACTGAACGAGCAGCGCAGATGATTTGGTTGGTAAACCTGATCGCTGGCCGACCAATGACTTTAACCAAGTGGAGGACAGTGCAATGAGCGGAACGAGCGACAAGATCAAAGGCCGTGTGAAAGAAGCAGTTGGCGTTTTGACAGATGACCAACGTTTAAAGGACGAAGGGAAGCTGGACCAAACTACCGGCAAAATTAAGAAGGCCGTGGAGAGCGTGATCGACAAGGCAAAGAAATCTGTAAAGGACGCCTAATAAATGGTGCCGTAGACGCCAGAGACATCGACGGTGTGATGGCCGCCTACGTGCCCAACGAAAACCTCTTCGTATTCGACATCATCCCGCCGCGCCAGTACGTCGGGGCCAAGGCTTTCCGGGAGAACTGGAAAGGGTTCTTCGCGGAAAAGCTGATGTTCAAGGTGACGAGTAGCCGTCATCGGGGAAATGGAAACCGTATTGTCGCTCGAGTTGGAAAGCGTCACGTTCATAGCGGCAGTAGTTACGCCGACCCTTTGCGAGCCAAAGCGCAACACTTGTGGCGAGAGCTTCAACGGATCGGGCGGCGGGCACTCTCGCGTAACTAGCACGAGCCCTGAGCCTCCGGATCCCGGGTCGATGCTGAGCGGCGGTTGCGGATTCCGGCTGAAATCGAAGCTATCGGTCATATCGTTGGCGATCGAATCGCGCGGTCCCAGCGCGGGCAGGCCGAAGATTGTTTCAATAAACCTCAACACCGATGAGAACTCGTATTGGGAGTGCGAAACAAAGCCGGGCTTCGCGTAGGGCGAGATGACCAGCAGCGGAACGCGAGGTCCAAGCCCGAACTGATCCAGTACGGGAGGGGGAACGTGGTCGTAGAAACCGCCGTAATCGTCCCAGGTCAGGAAGATTGCGCTTGAACGCCAGTTGGGCCCTTTCATCACCGCGTTGATCTGTTGGACGGTCCAGTTCTCACCTTCGCAAACGCTGAAATCTACGTCCGGATGCTCACTCATCGGACCGGGAGGGACAAGCCACGATACGGCGGGCAAAGTACCCTGATTCGCGTCGGTGACGAACTGCTTCCACGACACGACGTTCGAGCTCCATAGAGGGCCTTGGCGGATGTGCCCGATCGCATCGAGCGCCGACCAGACGTAGCCACCTTCTCCTTTAACAGGAGCGTAGTATTTCCACGAAATACCGTGGTCCTGCAGCAAATCGGCCAAAGTCTCGAATTCAAAGCACGGAAATGCCGGGAAAGTCTGGCCGAGCGCGTTCATTACATAAACCGTGGTTCCAGGCGCCGCATCGCAGCCCCAATTGGCTGGGTCGCTCGGATTGGTGATAGCCCCTCCGGCCTGCGCTGCCACGGTATACAGATGGTTCGGAAAGCTCCCTTCGTGTATCGATGAAAACATATTGTCAGCCAAGGTGAAAACTTTCGCCAAAAGGAAATAATTCGGGATGTCCGCTTCGGTCAGCTGCGTGTAGGGCAGCAAGTAGCCCAGCACATTTCCGTTGTAAGACAGATCGAAGCCATCCATCTTCCCGTTGTCAATGGCATTCAGCGCGTTGCCCCAAGTGTGTCCGATGTCGTACACGGTGCGATCGGGAGAATGCGTGAGCGGGACCACTTGACCAGTCGATGTGACACCCGTGGTAGCACCGTCGGCCCCGACAAAAGTGCCGAAGTAGTTATCGAATGTCCGGTTTTCCTTGATGATGAAGATTATGTGCTGAATCGGATTGGGCGTTGGAGTCGGTGTCGGCGTTGCCGTAGCAGTTTCGGTCGCAGTAGCGGTTGCTGTAGCAGTTTCCGTCGGTGTCGCGGTCGGTGTCTCGGTTAATGTCGGCGTAGCAGTAGCGGTCGGAGTCGGCGTCGGCGTCATAGTCTGGGTGATGGTCGGCGTCGGAGGAGGCTTCGGGTGAGGCTTTGTTTTTGGCGTCGCTCTTGCCACTCCTCCGGTCATCGTGATTGCAAAGGCCAGCAGCAGACACAGAGCAAAAAGCGCAACCCGCGCCTTGTTCAATTTCATTGAACACCCTCATTATCAGAAGGCACTAGTTCAAGTAAACACTTGACTGGCAAGCCTTTGAACGTCAAATTTGCCCGGCGTGTTCTGATAGAGCGTAGTCAACGCCAGTGTCGCATTCCGATTGATCTCGCTCGCGCTCGCTGCCAACGCCGAACCCTTGCTCAAGAAATTTGTGAAGACTGTCGCAACGATCGCCGACAACAATAACCCTCGCATATTCATTGCCGTGTTAGTGCGCAGTTCATTCTCCTGTCAAGGCTGTCGCTACTAAAAATTCCATCTGAACCGGAATTTGAGCGGCTGCTAGAATTGCTATCGAATTGATGCACTCAAATGAGACGGGCTGCGATCCGAACCACAAGCGGCTGTGTCCCTGATCGGGATCGAAAAACCCTCCGAGCATGAATCCTTAGACGACGGCGAACTGGCCACCGGCAAACGATTGACGAGCAGGAAACCGGGACAGCTCAGGCGGCGAGACGTTCGTAGCGGTGATGCAAGCCACCGACTCTTGGGATGGCGACGACTCTTCCGACGCTGCGATGCTGAGTCGGGCGGGAGTCGGGGCAATCCTTATCGAGCGAAAGATGAGTGCGGGTTCTGTGGTAGTAGTCGACATAAGAGGATAGGACGCGGCGCAGATGACGCTCGTTGAAAATCACGATGTGATCCAAACATTCGCGACGTATTGAACCGATCACGCGCTCGACATATGCGTTCTGCCAAGGTGAGCGTGGCGCCGTGATGACCTCCGTGATGCTCATAGCTTCGACCCGGCTGCGAAACTCAGCGCCATACGATGCGTCGCGATCGCGCAGCAGATAACCGGGCGCCGTGTCCCACGGGAAGGCTTCGGTCACCTGGCGCGAGAGCCAAACGGCGGTCGGATGCTCGGTCACTGCTGTGCGTAAGATCTTTCTGCGATCGTGGCCGAGGATGATCATCACATAGAGCAGTCGAAACGACGCGGACGCCACAACGAACATATCGATCGCAGCGATGCCTTCGGCCTGATTGCGCAGCAAGGTCCGCCAGTTCTGAGAAGGTGTTCCCCGCCTTCGCACCATGTACTTCGCGACGGTCGCTTGGCTGGCCTCGATGCCGAGCTTGAGAAGCTCGCCGTGAATCCGGGGCGCACCCCACAGCGGGTTGGCGCTGCTCATCTGCCGAATCAGATCGCGAATCTCGCGATCCACTTACGCCTCCCGGATCTCGAGCGCCAACTCCAAAACAAGCGGAATCCCTGACGGTGCCATTGGATTACCGTTGCTGGCTTGACCAACACCATCGCATCCAGACAGCGCGGCCACAATCGGTAGAGCAAGACCCAGAGCAAGCGGTCGAAAGTAAACAGCTGGAGCCGACCCCGCCGCTGGCGGCGAAGAACATGCAGCTGGTGACGGAGCGCGAGGTTCTCTAGCTCCACAACCGCCCGACTACGGAATCGGCATACAAGCCGAGAAACGATAGATCGCACGACCATAAGCATGCCGGCGATATTGCGTCGGTGAATCCAGAAACTCCAGACTTTT
>JAUSGG010000243.1 GCA_030649165.1 Armatimonadota bacterium
CGCGTGGAATATGTTGATCGTTACGCCACGCTCCCGCTCCTCAGGAGCGCCGTCGATCTTGTCATAAGGCGTGAACTCAGCCTGGCCTTTCGTCGCCAACGCCGCCGTTATCGCCGCCGTTAACGTCGTCTTGCCATGGTCCACGTGACCTATAGTGCCAATGTTTACGTGCGGCTTAGTCCGCTCAAACCGCTGCTTTCCCATTTATCTCGCCTCCCCAAATTGGTGTTGGAAGTTGCATACCTTCTGATTTCCTAACTTCTAACTTCTGAACACTGGAGCCCACGATGGGAGTCGGACCCATGACCTCCTCTTTACCAAAGAGGTGCGCTACCACTGCGCTACGTGGGCACGTTAGAGGTTGGAAGCTGTAGGTTGGAAGCTAGACTGATCTAACCTCAAACCACCAACTTCCAACCTCTGAATCTGGTGGTGGGAGGAGGATTCGAACCTCCGAAGCGTTCCGCAACAGATTTACAGTCTGCTCCCTTTGGCCACTCGGGAATCCCACCGCGATTTAGAAGTTAGAAGCTAGATATTAGAGGTTGGACGCCGGAATGACTCCAGCGCTTCCATCCTCTAATCTATGACCTTCTAACCTCTAGCTTCCAACCTCTAACCCTAGAATGCCTGGAGCCGACGATGGGACTCGAACCCGCAACCTGAGGTTTACAAAACCCCTGCTCTGCCAATTGAGCTACGTCGGCGTCAACACTCCCCAGCGAATCTGCGACCCACAATCTGTAGTCCCCGCTACCCCAATACGTCAACCGCCATAGATAATAATGGTGGATTTTGCGCCGCGGCGCAACCTCCGTCGGACACTGTATCCGGGCAGGCGTCACCGAGAGGTTCGGCTGGACTGAGGGGCAGGCGCTCGGTCTTCCTCCCTGCCCGCTCACCACAGCGGCCGACGGGGAGAACAACAGAGCAAGCTTCTCCCGCGAAAGCGACGATGGCGGACACGAGCCCTCGAACGCTTCCGCCGGGCATTATTCAGTTTTGCACGCTATATTATATTGACTGGCGAACGCCCTGTCAACCGGTTTTTCGCAACCCCCTATCCATAACCCGATGACCGTCATCTATCACCCAACCTTCGCAGCCACAGGGCAAGCGCAAATTTGACCGCCGGCGCAACGGTAGCGGTCAGTAGTGGACCCAGGATCGGTATGCCAAAACCATACTCCGTGTTCAACTCGATCCGCTCCTGCCCGGCGTCCGACGGAAACCGAATCCGGCCCGAATGCCGGAGACGCAGGTCACCTGACTCGCTTTTCCATTCAACGACGCCCTTCGTCTTGTCCCAGGTCTTGGTGTACAGCGCCTCGACCAGAGTCATCCCAACACCAAATCCGACGCGGTAATCCACGTGACTGCTGCCGCGTTCCAGTATCTCGACTGACCGCACGAACGGTATGAGCTTCGGTTCGCGCTCCACCTGCGAAATCAGTTCAATGAGCGCGTTCGCCTTCGCGCGGCGCCGGCTTGTGATGCGAATGGTGTTCAGGCCGTTGTCGCGCACAATCTTCGCCAACGCAGCGCCGAGGAACGCGCCCAGGATGAAAGCCGCAACGGCCCCGAGTATCTTCATCTACAGCCCCGATCTCCCAGGAATAGCTGCAATCTGAAATCTGCAATCCGAACTTAAGAAAGCCACAATCTGAAATCTCCTATACCCACTCGCTTCCACGCTCACTCACTCGTGTTCCTGCCCCTGCATGCCGATAACTAATACTGGCATTACTGCCGGCAGAGCGCCGGCCGGCGGCAGCAGGTTGCCGATATTGGCTGAATTCTTCGAAGCACAGATAGATTATATAGTATTCTTCTACGGGCTCGCGTTTATCATACTTGCAGCGACCTGCCTCACCCTTGCAAAGGGAAGGGACCGCAGGCTGCCGTGGGTGTGGTTCGGCCTGTTTGGTATCACGCGCGGCGTCAGCGAGTGGATGGATCTGCTCGCGTTCAGCCTCGGTGATTCCCCGCTTTTCGTCGCCTCGCAGTCGATTCTGCTCGCTCTCTCGTTCACTTTCCTGGTTGAATTCGGCCGGGACGGACTCGTCAGGCTCACGGGCAAAGGTCCACCCAGGTGGGTCCTGCTTCCATTGCTCGTTTTGGCAGCCTGGGCAGCGCAGATAGACGCGCTCTGGCCGAATTTGATGGAGAGGTACACTCTCGGGCTCTTCGGCGGTCTGCTGGCGGCGCTGGTATTGCGCATTGCCGCGGACCGCGCTCCTCGTCCCTGCAGCCTTTGGCTTAGAGCGACCTCTGCCCTGGTGGCCGCATACGCCGTTGTCGCCGGCGCGGTAGTCCCCAAGGGGGACTTCTTCCCAGCCTCATTGATCAACGAACAGACTTTTCCCGAGGCTTTCGGCATCCCCGTGCAACTCGTCAGAGGTATTCTTGCCGTTCTGGTAGCCGTGGCGGTGACGGCTTACTCCGACGCGCTGCTTGTAGCCGAAGCAAGCGCGGACGAGCCTCGGCAAACGCCGCGCACGAATATGTGGCGGGGCCTGGCCCTGTTGGCCGTCATTGTGGGCGGATGGGCGTTGACGAGGACGATGGGAGACGCAGGCGACACGTTCTGCCGCCGGAATCTGCTGCGCCGCGCGGTAACGGCCGCCTCGGCCATCGATCCATCCCTGCTAGCCGGGCTGACCGGCAGCCGAGCCGACATAGGATCCGAACAGTACCGGCGACTCCGAAACCAATTACGCACCATCGGGTTGACGAATAGCGACTGCCGGTTCGTTTACCTGATGGGCCGCGGCGATGGCAAGGTCATCTTCCTTGTTGACGCCGAGCCGGAGAACTCAAACGATTATTCCGCTCCGGGTGACGGGTACGATGAAGCCACTCCCGAGCTGCTGAGATTGTTCTCCGGAGGGAAAGCGTTCGTGGAGGGACCGCTCACGGACAGTTGGGGATCCTGGGTTTCGGGCTTGGCGCCCGTGCCCGAAGCCAGGATGAACGGTTCGGCCGTCATCCTGGGCATGGACGTCGATGCTCAAGACTGGCTCCGGTCCGTGGGCGCCTATCGCCTGTTCTGCATTGTAGTCACGCTCCTCGTCTGCGTGCTCATACTGACTTTCTTCTACGTGTTGCAGAGCGCAAGAGACACGAACCGGAAGCTGGCCGCGTCGGAAAGTCGCTACCGAAGCGTGGTGGAGGGTTCCCCCAATTGGGTCTCGCTGCTCGATCTGCAGGGCCAATGTGTCGGCATCAACCGGGCCGGACTGGAAACCGTTGACCGGACCGAGGATGAAATCCTCGGACAGCGATTTGTCGAACTCTGGCCGGACGAGTACTGGGAAAGCGTAGAGACCGCCCTCGAAAAGGCGCGCGAAGGATCAACGTCTTCGCTGGAGGCCGACTATGTGCGCCAGGACGGACAGCGGACAAGCCTGCAGGTCAGCGTGGGACCTGTCGCGGCCGACGACGGCAGGATTCGACGGTTGGTGGCGCTCGCCAGCGATATAACTCAGCGAAAGCGCGCCGAACAGGCGCTGAGGGAAAGCGAAGAGAAATACCGCAACGTCGTGGAGCGAGCCAACGATGGTATCGCAATCTTCCAGGACGACACTATTGTGTTTGCCAATCGCCGGTTCGCCGAGATGGCGGGATACACCGTCGTGGAGATGACGGGAATGCCTATCGGGGACTACGCGGAGTTGTGCGGTGTTCCGGTCCTGGCCGAGCGGTACACGAAGCGCATGGCCGGCGAGGACGTTCCCGCGGTCTACGACAGCGCTATTATCAGCAAAGACGGCGGCCGCCTGGATGTCGAAGTGAACGCCGGGATCATCAGCTATCAGGGCAGGCCCGCTGACCTCGTGCTTTTCAGAAACATCACCGAGCGAAAACGGATCGAAGAGGCGGTCGAGCGGTCACGTGATTCGTACCTGTCCCTATTCGAAGAGTTCCCGGCATTGATCTGGAGGTCCGGCGCCGACGGCAAGTGCGATTACTTCAATGGCACCTGGCTCGCTTTCACCGGCAGAACGATCGAGCAGGAGAGCGGAGGCGGCTGGATAGAGGGCATCCACCCCGACGACATCAAGAGGCGGATGACCACGTACTTCCAGGCTTTCAAGTCGCGCCAGCCATTTGAGCTGGAGTACCGCCTCCAGCGACATGACGGCGAGTACCGATGGATCATCGATCGCGGAGCGCCGATCAACGACGTTGACGGCAAGTTCATGGGCTATGTCGGATCGTGTTTCGACATAACTGATATGAAACACGCCGAGTCCAACATGCGGATGCACACTTCGGCAATGAACGCCGCTGGTGACCAGATAGTCATTACGGACCCTGATGGGCGAATCGAGTTTGTAAACCTCGCGTTCGAGCGTGAAACGGGCTACGGTTCCGAAGAAGTGATCGGGAAAAAGCCGAGTGTTCTCAAATCGGGCGAGCATGACGCTGCGTTTTACGACGAGCTTTGGAACACCATCAGGTCCGGACGGACCTGGCAGGGAGAGATAGTGAACCGTCGCAAAGACGGCGGCCTCTATACAGAAGACATGACGATCACCCCGGTCAAGAACGAAAGCGGGGAGATCGAGCGGTTCATAGCGATCAAACGAAACATTACCGAGAAGAAGGTATACGAGAAACAGCTCGATCGTCTCGCTCACTACGACCACCTCACCGGCCTGCCTAACCGTCTCTTGTTCGCCGACCGTTTGACGCAGAACCTGGCTAAAGCGCGCCGGAACGGGGAGTCGCTCGCTGTGATGTTCCTCGACCTCGACAGGTTCAAGAACATCAACGACACGCTCGGTCACAGCATCGGCGATATACTCCTCAACGGCGTCGCTCGCAGGCTGACCGCTTGTCTCCGCGAGATGGACACTGTTGCCCGAATGGGCGGGGACGAATTCACCATCATCCTGTCGCAGATATCGCAACCCGACGATGCCACAAACGTGGCCCAGAAGATCCTTGATTCTCTGGCAAAACCGTTTGACGTCGGGGGCGGATACGAGTTATTCGTCAGCGCGAGCATCGGCATAACTATGTTCCCACTGGACGGATCCGATGTGGAGACTCTGGTCAAGAATGCGGATACCGCCATGTACCGGGCGAAGGAGCAGGGCAGGAACAACTGGCAGCTCTGCACATCGGCGACGAACGCCGCGGCTCTCCAGCGAATGGAGCTTGAGACTTCCTTGAGGAGAGCCGTGGACCGCGAAGAGCTCCTGGCGCATTACCAGCCGCGTGTGGATTTGTCCACCGGGCGAATTGTCGGAACGGAAGCCCTCCTGCGCTGGCAGCATCCCGAGCTTGGCCTCGTGTCGCCGGCCGAGTTTATCCCGCTCGCGGAGGATACCGGCCTGATAATCCCGATAGGCGAGTGGGCGCTGCGCGAAGCTTGCGCCCAAAACAAGGCGTGGCAGGATTCAGGTCTTCCCAAGATGCCCGTCGCTGTGAACCTCTCTCCTCGCCAGTTCCGGCAGAAGGACCTCGTGGAAATCGTCGCGGGCATTCTCAAGGAAACCGGCCTCGATCCGAAGTACCTGGAACTCGAAGTCACTGAGAGCGCGATCATGCACAAGCCCTCTGTCGCCGCGGCGGCCCTGCGAAGGTTGAAGGATATGGGAGTTCAGGTTTCCATAGACGATTTCGGAGCGGGCCAGTCTTCACTGAGCTACCTCAAACGGTTCCCCATTGACACCCTCAAGATCGACCAGTCGTTCATAAGAGACATCACGACCGATCCCGACGACGCTGCCATCGCGCGGGCGATCGTGGCAATGGCGCATAGTCTGAAGCTGAACGTCATAGCTGAGGGAGTGGAAACTCTGGAGCAACTGCAGTTCCTCCGGTCGCTCGACTGCGACGAGGTCCAAGGTTACTTCATAAGCAGACCGGTTCCCGCGGAAGAGTTCGCCAGGCAGGTATGGGAGGCGGACAACCTCCGCTCGACTGGGATTCTACCGGCGGCCTGATCGCGCGCCCAGCCCTAACGCGGTCAACCGGCTTTGCCGATAATTCAGTGGAACGATAGCATCTGACCGTACAGATTCGGCCAGCGGTTTACTTCCGGTTCCCTACGCGGGCCCTTTGCAGTATCAGCGACTTGACAGGGGGTAGGTCCAATGAAATGCGTTTTGCAGGGAGTGAACATCCGCGGAGGCTTCAGGACCCCTCAGCGCCTGCTGCCTGCTTATTCGGCAGCCTTCATTCCGCCAACAGTATATTGGCGAGTGTTCAGCGCCTCGTGCCTGGTGGCCCTTCTGTTCACCACAGCCCTTTGCATGGCTCACGCCGCCGAGGCGCCTGCCGCCGTGACCTCGGAAGCGCCCGAAACCCGTGATCTGACCGAGTTGAGCCTGGAAGACCTCTTAGACGTCGAAGTCAAGGTCACCTCAGCCTCGAAAAAGTCGGAAGCCCTTTTTGACGCCTCGGCGGCTATCTATGTGATAACCGCGGAGGATATTCGCCGTTCCGGGGCGACGTCCATCGTGGAGGCTCTGCGACTGGCCCCAGGGCTTCACGTCGCTCGAATAGACGCCAACAAGTGGGCCGTGTCTTCCCGTGGCTTCAGCGATAGGTTCTCAAACAAACTGCTTGTCCTTATAGACGGGCGGAGCGTGTACACGCCAAGCTTTGCGGGCGTCTGGTGGGACGTGCAGGGCGCCCTGATGGAGGATATTGACCGCATAGAGGTCATAAGAGGTCCCGGGGCGACGCTGTGGGGAGCCAACGCGGTGAATGGCGTCATCAACATCATCACCAAAAGCGCAAGCAAGACCGCGGATAGCTTCGTTACGTCCACGGTCGAGTCCGGTGACCGGACCATCCAGGCGGCCCGCTATGGCGGGAAACTCGGCGACCATGGATTCCTCCGAGTGTACGGAAAGTACTTCAGCGACGGAGGCTTTGTCAGCGCATCGGGTGACACGGCCGCGGACAGATGGAGGCAGGAGCGCACCGGGTTCAGGATGGACTGGGAGCGCCCGGGAAAACGCTCGACGATGCTCCAGGGAGAAATGTACCAGGGTCATTCCGGCGGAACATGGACGAGGCGGAGCTATACGCCTCCGTACTACACGACATTTGACGACGTGGGCTTCGCATCCGGAGGCAATCTGGTCGCGCGGGGATCTCGGGTCGTTTCCGACTTTTCAGAGGTGACCTGGCAGGCGTACTATGACCGGACCAACCGAAGGGACTTCCTGGCCGATGATAGCCGCGACACCATCGACCTCGAGTTCCAGAAACGCGGCCGGCACAGGCCGGGGCACGAGGTAACGTACGGGTTCAACTACCGATGGACCAGCGATAAGATCGGGGCCACCCCCATAGTGTCATACGACCCGTCGGAACGTTCTCTGCATCTCATGAGCGCTTTCGCTCAAGAAGATATGGTCTTGAAACCTAACAGACTGAGGCTCACCTTCGGCTCAAAGTTGGAGAGTACGCATTACACCGGGATGGAGATCGAGCCGAACGTGCGTCTTCTTTGGACGCCCGACCGCCGCCGTGCCGGCTGGCTCGCTGTTTCCCGAGCCGTACGGACGCCATCACGTTTCGATAGAGACGGAACCCTGACCTCAGGAGTCTACCGTTCGGGGGGATCGTTGTATGAGTGGAACCTTATCGGCAATTCCGATTTCAGATCGGAAGAGCTTGTATCCCACGAAGTTGGCTACCGAGTGAGACCTACCAGGCGCTCGTCCGTCGACATAGCGGGCTTCTACAACGTGTACCGGCATTTGAGAACATTTGAACTTGGGCAATGGTACATCGATCCGTCACCTGTGCCGCACGTCGTCCTCCCGTACTTTGTGAGGAACGGGGCCCGCGGCAAGACTTACGGCGGAGAGGTCGCCGCAAACTGGAACCTGACGCGCGCGTGGAATCTTTCTGCCGCCTTCACCTGGCTTGGCGACGGCGTGGAAACGTCTTTGGATGAAGACGAGGGTTTTGTAGGATCGGAATATCAGGGGAATACGCCGCACACGCAATTTCAGATGCGTTCATATCTCGACCTTCCAAACAATCTTGAGTTGGACGTCATGCTGTACTCCGTGAGGCGCCTGCCCTCCGGCAATACCCCCGGGTTTAACCGGTTGGACATCCAGTTGGGATGGAGGCCGCCCCGGGGTCCGGAGATCAGCCTGGTGGGCCGGAACCTGCTGTCACCGAGTCACAGGGAGTACGACTCCGTACTGGGAGAGCATCCTACAGAGGTTCCTCGAAGCATTTACGCCAAGATCGCGTGGCGACTGTAGCCTGGAGAGCGCAATTCGGTGACAAGTACTTTTGAGGTGGGAAAAGCAACTGGCTCGAAGATCGGCGCCGGCGCATGGCGCGGGAGCGCGTTCGCCAAAATTTCCGGCCTGGTTCTAGCCCTGGTCCTCTGCTGCGCGTTCGCTAATACACGCAGACACTGCGCGGAGGCTGCCGCCGTTGGCGAATATCAGATCAAGGCAGTGTTCCTGTACAACTTCGCGAAGTTCGTGGAGTGGCCTTCGAGCGCATTCGCGGACGCCAATTCGCCTATAGTCATAGCCGTGCTGGGCGAGGACCCCTTCGGATCCTCTCTGGAGCAGGTCGTCAAGGGCAAGACAGTCGGCGGACGGAGGTTTTCCATCAAGCGATTTGAGAAGATTCGCGATTTGGAGCCCTGCCACATCCTGTTTATCAGCTCTTCCGAATCGGGCCACCTGTCGAAAGCTTTGGACTCGATCAAGGGGCCGAATGTCCTGACCGTCAGCGAGATCGAACGTTTCGCTCAACGAGGGGGCATTATCGGTTTCGTAGTTACAGACAATAAAGTGGGCTTCGAGATCAACCTCGACGCAGCCAAAAAGGTCAATCTCAAATTGAGCTCCAAACTACTGAAAGTGGCGCGGGTGGTCAGAGACTAACCAGGGATAAACAACAGTATGCGCTATTACAGAGACCTGTCGATTCAGAGAAAACTAAGCGCCTTGACCATGATCACGAGCTGCCTGTCCCTGTTGCTGGCCTGCGCGGCATTCCTCACGTACGAGTTCGTGACGTTCCGCGACGCCACAGTCAGAAACCTTACGAGTCTTGCGGAAATCGTCGGGTCGAACAGCACCGCCGCTGTGGCGTTCAATGATCGAACGACAGCCGAAGAGATACTGTCTGCTCTGAAGGACGAGAAACACGTAGTTTCCGCGTGCATCTACGACGCGCAGGGACACGTTTTTGCGCGGTACGTCCGAGTCGGCGTCACAACCGCTCGACTGCCGGATTCCCCTGACAAGCCCGGCTACAGGTTCGAGGGCGGATATCTGCATCTGTTCCGAAGCGTGGAGACAGACGGCGACTCGTGCATGGTCTACCTTCAGTATGACCTGCAGGACATGAAAGCCCGCCTCAAACGGTACGTTTGGATTCTGGCCGCGGTCGGCCTAGCGTCTTCCCTGCTTGCATTTGCCCTGTCTTCGAAGCTGCAGCGGGTGATATCAGAGCCGATCCTGCACCTTGTCCGTACGGCGAAAGTTGTCTCGGACGAGAAGAACTACGATGTCAGGGCCGTGAAGCACGGCGATGACGAAGTCGGCCTGCTGATCGACACGTTTAACGATATGCTGGAGCAGATACGCGAGCGCGACGCAGCCCTGCAGGACTCGCGCGACAACCTGGAGAAACGGGTCAAACTGCGGACTAAGGAACTTCAGCAGGAGGTGGCCGACCGCAAGCGCGCGGAGAAAAACCTCGAACAGTCGCTGTCCATACTGAAAGCCACCATCGAGTCCACGGCGGATGGTATCCTCGTCGTCGGGCGTGACGGCAATATCCTCACCTACAATAATAAACTTACCGAGATGTGGGCAATACCGGAGGAGGCCATGCAGGCCCAGCAAGACGCGAGGGTCCTGCCGATACCTCTACCCCCGCTGAAGGATCCCAAATCGTTCGCAAAAAGGGTTGAGGAGCTTTATGCGAGTCCGGATGAGGAAAGCTATGATGTTGTCGATTTCAAAGACGGCAGGGCTTTCGAATGGTACTCACAGCCATATCGCATGGGCGGGAAGACAGTCGGCCGCGTCTGGAGCTTCAGAGACATAACCGAGAGGAAACGGGCGGACGAGCGCCTTACGAAGCTGAACCAGTGCTTCCTGAGCTTCGGCCCGGATCCCAACGAGAACATCAACCGGCTGACGGCTTTGTGCGGAGAGCTGATGGCCGCCGGTTGCGTAATCTACCAACGCGCGCATGGTGATGCGGTCCGGACCGTAGGATCCTGGAATGCGCCTCCGGATCTTCCGGAGGTTATCGAATGGGGCAATCGCGTGTCGTGCCTCCGCGCCAATAGCGCTGGAGACGAGCCATTCGTCACGAAGAACTTGTCCGACGTCACGTGCGCGGCCGGCGTCTCAGCGTTCGGCTTTGAGACGTGCGTCGCGCAAGTCGTGAAAGCCCAGGGTGGTTCCGTAGGGTTAATATCCGTGTTGTACGCTAAGGACTTCACCCCCAGCGCCAAAGACAAGAAACTGCTGGGAATCGCAGCCGCGGCCATCGGTGTGGAGGAAGGTCGCCTGAAAGCTCAGATAGAGCTCAACCATGCAAAGGAAGCCGCTGAGGCCGCTAACCTGGCCAAGAGTGAGTTCCTCGCAAACATGAGCCACGAGATCAGAACTCCCATGAACGGTGTTATAGGCATGACCGAATTGGCCCTCGATACGGACCTGACGCCCGAACAGAGAGATTACCTCGAGTCCGTTCAGACGTCGGCCGATTCACTCCTGGCGGTCATTAACGACATACTCGATTTCTCCAAGATCGAAGCCAGGAAGTTCGAACTCGACAATCACGACTTCGACCTGAGAGATGTTGTCGGCGAAACCGTCGGCGCCTTGGCTCTGCGAGCGCACGAAAAGGGCTTGGAACTCGCCTATCGCATTGCGCCGGACGTGCCGGACGCGCTGATCGGTGACGCGAGACGCCTCGGCCAGATACTGCTCAACCTGGTCGGCAACGCGATCAAGTTTACCGAGGTCGGAGAGGTCGTCGTCTCTGTTGACAAGGAATCCGAGTCAAAGGACAGGATAGGTCTCCGGTTCACGGTTACCGACACAGGGATCGGGATTTCGGCGGACAAGCGGAGAATGATCTTCGAAGCGTTCTCCCAAGCGGACGGATCCACAACGCGCAGATACGGAGGCACCGGCCTCGGTCTGACCATCTCCTCGCAATTGGCCCACATGATGGGTGGACGAATTTGGGTGGACAGCGAGGTCGGCAAAGGGAGCGCATTCCATTTCACAGCTCTTTTCCGCAAGCAGGGCCGACACCAAAGTCCGCCTGCCGAACTGCCGGATCTGACGGGCTTGACCGCGCTGGTTGTCGACGATAACGCCACTAACCGCCGCATCCTGGAGGAAACTCTTATCAGTTGGCGCATGGCGCCGCGCGTGGTGGAAAGCGCCGGGGACGCGCTCGTCGCCTTGAGCGACGCGCAAGAGACGGGCAACCCTTACGCGCTCGTGCTGCTGGACGCGCACATGCCGGAAATGGACGGCTTCGAGCTGGCTGAGAAGATAAAGGAAAGCCCGGAGCTTTCCGGGACGACCGTCATAATGCTGACTTCGGCCGGGCAGTACGGCGATTCCCGCCGATGCGAAGACCTCGGTATTGCCACACGATTGGTCAAACCTGTCCGGCAGTCCGAGTTGCTGGATGCGATCCTGACCGTCCTTACCGGTTCCAAACAACGCGCCGCCGCGTCATCCGGACCCGTTTTCGAACAGAAAGACCGTCTGCGGGCGCTGCTTGCGGAGGACAACCCTGTCAATCAGAAGTTGGCTGTGACGGTCCTGCGGAAGTTCAACCACTGTGTTACGGTTGTGGACAATGGAAAACAGGCCTTGGCCGAACTCGACAAGCATGAGTTCGACGTCGTGCTGATGGACCTTCAAATGCCCGAGATGGATGGTTTCGAGACGACCGCCGCTATCCGCGAGAAAGAAAAACGGACGGGCGAGCATATACCGATAGTGGCGCTCACGGCTCACGCAGTCAAAGGAGACATGGAGCGCTGCCTCGCGGCCGGAATGGACGGGTACATCTCTAAGCCTATACAGGCAAGGGACCTTCAGAGCGCTTTGGAGAACGCCGTGACGACAACCCGAGGCGCGCGCGCAAGCAGGGCGGTCGAGAAACCCTTCGACTTTGGGCCTGCCCTCCAGCGTGTGGATGGAGATAGGGAACTGCTGATCGAGCTTTTGGACATCTTCTTCAAAGACTTTCCGAACCTGTTCGACAGGATAAGGGAGAGCATCACGAACGGCAACACCGGGGAGCTTCAGCGCGCTGCTCATACGCTCAAGGGCGCTGTGGGCACCTTCTCGGCGCGCGACTTTTTCGACGCGGCGTCGGCGCTCGAACAAGCGGGCCGTAAGGGAGATTTGGTGTCTGCTCCGCGCTTATGTGACACGATCGAAAGAGAGGCGGATCGCCTGAGACAAGCTGTGGCGACGCTGACTATGGGGGAGGCGGCATGAGGGCCCTTGTCGCGGAAGACGATCCCATCTCCCGACGATTGCTTGAGGCAATGCTCGTCAAGTGGGGCTATGAGCTCATCGTCGCCTCCAGCGGAGAGGAAGCCTGGCGGCTGCTCCAAGAGGAAGACGCCCCGAGGCTCGTGATACTTGACTGGATGATGCCCGGGATGGATGGCGTCCAGATATGCAGGGAGATACGAAAACAGGAGGGCCGTCCTTACACGTACATAGTCCTGCTGACCGCGAAGAATGAGAAGCAGGACGCGGTCGAAGGGCTGCACGCGGGCGCTGACGATTATGTGGCGAAGCCTTTCAACCCGCAGGAGCTGAAGGTGCGTCTGCGCGCGGGCAAGCGGGTCTTGGACCTGCAGTCCGAGCTTTTGGCCGCAAGAGCCGAACTGCAGGAGCGGGCCACGCACGATTCGCTCACGGGCCTGCCAAATCGTCTACTTTTCGCGGACCGTTTGAACCAGTGCCTGGCAGCCGCGCGGCGCAGAAAAGATTTGCTTGCCGTTATGTTCCTCGATCTGGACCGTTTCAAGCTCATAAACGATACGCTGGGCCACAACGCGGGCGACCAATTGCTGCGCAAAGTGGCGGACCGGCTGAAGACCTGTCTCAGAGAAGGCGACACACTGGCAAGGATGGGCGGAGATGAATTCACCATTACCCTCGCGGACATGCAATCGGAACGCGACGCCGTCGCCGTCGCCCAGAGGGCGCTGGACGCCCTTACCGACCAGTTCCTGATTGCAGGACACGAGTTGTTCATTTCCACCAGCATCGGAATAAGTCTCTTCCCCGCGCACGGCTCCGACGTAGAAACGCTGGTGAAGAACGCCGACGCCGCAATGTACCGAGCCAAAGAGCAGGGGCGCAACTGCTATAAGGTGTTTTCAGGTTCTCTCAACGTGGACGCCACGGCCAGGGTGCGGCTGGAGAGCGGCCTGCGGAAAGCCATTGACAAAGACCAGCTCGTTCTCCATTACCAGCCGCGCGTTGACATCCGCTCCGGACGAATCACCGGTGGCGAGGCTCTGGTCCGCTGGCAGCACCCGGAACTGGGATTGCTTCCGCCGGACCAGTTCATCCCCGTGGCTGAGGAAACCGGGCTGATAGTAGGACTCACGGAGTGGGTGCTTCGCACCGCATGCGACCAGAATATGGCGTGGCAGCGGGCAGGCCACCCGATAATGGACGTGGCGGTCAACGTGTCTGCGCGCCATTTCCAGAATGCAAGCCTTCTGACCGCGGTGGAAAACGCGCTCCATTCGTCGGGACTCGCGGCCGAATGCCTCTGTCTCGAACTTACGGAAAACGCTCTCACTCTGAATCCCGAAGCGGCCGCCGGAGTTCTGCGCGACCTGAAGAGTATGGGCGTTCGGTTGGCAATCGACGATTTCGGCGCAGGGCGCGCTTCGCTTAACTATCTGAAACGGTTCCCGGTTGACGTCGTGAAGATCGACCGCTCCTTCGTCCGAGACCTCACAACCGATCCGAACGACGCGGCGATCGCCGGAGCGGTAGTGGCTATGGCCCACAGTCTTAAGCTCAAGGTCGTTGCGGAGGGTGTTGAGACCCTGGAGCAACTCGATTTCCTTCGTTCCCTGAACTGTGACGAAATGCAGGGCTACTTCGTCAGCAGGCCGGTCCGGCCCGCCGCCTTCGCCGATCTCCTGATGGAGCCTGTCGCAGCGGTCATAGGGTCATAGGTCTTAGGGTGAGGCCCTTAGAACCCTTAGAACCTTAGAACCCTATAACCCCAACACCAGACACTTCGCCGCGCCGCCAGCTTTGATGTACTCACTGAAGCCGAGCGCCCGGACGTCGTATCCGCGTCTCTCCAAATCACCCCGCAGAATCGGGCAGCCCGCCGCCGTAATCACAGTCTTTCCGACCACGACTGCATTGCAGCAGAACCGTTCGGCTTCCTCGTCGGACACGGCGATTATCCGTGGAAAGCGATCGTGAAGGACCTGCCGGGAATACTCGTCGAAGGCATCCGGGTAGACTATGGCCGAATCCTCCTCCAAGGGATGGAAGCAGGTGTCGAGGTGGTAGTACCTTGGGTCGATCAGCCGGAGCGGCAGCGTCTCCTGCCCGAGCAGACCCGAAAGGCGCTCGTGCGCCCTTGCATCAGATCGGAAGTAGTATCCCACGAACCACGTATCGCCCGACCGCAGAGCGTCGCCTTCCCCCTCGAAGAAGATATCCTCGGGCAACCGTTCTACCTGATACCCCCGGTCCGCGAACCATCGCTCGTAATGCGGCGTTTCCCCGCGCCTCTGAGGCGGACGGAATCTTGAGGCGATGAAGCGCTTGCCCACGACTAATCCGGCGTTCGCCGCGAAAACCATGTCCGGCAAACCAGGCCGCGGCTCGATCACGTTCACCGTCACGCCCGGAAGGGAGCCGAGCGCACCCGCCAAAGCGTTCCACTGGGCGCGCGCAACCTCTCTTGTAGCGTTGCGCCGCACGTCCATCCACGGGTTGATCTCGTATTCAACACCGTAGTAGTCCGGAGGACACATCAGAAAACTCGGCAATTGACGTTCACCGTTCACCGTTCACTGTTCACCGCTCACTGGTCACTTTCCCCGCCGCCAGCCGCCGCAGCTCTTGCTCCAACTCCACCAGGAAAAGACCGACGTCGGTAACCACACCCATCGCCTGAGTCGTGCCGCGGTCTATCAGCTTTGTCACCACGGCGGGATCGATATCCACGCAAGCCACCTTCACTCTGGCCGGGAGCAGATTCCCGGTCGCGATGGAGTGCAGCACAGTCGCGGCCATCAGGGCAAAGCCCACCCCCTTCAGTTTGCGTCGCATCTCCTCCTGCGCCCGCGGCGTGTCGGTTATGACCTCAGGAAGCGGACCGTCATCGCGGATAGACCCCGCAAGCACGAACGGAACGCCCGCCTCCACACACGCGTGCATGATCCCGCTTTTCAAGACGCCCTGTTCGACCGCCTGCCTGATCCCGCCGAGCTTCCGTATTGTGTTGACCGCTCTCAGGTGATGCTCGTGACCGTGAGCCGACGACCTGCCTTCCTTCACACTGACGCCGAGCGACGTGCCGAACAGCGCGCTCTCGATGTCGTGCAGCGGCAGCGCGTTTCCGGCGAACAAGACGTCTATGCGGCCATCCTCTATCATACGCTCCACGCACGGCCCGGCGCCGGAATGGATGATGGCGGGACCACCCACGAGCAGGACCTTCTCCCCTCTGCTCTTGGTCTCGACCATAGCGCGAGCGATCTCCTGCACGATCAGTCCCTTTGGCCGTTCAGCGGAAACCTCGCTCGTCATGAATTCGAAGGCCCCGGGGACCTCCTTGCGCTCGGGCGGCTCGACCCTGACACCTCTGTGTCCGACTACGACTATCTGTCCCGCAAGCACGAGGTTCATCGGCACGGTCTTCGCCACGCCGTCCTCGACGACGATGCCACAGTCCATCTCGATGTCCTGCACGGGAGTCCATCGCCCCGCGATCCGGACTTCCGTGGACAGGTTCGTGGTGCAGTAGAAATCATCCGGGAGAATGCCGTCGCGCGGCGCGGGAGCGAGCTCGGCGTCCCACTGCCAGACGCGAGAAGCGCCGTCCTTCTCGACAAACGCCAGGATATCCTCCAAGGTCTGCTCGGAATCCGCGCTGACGCGGATCCGCGCATAGCTTGGCTCGGGCCTGGTCTTGCCGATGTCTATCTCCTCGATCTCGAACTGCCCGCCCTGAGCCAGAATATCGTCCAGCACACGCGGCAGGCTGAGCGAGTCGATAATGTGACCCTTGAGTTCGATAAGCTCGGAAGCCATGCGTGTTCCCTCGCTGCAAATCGCTCTATTATATTGATACCCAAAGAAGCGGGCAGACGTATCGCGAAAACAGGGATTACGAAAGGATGAAAAGCTCCTTACCACAGATGTGACGAGGACGGGATAACGGGTGTTGCGTGATGCGTGAGGGCCGTGCCGCGCTTGGCGTTCTCGTCTTCTTCAGTCCGGTTCGCTGACGCGCCTTTCCGCGGATTCGAGGATGCGTGGGTTGATTGTCACGCCCCAGCCGGGGCCGTCGGGGATTTGGACCTTGCCATCCTTCGCCTGTAGCGCCGGCGAGAATAGCCCCTCGGTCCAGTCGTTCTCTTCGATGGTAAACTCAAGGTAAGGTCCGGCATTTGGGATGGCGCCGAGCATGTGCAGGGCGAAGACGGTTACCATTGACCTGTTTGCTGAGTGCGGTACGCAGGGCATACCGGCCTCGGCAGCCATTTGCGCCACGCGCAGGGCCCTGGTGAGACCTCCGACGTAGCAAACGTCCGGTTGGACGATGTCGACCGCGCGCATCGCGATCATCCGCCGCCACTGCGCCAGGTCCGTGTCCTGCTCGCCTCCGGCGACGGGGACTTCCAGCGCCGCGGCCACTTCGGCGGTCCACTCCAACTCCCAATATGGGCAGGGCTCTTCGAAGTGGCAGACGTTCTGTTCCTGCAGGAGCCGGCCGACCTCGATCGCGCGTTGCGGGGTGTAGCAACTATTGGCGTCTACGAGCAGGGACACATCGCCACCTATAGCGCTCCGCACCGCCGGCACGAGCGCCTCCGTCCGTCCCGCCCATTCGTCTTCGTCGTGGCCGCAGACCTTCCCGATGCGGATTTTGAACGCGGGGTAGCCGTGGCTGTCTCTAAGCAGAGCGAGTCGAGCCGCCTCGTCCTCGGGGGCAATGTCCCGTCGCATACTCGATCCGTACGCCGGAAACGGCCTCGGGCTGCCGCCCAGCAATTCGCAAACACTCTTTCCCTCCAGCCTGCCCCGGAGGTCCCACAGAGCCGTGTCCAGCCCTCCTACCGCCCGGCAAACGTAGGAGCCGGGGAATTTGTACTCGCGCTCGACGCAGAGGTCGACAAGCCCCGCGATGTCGCTCACATCGCGGCCCAAGACGTGCGGGGCTACCTGACGGTGGACTACGGCGCTGGTGATATCCGCGTTGAACGGGGCGGTTTGACCGATTCCCTCAGCGCCGTCGTCAGTCCGCACGCGGAGGAGGCACACGTGGCCAAGAGTGAAGGTTTCTATGCTTTGGATTCGCATGGGAAATCTACGACTTATAAGTCATCCATGGCGCTGCGCACCAGCCAAGAGGATGGAAACTGGTTGCGACTTCCTGCGGGAACTGACTTCGGCGATATCCGATGACTCGGCCGTACCAGGCCGTTCCCGCAGCATAGGCTCGTTTTCGATGTAGGGATGAGGCGTGAGCGAGCGGACCAGGTTGCGCACGTTCCCGTGGCCCTTCACAAACCTTATAAACCTCATAAACCTGACAAACCTCTACTACTTCTTCCCTGCTTGCCGGATCGTCTTGAGGCTGAGCGCCACAATGGCCGCGTCGTCTTTGAGTTTTCCGCCGGCGTGTTCCTTCGCAGCCTCTAGAATGCCGGCCGCGATCCTTTCAACAGAGCCGTTGCCAAACTGCTGCAAGTGGCTCTTGACTCCTTTGAGCCCGAACAACGTGCGCGAATCGGGCCGAGCCTCCGTAACGCCATCGGTCACCATGACGAGAACGTCTCCGGGACCAAGCAGGCGTGTATCCTCACTGTAATCCCAGCCGCTCATCGCCCCGAGGGCGCGGCCCTGCAGGTCCAGCTCTTCGATCTTTCCGCCGGCGGTTCGTATGAGGGGCGACTCGTGCCCTCCGTTTGCGTACGTGACCACGCCGACGCGCGTATCTACGACGGCGAAGAAGGCGGTCAACATGTTCGTCATGTCCGATCCGTCTCTACACAGTGCGTCATTGGCCCGGGCCATTACCCTGGATGGGCGGGGATCGAGAAACGCGTAGCTGCGTATCGAGTGTCTTGCCGCCGCCACACGTATGGCCGCGGCCAGTCCCTTGCCCGCCACATCGCCGATCAGGACCCCTACCTTGCCGTCCCCAAGATCGAACACGTCGTAGAAGTCTCCCCCTACTTCGGCCTCATCGAGGGCCGCCTCATACTTGACGGCGATGTCACAGCCGGACACGTTGTATTTGGTGTCGGGGATCAACGCCTTCTGAAGGATTTCGGCGATGTGGTGCTCGCGTTCGTAGAGTTCCTCTGCTCTGGCGCGGGCCTGCGCCAGTTCCCGCTCCGCCTGCTTGCGCTCCGTAACATCGTGCACCATTCCGACTGAGAGGATGATACGTCCGGATTTGTCGCGGATATGCTCACACCGCTCGTGGACGACCCGGATCTTACCCTCGGATTGCCTTACCACGCGATGCTCGATCTCGTATGTATCCCTCCCCTCGCGCAATGAGCCGGAATAGGCCGCGTCCACAGCCGCACGGTCGTCCGGGTGCACGGCCTCGAGGAACGCCTCATAGGTGGCGCCGAACTCCTGAGGCTTGAGGCCGAAGATGCGGTAGACCTCATCGGACCAGTACAGGTGGTTGTTCAGCAGATCGAGTTCCCAACTGCCAAGATGCGCGATCTCCTGTGAGCGGTTCAACCGGCGTGCGCTTGCGCGCAGCGCGTCCTCGGCGGCCTTGCGTTCTTGTTCCCGCAACCCCCTTTGAACCCATGTGTAGAGCAACGGAGCTATACTGTTCGTGACCGCGCCAATAAACTCCCGGTCCTCCTCGGTGTAGTCGGTGTCCTTGTTTGCCAGGTTAATGAGACCAATGACCTCGTCTTGAAGCAGTATCGGAGCTGCCATATTGCGACTGATAGGCACGTGGCCGCGGGGAACGGCAGGCGGCTCGTTTGTGTAGAGGATTCTCCCTTCCAGAAGGGCGCGGCTCCAGAGGCCCGTCCATTCTTCCCGCGTGTAACAGATACACTTGTGCTCCCCGTCCATATCGCATTGATTGAACAACTTCGACATTGTCGGACAGACCAGATTGCCCTTGTCGTCGATATAGCCGAACACGCCGTGCTTGCTTTCCGTCGCTTCAAGCACAATGTCCAGGACCTTGTCGTACAGGTCATTTCCCGTCTCTTGGGCAAATAGCTCCAGAATCCTGTTGGCGTATGAGATTCGTCGGCTTTCTTTATGCAGGGCCTCTTCCGCTTGCCTGCGATGCTTGACCTCCACGTGGAGTTCGTCCGTAGTCACTCGAAGCTCTTCGTTTGTCGCCTCCAGTTCCTCGTTCGAGGCCGCAAGTTCCTCATTGGCGGCCTCCAGTTTCTCCTCAGCCTGCACGCGTTTGGTAACATCCATGAATATAACGGCAAATCGGCCCGGAGCCGGACTGAAGGCGTGTACTTCAAAATGCCTGCCAAGCGTCTCCGCGTAATCTTGAAAGTGAACCGGCTCGCCTGTTGACGCGACTCTGCTGTATGTGTCGATCCATTTCGGCTCAATACCCGGAAAGATCTCGCGCATGGTCTTTCCAACCACGTCGGTCAGGCCGGTTTGCGCCTCGAAAGCGGGGTTGACTTCCAGGAAACGATAATCGCGCGGTTTGCCGTTTTCGTCGCGGATTATCTCGTGCAGCGCAAAAGCTTCGCCGATGGAGGTGAACAGCGTTTGGTAGCGCTGCTCCGTCAGGCGCAGCGCTTCCCGCGCTTGCTTATAGTCGGAGCTTTCGATGATAGTCCATTCGCCTTCGCGCTTCATCAGCGCAAACTGGTGGTTGACGACCACATCCGCGATCTCTGAGGCGTTGCACTTTTCGAGGGAATAGGTGCAGATGGCGACTATGCGGTAGTTGCCTATGACTTCGTTGACCGCGGCCTCGCAGTCGGCGAAATCGCGCCAGTCGGATTTTTCGAGCCAGAACGTATTTCCGGTCAGCCGGAGGCCGTCGAAGCCGCGCGACATGGCGTCGTTGAGCTTCGCAACCCAACCGTTGAGGACTCTGTTCTGTTCGAAGCTTCCACCCAGGAGGTACCACTGCGTGTGGGGGATGATCTCAATCTGCCCGTTCTCTATGCGACTGTCGAGATCCGGCACGACTTTCCGGAGGGCCGCCGTGGCCTCTTTTTCGTCGAGGTGCTCCGCCGTTACCCACATGCAGAATTCGTTGTTGGCCAGCCCCGCCGCGAAATAGGGAACAAGAATGTCGATGAGGTCTTCTTTGGTCGCGTAGAACTGGCAGAAGTGTGTTCCCCACTCCACATCGCCGATCAGGTCGATTCCGGACTTGCGAAGAGATCCGTCATTCATGATGTAACACTTCCCATCTCAGGCTTGGCCCTGAACATCTGGTTCTCCCTTCGCGGCATGCAGCGGAGGTGTGCAATAAGCGCGGGCCAGTGGGATTTGCAGAGCTGTTGAGGTTGTCGCTGAATCAGTATTAGACCGAATCTCGATTACAGCAATTCTACCATAGCGCACAGGCCGTGTCGAGAAGATCATAAAATTTAAGGAAACGGCGAATGCGCGCCTCCTTGGAAAGTGTCGCGGTTTCGGGAGCAAGTCTCCGGTACGAAGCAGATAGATGGGACGGACCGGACCGATCAGACCGATGCGACGGCAATCGGCAGCCATCAACCTGCATCGTTACTCGCCTTCGACGGCGGCCGCCATTTCCTCGAGCCTGCCCTCCAGCCGCAGACGCCGGAGAATGTCCCAATACGCGCCCCGATAGCCGTGTTTGATCGCGTTAACCAGGATAGTGTTGTCGTTGTAGTTGTAGTTCCGTTCGGACTGCTCCGGCGTAACCAAGAAGAACCTCGGATCGCCGCCTATAAGCTGCTCGACGTAACCTTCGACACCGGAACCGACGGCGGGTGAGATATAGAATAAGGGCTTGATGAACCCCGGATTGTCTTCCTTGACGCCATGAAGCGCGGGATTCGTCTCAATCGGCCCCTCATTTCGGACCATCTCAGCTATTCTGGTTCCGCTGTACACTCTCACGCCGATTGCCGTGCCGACGCAATCGGGGCCGATTTCCTTCATCAGGTTGATCGTGTGCTTTACGCTCATGAACGTCTCTCCGGGTCCGCCTATGAGAAGGTCGTACATAAAGGGAATTTCATATTCGCGGCAGACCCTGGCCGTGCGTCGAAGGTCATCCGACTTGAAGTGTCGCTTGAGATTGGCGAGCATTTCGTCGTCGCCGCTGTCCGCTCCGAAATCGACACCCGCACATCCGGCTTCTTTCATGGCGCCGGCCAGTTCATGAGAGAATGGAGTCGGAGCGCAGTACGCGTACCAGCGGATTCTGCCGGCTAAGCCGGCGGCCGTGATCGCTTCACACACCGCGACTCCGTGGTCCTCAGGGACGTTGAACTCGCTGTCGCACGTGTGGAAGTGATCGACACCCTGGTCCAACAACGCCTTCAACTCGTCCACAACTTTGCCCGGCGAGCGCATGCGGATTTGTCGCCCTTTTGCGACCGGGTCCGCGCAGTAAATGCACGCCATAGTGCAGCCGCGCTTCGTCTCAAAGCCGATCTGCCCACCTTCTTTGAAATACCGCGCATTGTCTACGAAGCGGCGCGTGTGGGCCGGGAAGCTGTCCACCTGGCTGAACTTGGGAACGGTGTGGATGGTCTGTCCTTTCCGGCGGAACAGCAGGCCGGGAATGCCGATCGGATCGCCTCCACGCGCGATTCCCTCGACGAGTTCGCAATACGCTTCCTCGCCCTCGCCTTCGATGCCGAAGTCCCCGTCCAGAAACTCCAGTGTTTCCTTCGGAGCTATCGAAAACCCTACGCCTCCGAGGACAACCGGCGCGCTCGACTTCTCCCTGATGGTCTGCAGAACGTGTTTGATCCGGGGAAGGACGAAATCCCGGCCCGCGTAATAGCAGTCGTCGGTGTTGCGGACGGATACCCCGATGACGTGCGGGCGGAAGTCATGAAGCGCGTCGATGATCGGCTGAGTGACCTTAGGATGGAAGCAGAGGTCCAGTAACCTGACCTCGAACTTGCGGTCCGCAAGCGCGTCTCCCAGGTAGTCCAGTCCTACCGGGGCTATCGGCGGCTGCATCTGGTTAGGATTTACAAGAAGTACGCGGATTGCCATTCCCACCCACCATCCTTAGCTTAAGTTGACTTCTTCCGCGAATGCAACGCTTGAAGCACGTGCTCTACGTGCGTGCCCTTCCAATATATGCGCCCGCATCCGGCGCAGCGGCCGAACTGTTCCTGTGTCCGATACACGTACGATGGAACGTGTTCTTCGACGGTCGATTTGAGAGCTTGTTCGATCTCCGAATTGCAGACGGGACAGCGGCTGAAGGCCATCGACTCATCGATTCTGAGATCGAGGTCCCGCATAACTTGCCTCAACTGCGCTCCCGTTCCTTCTTCAGTCACAAAACAGCATCGACCGCGGACCATACGGCGTTCCGCAAGCGAGTGGTCTTTGGTTAACAATATCCGGTTTTCACGAACGGAAACCCTCACGAGCTGGTCGTCCGTCGCATCGTGGATGAAGACAGTATCGTAGCCGACCAGTCTGAGCCATTTCGCCAGTTTGCCCAACATGCAGTCGGCCAGAAATCTTGGGGCCGGCTGCTCTTCTCCGGTAAGCTTGCTCACCAGGTATCTATTCGTGATCTGTCTTTAAGCTTCCTGCTTTGCAGCATTGGAAGGGCCGGGGGATGATCGACGCAATTCAGCCCACCGTGACTGTATGCTTGCCCGCAACAGCGCACGGGCAAAACACCGCCGGCTCGCAGCCCACAAGCGCCAACCAGTGCGGCTATCCCGACAGGCCGAATATCCTCTCAGCGTTGCGCCACATTACAAGTTCTTCTTCGTGCGGCGTGAGATTTGAGTCGCGAACGGCGCCAAAACATATTGCCGGATCGACCAGAGGCATATCGGACCCAAACAGTACCCGCTCCGGCCCCAGCGCGTCGAGCGCCCGCCTAATCCTCAACAGGTCCCACGCGTACATCTGGCCGGCGTTCTCCCTCCCGGCGGATATCTCCAGACTCAGGTTCGGACCGCAGGCGGCGCAGGCCCTTATGCCGCGCAAGGGATTGCCGCCCATGTGGCCCATGACGATCTGAACGTCGTAATCCCGCGCTACGTTCGCCAGACGTTCGGGGGCCGAAGCGCTCATGGTGTCGGACGTGGGGTCATAGGAGTGCGCAAGTACCGGCAGATGGAGTTCCTCGCAGCGTTTGAATATCGGGGCGTACGGTTTCGAATCGATGGGACATGAATGCCAGGCCGCGTGCAGTTTGACCCCGACGAACCTCACATCGCCTGCGTAGGTCTCCAGGTCCCGTCGCCACACGTCGGGATAGTGAGGATTCAGCGTGATATAGCCGTACATCCTGCCCGGATATGCGGTGATCTGGTCCGCGAGCCGGCTGTTGGCGTCGCGACAGTCTTCCATAATCGCGCGCACCGACGAGAAGACCGCCTTGTCGATCCCCCACTTGTCCATAATTGGGGCCACGTCCGAAGCCGACTCTTGCCTGATTGGAAAGAACCACCAGCCGAGGTGAGCGTGGCAGTCGATTATCATCGCCCCGCCCCCAGGATTCCGGCCAGGTTCCCGCCGAGGATCTTGTCCTTGTCCTCTTGCGAAATATCGGCCATCTTGACCATCAGCAAAGGCGAAGAGGGGGAAGCGAGCGGCATTCCACTTCCGAACACCAGCTTCTCGGCGCCGCATTCCTTCACGAGAAGCTCGACGCCGTCCTGAATGTCGAGCGCGATTATGTCGAGCCACAGATTGGGCGCGCCATTTACCGCAATAATGGCCTCCGCGATGTTGCCGTAGCCGACGCCGGCGGCGATGAGCTTGATGCGCGGATACGTTCTGGCAAGGGAAAGGACGACAGAGAACGGGAACCCGCTGTCGAGATAAACGGGTATCTTACGGGCCATGGCCTTTGCGAAAAGCCGCTCGTGCATTAGCCCGCGGACGCCGGCTGCCCACCCCGAAGTGAAGCTGGCTTCGTTGTTGAATATCCGCAGAGCGGCAAGGTCCAACTCGTCGAGACATCGGTCAACCTCATCCAGAACGCCCAGATAACGCGCCGGATTGACCCCGAAAAAGCCGATAAACCTGTCCGGATGCTCGCGAACGACCCTGGCGGTCGTGCTGTTTCCCTCGACGAAATCCTGGAACCGGCACTGCGTATGCGTGATACAAGCCTTGTCGATCCCGACCCGGTCCATAAGCGACAGGACGAACTCCGCCGACATGTCCCGGTTATCGTCGAGAGAGAAACCGACTGTTGCGTGGGCGTCTATTATCATGTCCGCGGGCTATCCTTTATAGTAGTGTCGGAACACTTTGGCCAGGCCGGAGGACAAATCGGCCAGATGCTGATCCGTGTATCGCTCGCTCCAGGGCAACACGATCATTTCTCTCAGCGCCCTCTCCGCGTTCGGGCAGAGTCCGGGGCCGTAGGTGTACGTTCTGCCGGTTGTGCCCGAAATCGGCCAACCGCTTTTGCCAAACGTGCGGGGGACCGTAAGGATGTCGTATTGGTAGATTGGGACCTTCGTATAGCCGGCCCAGGACTGGATACCCTCGGCCTTCAGGGCGTCGGCTATGTGCTGCATGCCGACTGAGAAGCTGTCGATATCGACTGCGATCGGGTATTTCCAATACGTGTGGGTTGCCCAAGAATGCTCGACCGGCGGCCTGACTCCCGGAACCCTGCTTATCAGCGAACGCATCTTGTCCGCGTTCGCCCTGCGCGCGTCCACGATGGATTGCAGTTTCCCGAGTTGCGCGATACCGACGGCGGCCTGGATCTCCGTCATGTGATACGCGGGCGCGAGGAAGAGATGATCGCGGAACTCTCCGTCCCGCGGCCAACCCTTGTCGGCTGCAAGCCGCGTTCTCTTGCCGAGCGCGTCGTTGTTGGTGATGACCATACCACCATCGCCGGTCGTCATGTGCTTCGACTGCTGAAAAGAAAAGCAGCCTATGTCGCCGATCGTTCCGCAAGTCTGATCCCTATACTTAGTCAGAAAGGCCTGGCAGCAGTCCTCGATCAGATATAGGTCGCGCGCGCGGCAGAACTCAGCGATTGGACCCATCTCGCACGGATGGCCGAACATGTGCACGACGATGACCGCCTTGGTCCTGTCGGTCAGCTTTTCCGCGACACTCGCGGGATCGACGTTGTACGTGCTCGGATCGACGTCCGCGAACACGGGGATGAGCTGCTGCATCAGAATCGGGATGATCGTGCCCATGTCGGTGATAGGCGCGACTATCACTTCGCTGCCGGGATCCAGGTCCAACGCGATTACCGCGGCGTGTATGGAGGCGGTCCCGGAGCTTGTCGCAACGGCATGACTAACGCCGTAAGCCGCGGCGAACTCCTGCTCGAAGCGCGCGACCTTTCCGCCGCCGGACAGGTAGTTGAGCTGTCCGGACTTCATGACCTCGGTGACGAGGGCAAGCTCTTCATCGCCGAAGAAACGCCCGGAAGCGTTTTCGACTACGGGAAGGTCATAAGGTACGGCTTTCGGGCCGCCGTTGATGGCCAACTCTTCCAATCCGCCCTCCATCCACTACCAGCCGCGCGCGTCAGCCAGTTCTTCTACGTAACTGATCGACTTCGCCAGCGCCGCGTCCACATCCTCCGCCGACTGAAGCCCCTCCGGCGTGAACTCAAGCTCGAAGCTGAATGGCCCAGTGTAGCCGGAAGCAAGGACCGGACCGATGACTTTGGCAAAATCTACTGTGCCGTCTCCGATCGCTGGGAAATTCCACTCGTTTGGCCCGCCGATCTTGTCTTTGATGTGGAAGTGGCTGATCAGCCCGAGGACGCCGTGAACGTCCTCCTCCGGTCTGTCGCCGATGAAATAGATGATGTTCGCGGGGTCGTAGTTGATGCGAACGTTCGGGTGATCGATCGTCTCGATGGTCCGCCGGCAGTCGGCGCTCTTGCCCATTATGCCCCCGTGGGTTTCGAAGCAAATGGTGACGTCATGGTCTCGGGCGAGATCGCCCAGCTTGCGCATCGCCGCAAAGAGGTCCCGGGTCTCCTCTTCCGTATGCGGATGCCCCGAGAGGGTATTGACGTACTTCGCGCCCACCTTGTTGGCAAGGACTATCCGATTCCGCAGTTTCCCCAGATGGCCTTCCTTGGTTGGGTCCACGTGGCCGCTTATGCTTATGGCCTCAAGTCCGCGGTCAGCGAGAGCTTTGTTCAGCGCGGCGAAGTCCGCGTCGGTCATTTCCTCAGGAACAACGTGATCGGTGTGGCCGGCAATCGCGGCGAGCTCGACATACTTAAGGCCGCTCTTTGCGATTCCGTCCAGAGCGCGTTCGAGCGAATACTTCGAGTAACAGTGCGTGCTGCAGCCGAGTTTGTTCTTCATATTGCTGGTTCCTCCTGCAAGTTCACTGCTTCAGATGGGATTACGTCAACTATAGGGCGAGGTGGGTAGGGGTTGTCAAGTGGCAAATGAGTGGCAAATGAGTGAACGGTGAACAGCGAACAGAATCGAGGTCCCCTGACGATGCTTCGGAAAGTCGTTTACACCGAAGCAGCATCGGCTCCCCAGCGGGCAACGCGGACCCTCAGTCCTCAGTCCTCAGCGCTCAGAACTCAGCGCTCTCTCTAGAGCGCGGGCTGGAGCACGACGATCTGTCTCTCGGCGGGAAGCTCGGTGTTCTTCACCTCGATCTGCGACTCGTGAAATTTCTTGACGTTGGGTTTATCGGCGAGAAAATCGTCCACGCCCGCGATCGGGAATTCTATCTTCGGCGTCTTGAAGTGCATCGGTATCACAATCTTCGCCGCGAGCTGCTCCGCGACCTTCCACGCTTCGTCGGAACCTATCGTGAAGAATCCACCCACCGGCGTCAGTAACACGTCTACCGCTCCGATCCGCGCCGCCTGGTCGCCGGAAAGCACGTGACCCAGATCGCCCAAGTGGCAGACTTTGACCCCGTCCACCACGAACGCGAACACGACGTTGGATCCCCGCTCGGCCCCCTGCTTTGCGTCGTGGAATGTGTGCACACCCTCGAACGTGATGCCCTCCGCCACGAAACTGCCGGCGTTTCGCAGAATGACCGGCTCACCGGAGAGGTCCTTTAAGTGACCGTGATCCGCGTGCTCGTGGCTGGACGTTACGATCTGGACGTGCTCTGTTATAGGACCGTACCGAATGCTTCCGCCAAATCCGCCGGGCTCATAGGGGTCGGTCAGAATCTTTGTGCCGTTTTCAGCGGTGATCAGGAAAGACGAATGACCAAGCCATTTTATCTTCATGTTTTTCCTCCATGCGTCCCGAGCAGCCCGCCTGGGCCTATAACGGGATTCAAGCTAGCAAGGACCGGATAAAGTCCAATCACCAAGCAAGACCTCACCCCAGCCCTCTCCTAAAAGGAGAGGGAGTCCCCCCTCCTCTTAGGAGGGGGTTAGGGGGAGGTCAAGGCGTTGCCTCGACTTTATCCGACCGCTGCTAGGAGATCTGCCGCAGTGTGTCTCCGAGCACGCGCCCGCAATTCTGCACGCCGGCCTTCTCGCCCTCGGTCAGCACGATCTCCACAAGGCCCTCGACGCCGGATTTACCCACGATTGTCGGCACGCTCAGGCAAACGCCGCTGACGCCGAACATGCCCTCCTGCAGCGATGAGACCGGCAGAACGGCCTTCTCGTCTAGAACAACGGCCTCCACGAGCCGCCTGATCGCCAGTCCCACGGCATATCCCGCCCCGCCCTTGAGCCTGATGACCTCGGCGCCGCTTTTCTTGGTAAAGTCGAATATATTCTGAACAGTCGTCTCATCATACCCTGGGAAGCTGGGGAGGGGAACGCCGTTGATCGCGGCCGAACTCCATATCGGGACCATGCTGTCGCCGTGCTCGCCCAGTATCAGCGCGTTCACGTCCATTGGGTTCACCTTGAAGTGTTCGGCGAGCAGTGAGCGGAACCGGGTGGTGTCGAGCAGCGTGCCAAGTCCTATCACTCGCTTCGGCGGCGCCCCCGAGCCGTCAACGGCCAGTTTTGTCAGTACGTCCACCGGATTTGAAACGACCAGGACAATAGCCCCACCGGCCAGCTTGACCTTCCGGACCTCCTCCAGTATCGACCGGAAAAGCGCCACGTTGCGGCTTATGAGCTCCAGGCGGCTTTCGTCCGGCTTTCTGCGCAGGCCAGCGGTAATGACGACGATGTCCGATCCTTCCACCGCCTCGTATCCGCCCGCGTATATCCGCTGCGATCCCGCGAGCGCCGCGCCGTGACGAAGATCCAGCGCTTCGCCCTCGGCCATCTCCCTGGCCACATCCACAATAGCTATCTCGTTGACGTTGGCGCCAAGCTGGAGAGCGTACGCCGCGTTGGAGCCGACGCGCCCGCCTCCTCCGATTATACTGACTTTCATTCCGCACCTCTCACGATTCAGGCGTTATTTGAGTTGAGCTTAAACTCATTGCGACTGCATTATAGTAGGTCGCCCGCCCGCCAGTCAAGGTGATGGTTGTTGGTTGTTGCGGTGTCGTATTCGTCCCATCAGTCGTATCCGTCCTATCCGTCCGACTCCCTCTGAAATTTGACGCTGCTCGCCTGATTCGGTATACTGAGTCGCGGACGTTGATGGAAGGACGGGAAAATGCAGAAAGCCAAACTTAACGCACAAATCAGAAGTACACATAGCAAGAGCGAACTGAAGCAAATACGGAGAACCGGCCAGATTGCGGCGAGCGTTTACGGGCACGGATTCGAATCGATGTCGATTTCCGTCGACGCAGCCGAGTTGGCCGCCGCCGTCAGGACTGAGGCAGGGCTCCACGCCTTGATCGATATGAGCGTGGATGACGCGCCTAAGACAGCCAGCGGAGTGGTAGTGATAAAACAGATCCAAAAGGACCCGGTCTCGCGACGGCTGCTGCACGTTGATTTTCAACGCGTGCTGATGACTGAGAAGCTGAGCACCGAGACACCGATCGAACTGGTCGGGGCGGCGATAGGCGTGCACGAGGGAGGAGTCCTCGAGCATGTTATGAGGAGCCTGCATGTTCGATGCCTGCCGGACCAGATTCCCTCCCATATCGATCTCGATGTCTCGGACCTGGATATCGGCCACGCTTTGCACGTGAGCGATCTCCCGCTCCCCGCGGGAGTCGAGCCGCTCGCGCAGCCCGACGAAGTCGTCGTTGCGGTAAGGCAGCCCACTATCCACGTTGAGGTCGCCGCGGAAGAGGCTGCCCTGGCGGAAGGCGCGCCTGAAGTCACCGGGGAACAGCCATCCGCGGCAGAACAGTGATTCGTGGTTAGTGGTTAGCCCCAATATCGTTCACTTTGGCCTATAGCGTCCCGATGCATCGGGACGCTTTACCGATCCTTCGGTAGCAGAGCGGGCCTGTCCCGAAAATCGGGAAGTGTCGCTGCCGAACGAGGCAACCACAACCCCTGGTGCAGGCCGAAGTATTGGGTCCTATTTCGCTCTTTTCTTCTCCTCCTGCAGTCGTTCCCTGCGCCTTTCCTCGGCGCGCTTGCGAGCCCGCCTCAGTTCTTTCTTGCGTATTTTCAGTTTGTCTCACCCCCAGTATGGATTACGACTGATTCTAGGCCGACGCCGCCCGGTTGTCAACGATCCCCCGGGTTATTGGTTGACCGCTTGGTGACTGTCGTCGGGCTGGTCCCACTCCCAACTGGACTTCGCTCCCTCGTCCCCTCCGACTCCTTCGACTCCTTCGACTCCTCCGACTCCTTCCACTCCTTTTTGTTGTTCTCGCCGGCTCGGACGTGGAACAAGACATTTGGATATGTCACGGCCAAGAGGTGATCACATGATGCGTTCCAAGCGCGGCGCCGGCCTGCTGGAGGTGATGTTCGGGCTGTTCATGATCGGAATAGCCGGAATCGTTTTCTCAACTTCATTTCCGCCGGCCTTCAGAACTCTAAGCCAGGCGAGCGAAAACACGAACGCCGCCTTGCTCGCTCAAAAGAAGATGGAGCAGATCAGGGGCCTCGACTACGCCAGCCTGACCTACGCCAACCTGACGAGCTCCGGAATACTGGATTCCCTGCCTGGTCCATCCGGATATACTTTCACTATTGTGGACTCCGTCGCGACCACGCTTCCGAGTGGGGCCGGGACTATGACTATTACAACCGAATCGGGCGCGCTCAAGCGAGTCGTCGTCTCCGTGGACTGGACTGCTGTTAATCAAGTGCAGCGAAACCTCACGGTGACTACTTTGGTGGCCGACACAACTCCGTGGGTGAATTAGAAGATGCGACTAACATCGAAGATTAGAGGAAATAACGGTTTTTCGCTCGTCGAAATGGCGGTTGTCGTTTTCGTGGCCGGCCTCGCGACTGTCTCCGTGATGGCGATGATCGTCGGTTCGCTTGACGCCTGGTCGCGCGGGACGAGCAATACCTATGCGCAAACCTCAACCAGCATTGGCGCACAAAAGCTCGCCCAGGAAATACGCGAGGGGCAAACCGCCTCCGTCGCTTCGGATCGATTGACCGTGGTGCTGCCGCTGCAGACCGAGGGAGATAACGACGAGGTGTTCTACAACAGGGGAACGCCCGGCGAGACGCGAGTCTATTACATCTCGAATGGCTCCTTGAAGCGACTGGTGGACGGAGTTGAGAGCGTCGTACTGACTCGTGTCTCAGCGGCGACATTCGTCGTCTCCGGAGCCAACGTAACTGTCACTTTGACGAGTAACGAAAGCGAAGGCACCGCCGACGTTCGGAGCAAACTGCAGGACAAGACTGCTACGGTGAAGGTGCGGCTTCGCAATTGCGGGACCTAGTCCGGGTTGCGCGAGTCATTCGGGGGATAGAGGAGAGCAAGTGAACAGAATCATTCCGCGTAGAAAACGGCAGCAGGGTTCGGTAATGTTTGTGGCCCTGTTCGCCTTGATGGTCATTTCCGCATTCGGCGTATCGCTGCTCGGCATGTCGATGGCCCAGTTGACTACGGCAAAGCGTGACACGATGCGGGCGAGGGCGCTGAGCTCGGCCGAAGCCGGGGTGCAGCGCGCGATATCGTTCCTGAGAGACACTGCTCCCGACGGCACGACCGACGGCACGTGGCGCACCAATCACCCTTCTGAGGACGCCGACGACCATGACGGAGACGACTGGTACGAGGAGACCCTCAGTACCGGAGAGACCTTCAAGCTTTGCGTGCGCGACGGAACGGACATAAACGCAGGTAAGATCGTCATCACATCCATCGGCACGGTGACCAACGGAAGCTCGGTCACGACCCGAACGGTTGAGGCCATCGTAGTCAGAGAAGAGGAGAATGTCTGCGTTTGGAATAACGTGATCTTCGGCGGCGTTGGCCAGAGCGGGAAGAGCATCAACGGCAATGTCGTGATGAGAGGCTCGATCCACCTCCTCGGCGACGGAGAGACCTACACCGACGTCGATGGCGACGGTCATTGGGATGCCGAAGAAGCATATGTCGACCTGCCTCCCTTTAACGGCCAGTACGACGCGGGAGAAGTGTACGTCGATTCTGATGGCGACGGCCACTGGGACGGAACCGAGCCGTACGATGATGTCAACGGTAACGGGACCCGCGACCCGGCGCTGACCGTCACGGACATAGCCGAGGAAATCGCGGGCACTGCAAACGTGGGCAACAACTATTCCGGTATGACGGCCGGCCTGCGCAGCAAGCTCCCCGGGATCCCAACGGGATGGTGGCAGGGAGAGAGCGTTGAGCTGCTCAGCTCCAAACTCCGGGTCAAGCACGGCAAGGTCAATGTGTCAGGATCAGCGACCGTTGGTGATCCGGACCAGTCCGGAGGATCGCCCGCGGTTAAGGAGACTCTTAACGGCGTCTACGTAAGCGACGGATGGGGTGGAAATCAGGGCTCGTCCAGCGTGTATTCGGACAATGGTGTCGGAGCCGACTACGATCTCGGCGATGGCATCGTGTCATTCCCTGCGTTGACCGAAGCCTACACCGATGCCTTTGGGGTAAGCTATCCCAGTTACATGGACTACTTGAATGCAAACGCGACAGTGGTCGCCGGTCCGCTCAATCTGGCCCCAGGAACCGCGTACAGCGTCAACGGGCCAAAGGGCAGCCTGAGCATTGATGGAGCCGGAAACATGACCGTGTCGGGCATCGTTTATGTCACGGGCAACATAAACCTCAATCGGACGGGGGGATCGACCCTCACTTACGAGGGAAGTGGGACCCTTGTCTCCACAGGCAGCGTATACGTACACTGCAACGTTCTGCCGAAGACAACTTTTGCCACGGTGGACAGGATCGGCATAATCGCTCGACGGCGTATAGAACTGGCCACGGGCGGCGGCGACTCTCAGTTGACGTTGGCGGGGGCCTTTTACGCGCAGGAGAAAATAATCTCGCAAAAACAGTCGGAGATAGCGGGCACGGTGGTCGCCAGTTATTTCCAGATGCAGAATGTGCCGCACCTGTACCAGGTCCCGGCGCTTACGGACAACCTGCCCCCGGGAATGCCGGGCGGCGATCCGATTTACGTTGTGACTATCAACGTCCAGAGCTGGCGGGAGCTTTAGGGGCTTCGCTCAGCTTCCGTATTCTTTCTTTCACATCAGCCTCGGAACTGCCGGTCAGTCCGAGGCTGATCGCTTGTTTGTACGCCGCGACCGCTTCGGCCGTCTGTGAGTTTGACTCATAAGCGCGGCCAAGCTCCGCCCAGCGCGCGGGATCCTTCGGACAGACTTCAGTCAGTCTCTTACGCCATTTAACGACGGCGGCTTTGTCCGCCCGTTTCTCATCGAGTTCGGCGAGTTTCGACAGCGTCTGCGCGTCGTCCGGCTTCTTCGCCAGTTCTTCGTTGTAGCGATCACGAAGCTGGCCAAGCTCGCGCTGTCCCTTGTCGTCGGCGATCCGTCCCGATACCTCCGCCTTGGGCGAAACTCCAGCGCTTGCCGACGCCGCCGGCTTTGCCGGGACGGCGGCCGCATCTGCCGCCGGAGGCGGCGAAGCCGCACGCGCAAAGCTGTCGGAATCTGCCGCTTTCAAGCCTTCTTTGGACGCAGATACTTGGCCGGGAGCGGACGGAGCGGCATACCCGACCTTGGGACCAGCGCTCCCGGACGCGTACCCCGGGTTGTAGTGGAAGGTTGTCGTCGATTGGTCACGGCCCGCCGCGGTCGGTCCGCTCGGAGCAGGAGGCGGTGGGAGAGGGAACACACGATCGAACGCCTTGGGTTCCACCTCGCGATAGATCGGAGCGGACGGCATCGCGGGCGTTGAATAGTAGAAGGGGCTTACGGCCCTGTCCGCGCGCGGTTCGAACCTAAGCTCCTTTGGTACAGGAACGTACAGCGATCCCTTGCCGCGCGGCCTGGCTGTCGTCACGCGCTCGCCTGCCGGCAAGGGAACCTGCAGAGACTTACCAAGCGCGGACACTTCGCTCTTTGCTGATCGGGTGGACTCCTTTCGCTGGACGGGGGCGTTTGGCAAACGGATCAGAACAAACAAAAGGAGAACCGCCGCAACCGCTCCAGCGGACGCGGCCTGGAAGCTTCTGACCCGCCAGATGGCGCGCGGCTCCGGCCGCGCCTCTATTTCGCTCCGCACCCTGGCCCAAAGATCGGCGGAGGGCTCCATCGCGGGAATCTCCGCCTGGCGCAGGGTCCTTGCCATCGCCGTTATTGCCGACAGCTCTTCGCCGCATCGAGCGCACGAAGCCACGTGCCGCCGCAGCCGCGCCGCCGCGGCCGGCGCCAGAGCGCCTTCCGAATAAGGCATCAACAGTTTTCGATACCTAAAGCAGAACATAAGACACCGCACAAAACCCCTACAACCCTATAACCCTATAACCCTAAGACCCTAACCAATCAAGCTGGCCGCGCAGTTTCTTGCAGGCGTAGTGCAGTCTCGACCAGACGGTTCCCACGGAACAGCGCAGCATCTTCGCTATCTCCTCACAAGTGCAGTCCTCGAAGTAGTGGAGAATCACGACGGCGCGCTGCTTGTCCGGAAGGGAATCTATCGCCTTCCTGACTGCCGCGTCCCGGGCGCGCGCCTGGACAGCGTCCTCCGGACTCGGCCCGCCGGCTGCAAGGACCTCACCCAAGGCGGTTTCCGGGTCGTCGATAGACAGCGCCTGACGGTTCTTGGCCCTTTTCATATACTTCAGCGTAGTGTTTACGGCAATCGCGCCCAACCAGGTCGAAAAACTGGAATCGCCTCGAAAAGAACCGATGGAGCGATATGCAAGGACAAAAACATCCTGTACGAGGTCGTCAACGTCGTCCCGCCGTTGAACCATGCGGGATACGATACCGTAAACGGCCCGTTGATGCCTGGACACAAGCTCCGCGTAAGCATCTACGTCGCCTTTGGCGCAGAGCTTCACAAGTTCGATGTCCTGGCCCACTTTGGAGTAATCGGTTCCAGTCACAGCCCGGACGATTTGCTCTTTACTCCTGCCTCCGCCTTCTAAGCGCTCCATGTTCTTAGAGGCGGTTGATGATGAAAACCTTCAGTCCAGAAGGTAGAAGTTACAAGTTAGAGGTTGGCCGCTGTGCGCGGGTCTCCCGATGCCGTCCCGAAACCGTACCAGCTTCCGCATTCCAGCCCACCCTTCGGGCTGCGACCAGCGTAATCCCCTCTCCCCCGGCGGGCTAGGGTGAGGGTGATACAATTAGGACCTCCGCTGACCTTTTGGGACAACCTGCGCCCGCCTCTGCGCCATTCTAACTTCCAACCTCTAACCCGCCGACTCCTCGTAAAGCTCCTCGAACCTGTCGATGAGCCCGCGCAACACATCCACGCCGCCCTGCCAAAACTCGCGCCGGCTGATGTCTATCTGCACGTGAGAGAGCAGTTCCTCCGGACTCATCGAGCCGCCCGCTTTGAGCATCTCGATGTACCTGGGAGGAAAATCACTGCCCTCGCGCTGATACTTCGCATACAGAGCAAGAACGAGCAACTCGCCGAAGGAGTATGCGTAGACGTAAAACGGAGCTTCTATGAAATGGCTGACGTACTGCCACCAAAACTTGTGCTCATCGCCCAGTTCCACCGAGTCGGCGAACATCTCTTGAATCCGCTGCTGCCAGATCTCGCCGATCTGCTCCGTGGTCAGCTCGCCCTGCTCTCTTCGCGCTCTGTGCAGGTCCTGTTCGAATCGGTACATTGCCGCCTGCCGGAATATCGTCGCGAACACGCCCTCTATCTTCTCGGCGTACAGGGCGATCTTGTCGTCCCGGTCGGCTTCCCTCACCAGCGAGTCGAAGACCAGCATCTCGCCGAATGTGCTTGCCAGCTCGGCAAGAGGCAGCGTACCGTGGAAGTTTAGGTACGACTGCTCCCGCGACAGTGAGGAATGGACTCCATGTCCCAACTCGTGGCCGAGGGTCGTGACGTCGTCCATCCGGTCCAGATAGTTGACGAATACAAAGGGATGCAAATCGGGCGTAATGTACGCGCAAAACGCTCCGCCGCGCTTGCCCTTCCTGACCTCGGCGTCGATCCAGTTCCGGTCGAAGAACTCCCGGGCGCGCTGCGCAATCACTTCCGAAAAAACGCCGAATGAGTTCAGCACGATCTCTTTAGCGTGTTCGAATGAGACTTTCTTGCGCGTCTCGAACAGCGGAGCGTACCGGTCGTAGTGCATCAGCTTGTCATAGCCGAGTATCCGGCGTTTCAGGTGATAGTACCTGGCCACGAGATCGTAGTTATCCTCCGCTGTCTTCACCACGAGCTCGACAGTTTCGGGGGCCAGCTCATTCGACAAATGGCGCGCCTGCTCGGGGAACTCATAGCGCCTCAAGCGGTCGTTTACGGCCTTGTCCTGAACCAAAGTATTGAAAATGAAAGTGAGCGTCCGGCTGTTCGCCTTCAGCCCTTCCGTAAGGCTGCTGGCCGCCGTGCGCCTCAACTCGCGATCGGGCTCGCGCAGCAGAGCCATGATCTCCGGCTCGGTAAGCGTCGTAGTCTCGCCGTTCCAGACCAGGGTAAAGGGGATATTCGACAGCGTCTCCTCAAAGAGTCTGGAGAACGCGCGGCTGCCGGTGTTGGCCTTTTCCTCCATCAGCCTTTCCTCCGGCTCAGAGAGGTGATGATCCCGGAACAGCCGGGCCGACTTGACGTAGTGGCGGTAACCGTCCAGTTTGGAGTTCTGCAAAACGGCTGCAATCGTCTCCTGGGACGCATCGAGCAGCTCGACGTCGAAGAAGATCAGATGAACGGATATCTCCGTCGCCTTCTCGTGCATTTTCTGCAGAAACGCGCCGCGCGCCGGATCGCTGGTATCCGCGGCGAAAAGCAACCCCGCGAAGTTGGACGGCTTGGACGCTTCCTGGTTGATGCTCTCGAATTCCCGAATAGCCTCCAGCAGCGTCTGGGCGTCCAGTTGGGAGCTGTTGATGCGCCCCCGGTACTTCTTGGCGAACTCCTCCGCCCGCGCAAGCTGCTCGCGCAGAGTCTGCTCTATGCGAGGATCTTCCATGCTCTCGTAAAGACTGCTGAGGTCCCACTGAACCTGAGCCGGTTGGGTCATGTGTGTAACTCCCTGGTCCGAATGTTCTTGCCGCGCGAAAGGCCGCGGACAACTAATAATAACGGAATTCATCGGCCGCTACAACGGCAAAGGGGATGACGAGGCATGAGGTATGAGGCCGGAGCCGCAAGGTTTGTACGTTTGTAGGGTTGTATGGGTCCGGATGGAAGGGCGTTGGCGATCAGGGGCCGGCTATGTATGAGGGATGAGGGATGAGTAACCTTCAACAATCCGCGTTCATCTGCGGATATTGGCGTTCATCTGCGTTCTCCCCTGAACGTCACCGCCGAAACCTGCTCAGCCGGTGAGCGTCTATACCTATAGAGGTGACACAGATGAAATCGTTTCGGCCAATATATATTCCGGCGCTGATAGCCGCGGTCGTCCTGCTCGCGGCGCTTGCCGGGTGCCATAATGACCGTATCAGTATCGCGAGAATACTGGAGAATCCCGACAGATACATGGACAGGGAGGTAACCGTAGCGGGTGAAGTCACCAAGGCGTATACGGCCCCGCTTTTCATCGCCGAGCCGGGCGTTTACCAGATCGACGACGGGACCGGGCTGATCTGGGTCATAACCAAACACGGCGCGCCGCGGGTCGGCTCAGAGGTTGGGCTAAAGGGCATCGTGTCGAGCCCGATAAGGATTCTGGGTGACCACTTCGGCGCGGTCATACGGGAGGACAGAAGAAAGAGCAGGTGATTGGTTCGGTAGCTTGCCGCCGAAGCAACGAACTTTGCTATCAACCTCCTCACCCCACCCCGTGCAGCAATTGCGCCTGGTGCGATTCCAGCTCGTCGAAAACCGGCTCCTTTCCCTGCTCCACGCACGTATGGGCGTAAAGGAACATTCCCGCCGACCAGCATTGGTGCGCGGAACCGCGAGGCTCGCCGGTAATCCCGTGCAGCCATTCGTTGAACTCCCACTCACCGCGCCGCCCAAGCCTGTTCGCCAGCGAAAGCTTTGCGAGCACATCGCGCGCATGCTCGCGCCTGCCCGCCCTCACCAATGCTGCGACGTATAGCCCCCCCACCCACGGCCAAATCCCCCCGTTGTGGTACTGGTCCGGCAGGTTCAGCTCGTGTTCCGTCCGGTAGTATTCTCGCCAGTCCTTATCGCCGGGCAGGATCGGCGGATGGAGGACTCTTACCGGAAATGGCTGCTCGAGCTGGTTCTTCTCCACGTAACCCAGAATACTTTCCGTCTGCTCCGGGTCCGCCAGCCCGAAGGCGATTGCGAACGTATTTGCAGTCGTGTCGAACCAGTCGCCGTGCTCCTGCTTCCACGACCACGGACGGAAATAGCCGGATTTCGTGTTCCAGAGAAAGCCGTTGATCGCCTCGCGGACCAGGTGCGCTCTTTTCACGTCGCCCCGCAGCTCCAGTGCGGCGAAATAGAGGACGTTGCTGTACAGAACGTGGCCGCGGTTGGCGGTTATATCCATCCAGTCGGTGGCTTCCTGCTGCTCTATCAGGCCCTCTTCGTGCGCATCCTGGTAGGACAGCCAGATCATCGCCCGCTCGGCGGCCTTGTGGAACTCTTCAAATGGACCGAGAAGCCTCTCCGCGTAGGCCAGTGTCAGGACGAACCACAGCGATGCGTCGGCCGCCCCGAAGCACACCTTGCGGTCCCGGGTCGTCACGAACGTGTCCACGCAGTTGGGTATCTGGCCGGAAGGAGACTGCCGGTCCATAAGCGTGTCCATAGTCTTGACCCATTGGCGCGCGTAGCGATCTTCCCCCGAAGGGAGACCCCCAAGCGAGGCGATCAGCGCGTCACGGGCGTAGACCGCGTTATACATCTTTGGCGAAGCAAACAGCCCGTTGGGCGTCGAGCACCTGTCAAGTACCTTTTTGGCCTGCTCCAACGCCGCTGCCAGCAGCTCTTCCCTGGGCAGTTCGCGCGCCGTTTCTGTTTTTGCCATTCTTACCATTCACTCCGTTCCCGCCGCCGTGTCCGGGTTGACTTTCAACTATGGGAATTCGCTCCCGTATCAAATCCGCCAGGCGCCGCGCCAGCGCCCGATAGTCGAAATTCCTGAACGCATGCTCTCTCGCCGCGGTTCCCATTGTTCGTGCGAGAGCGTCGTCGCAGAGCAATCGCTCGACATATTCAGCTAGTTGTTCCACGTTCGCCCGCACCGCAATGACCTTCGGTTCGTCGAACTTGATGGTCGCCCTCTCCTGAAAGCCCATGTTGCGGTCAACAATGCCCTCCTTCAGGGCAACGACGTGGGCAATATCGGCCAGGAACCCCGTTTCCCCGTGCACTACCGTCTCCTTGATTCCCATCGCGTCCACACTTAGGACCGGTCTGCCGCACGCCTGCGCTTCCACGTGTGGCATACCGAACCCCTCCTGCCTGCTGGGTCCCGCGTAGATATCGCACGCGTTATACACGTAAGGCATGAACTCCCGGGAAAGGACCCCGTCCACGTACAGGACTTTGTCGCGTATCCCGAGCTGCTCCGCGAGCTTCATGTCCAGCCGGTTCTGCTTCTCCGTCCGCTCCTGGAACCAGACCTTGCAGACGTATTTCCACTTCTTGAACCGCCGGTTCACCTTCGCCAGAGCGCGCATCATTTCACGGCTGCCCTTGCTGGCGCCGTCTCCGCCGATGGTCAGTATCAGCTTCTCGTCGTCTGCCACGCCAAGCGACTCGCGGACCGCCCGAACCTTCTCATTGCTCCGCGGGAGAGGCCGGAACGAATCCACGTCGCACCCGATCGGGAACGAGACCATGTTCTTCGGCGACACCCCGTCCCGTACGTATGTGTCGAGCACCCAGCGGCTCGTGGTCAATAGGAGCGGCAGCGAGTTCAACACGTCCTGGTAATTCGCCACCCAGCCGTCCGCGACAAGCCAGGGAACCGCCTCTATGCCGAACTTTCTCGGGTGCAGAACCAGAGACGGTATCTGGCCCCACCAGCCGACTCCTACCGCAACGTCCGGCCTGTACCAACGGTACATCCACTCTTTCTGGAGATCGGTGGTAAGGTGGACCGGCTTGCAGTCCTCGCCGATCTCGCGAAGACCCCTGTACAGGAGGTCGCCCTGTGTAGCCAGCCCGGCGGGGGGCGGCGGATATTCATAGAGAATGAGTGTACGCAAAGCCTTTACCTCTCTTCCTTTCAAACTCTTCAAGCGGTCGCAACTCACTCCGAGTCCCCGACCGGTTGTACGCCCTGAATGCTTCCACATCACCGCAAGCGGAGTACTCGAAACTTCCCACCCCGAAACCGTAGATTTCCGACACTATCCTTCGCTTGACCTCGAACTCCTCGTCGGTCAGCCGCAGAAGCAGGTCCGCGTCCGGGGCGGGTATCGGGGAGTAAGCCCCGCCGCCGTCCTCATAGGCGAAAAAAGCCAATCGCCCGGCCAACTCCCGCCGGGCGACCAGGTCGCTGACTGCCGTGTGGACCTGTTCATGACGCTCGTGGCGCGTGTATTCGCCGCGTTCGCCATGCGTGAGGATGAAGTCGTAGTCGCGCGAAGGAAGGAGATCGAGAACCCTGGACTTGATCTCATCCAGGCCAGCGGAGAGAACGAACGGTACCGGGCTGTCATCGAGGTCTGAGATAATCCCCGCCGCGCCCAACGCCCTGGTCGCCGCCGCAAACCGCGGCGCGCGGTCAGGATCATCCGACCTGCACAAACTGAGCGCGGTCCATTCCCAATTCCTGTGTCTCAATATCGCGCCGCCCGCCCAGATCGTTTCATCGTCCGGGTGCGCCACGACTACGAGAACTCTCAAAACCCATCCACCTCCACTGTATGCTAATACCCAGGAATTCCGCCGGTCGCACAGGTTTTTTGAGAATAGGGGATGCTGTGGAGTGCGGCGGCTTGACGCCGCCTTAGGAAAGTCGGGCTATCGGATTGCGAAGTCGAGAGTCTGAAGGGCTGACCAAGAGCGGCGTCGAGCCGCCGCACTCCAAAATGGGTCCACGCTGGAACAGGTTCACTTGCTGGAGCTGTCCGCGGTCGTCGCGACTTGAGCGGGAAGCGGAGGCTGTGCGCCGGCTGGTCGCCAGCGCTTCCAGAAAGCGCCGATCGCTTTGGAGACGCCTGAGCCGCGGCGCACCCCGCGGTAGCTCAGGTTCACGACCAGCTTGGGGAGCAGCCTGCCTCGCAGAGTCAGGCTGCGCCGCAGGATGGATGGGATGGAGTAAAAACGGCCGTAGGCTCTCCCCTGACCGATAGTCAGCTCGGCGGCGGTCATCTGCTTTGGTCTAAACACGACATTGCTCATTGTGTAGCGCGCCCAGTCGTGGTCTCCGATGCGGCCCTCCTCCTCGAGTTCCCTGCGTATGACTGTGCCGGGAAAAGGAGTAAGCACGGCGAACTGCGCGGCCAGCAGTTTGTGCCTCTTCGCGAAGTCCACTGTGCGGTCAAACACACTGGTATCATCGCCGTCGAGTCCGAGCACGAAAGAACCGATTATCTCGATTCCGGCCCTGTGGATCTTGCCGATGGCCTCGCCCATGTCCCCGCGCAGATTCACGGATTTCCCTGTGGCGCGCAGGTTTTCCTGGGAGACCGACTCCAGTCCCATGAACATTGCCTGGCAGCCGCTCCGCGCGGCCAGGGCAAGCAGTTCCGGGTCCCGTGCGAGCGACAGGTCCCCCTGGCCCACCCACTTGATCTTCAGCGGTATGAGCGCCTCGAACAACTCCTTGCCTCTTCCGGGATGTCCGCAGATGTTGTCATCCACGAACCCGATCCACCCACTGAGCGAACGGACCTCGTCCACGACCTCTGGAATCGGTCGGAAGCGGTACTTCCTTCCGAACACTGGAGTGACCGAACAGAAACTGCAGCCGTGCGGGCACCCGCGAGCGGTTTGAACGACGTTTAACGTGACGTACCGGTCCGCTCGGAGAAGGTCCCGGCGGGGAATCGGCAAGCCCGTCAGATCCGCCCAGCCGGAGCTATCATAACGCGGCCTGAGCCTGCCCGCCGCCAGATCCTCGATGATGGTCCGCCATACGGGTTCAGCCTCGCCGATAGCGACGGCGTCGGTGCGGGCGCTCGCCTCATCCGGCATGACGCTTGGGTGTATACCGCCCACGACCACCGGAACGCCCCTTTTGCGGAAGCCGTCGGCAAGCTCGTAAGCCCGCGGGGCGGATGCGGTCATGCAGGTCATCGCGACCCAATCGGCGGGTGTGTTTACGTCAACACGCTCGACGTTCTCGTCGATCAGCCGCACATCGACGTCGGAAGGAGTCAATGCGGCGAGGAGAGGAAGGCTGAGAGGGGGAGACAATACCTTGCCTCCGCCCCAGAATCCTGTTGACCAGGATGGTGATATGATGAGAAGTCTTGGCTTGTCTTTGATCAAATAAGCGCTACCAGGCACATCGTGCCTATCCCCTTCTTGGCGATCCGCTGTACGTGCCGCAGTCCGCACCGATCTGTTTTTGCCTAGCCATTATAACATATTTCCGAACCTCACGCGCAATCGATCGCGAAAATCAGTTATCTCGGTCGCCTGCAACCGACGTAGGCACGCGCCCGCACCCCGAAAACACGACATTTCTTTTTCGTCCTTTCCCCCTTTCGTGTTTTCGTGATAAACGCCTGCCTGAAGGACTCCGCGGCATCGGTGAGTTAGTAGTCAGTAGGAAAAGCAGGAGGACCAGCTATGGCGAAAGCAAAGAAAGTCATCGTGCTCGGCTTCGACGGCGCGACCGTCGAGTTCGTGCAGCATTACATGAAGCAGGGCAGACTCCCCAACTACCGCAAACTCATGAAGATGGGCTCGTTCATGAGGAACTGCCTCTGCCCCTACCCGACCATCACGCCGCCCAACTGGACAACAATCGCTACCGGCGCGCGCATCGGGACCCACGGCGTGACCTGTTTCTGGCAGCACCACCCCGGCGACCCGCTGGACAAATTCCGCACCGGTTTCGACTCGCGCGACAACCGCGCCGAGTACTTCTGGGCCGCGGCAGGGCGCGCCGGCAAGCGCAGCATCGTCTTCAATTTCCCCTCCACCTGGCCGCCCGTGAAGTTCCCCGGAATACAGGTGGACGGATCGGACCTCACCGTCGGCAACCGCGCCATGCTGCGGCGGTACGTTATCTACTCCAGCCCGGCGGTCGCCGCGCCGACGCGGGAAGTGGACGGCTGGCTCTATCAGCCGGACCAGAGCGACGAGCTGGCGCAGTTGAAACCCGCGGCGGGGTGGCGTAATATCAAACTCCGACCTGACGCGCTGGAGATGGAGCTGGAGTTCAAGGACGACGGCCCCAAGTCTTACGTCGGCCACCCCGATTTCCCCGACCGCGCGTTCATAGCTCCGGTGAATCGATACCTGCTGATCGACAAGTCGCGCGGGAAGAACTATGACCGGGTCAGGCTGTTCTCCGACAAGGACGGGCGAAAGCTATTGGGCGAATCAACGAGCCGAAAGGTCTGGAGCGACTGGATTCAGGACCGGTTCGAGCTTACGGATGGCGACGAGAAGGTCTGGTACAAGATTCGCATTCTGAGCCTCGATCCCGGCGGAAAGTTCGTGCGGACGCTCGTTACCAGCCTGATGGTCCCCAAGGGCTGGAGCCGTCCCGCGACCCTCGGGCAGGAGCTATTGCGCGAAGTCGGCCCGCACTTCCCAGCCACAGCGTGGATATTCCGGGAAGACGAAACCGGCCTGGAGATCGAGAGCGAGATGCACGATTGGTACGGCCGGGCCATCAATTACCTCGCGGAGAAAGACCCGTGGGACGCCATCTTCATGCACGCCCACGTGATCGATTTCGCTAACCACTGGTGGATCGACAGGGTCGAGCCGGAGTCGATCGACTGGCCGGGGAACGACAAATACGACAAACTGCTGCGCAAGGCTTACGAGATAACAGACCGCCTCCTCGGCCAGGTGATGGAGCTTGCGGACGAGGACACGCTGTTCGTCCTGGTTTCCGACCACGGCAGCACCACTCGCAGTCAACAAATCCCGCCGTTCGGCAACCCACACCGCACGTCGGGCAAGATACTGGAGGACGCGGGGCTGCTGGTCTACGACGACGGCGATCCGACCGGAGCGCGCAAGATCGACTGGAGCAAAACAAAGGCCGCCTGCCAGCGCGCCGGCTACGTCTACGTCAACCTCAAGGGACGCGACCCGGACGGGATTGTCGAACCCGGCGAGGAATACGAGAAGGTGCGCACGCAGGTGATCAACCTGTTCTACGACTACACCGACCCAGCCACAGGCAAGAAGCCGATCACGCTCGCGATACGGAACGAACACGCCGCCCTGCTCGGCCTTTACGGCGACCGCATCGGCGACATCGTCTATGCGCTGGAGCCGGAGTTCGAGCATGCTCACGGCCAGGAGCTTCCCACCGCCAAGTTCGGCAGAGGCTCACAAACGTCGCTGCTGATAATGGCCGGCCCAGGCATCAGGAAAAACCACACAGTCGCCCGCCCAACCGCCCTGACGGACATAGTCCCAACAATCTGCCACCTGACCGGCTTCCCCGTGCCGAAGGAGTGTGAGGGCGGGGTGATATACCAGGCGTTGGAGGAGGCGCCGTAAGACGGGGATCAGCGATTCCTGAACTGACACGAAAGTGAGTGAGCGGCTCAGGCGGCCTTGCGCTTCGCCTGCTGGACAGTCAGGTGACCGTCTCTTATCGCCATGCACGCGCGCAGCACGTGGAGTTCCCACATCATGTCGTCTGTTGGGAATTCGAGACGCATATTCTCGCATATCGCCGCAAGGTCTTGCGGCGATATGCCTGCCTCGCGGGCGACACTTTCGTAATCGAAGTAATCCGTAAAGGAACACCTCACAGTTCCGATGGGGCGAGAATCTCGATAGTCCGCAACCCAAGCGATACATTCAACTGGTCTACTTGAGCGCGCTTCCGTCTGTTGACGAGATGCCGGAAGTTCCATGAGACCAGGATATCCTGTCGGGCCGATATGGCTATGGCGACATACAGCGCGTCGTTATACATCGCTGGGCCGAACAGGCCGTTCGCCACGTAAACACCGGCCAACTCGCGCATTTCCTCCGAGACAGACGACAGATGTGTCCAGATACACCCGCACTTTCAATAGCAGTATACCCCGCTGTTTCCCTACGTTTACTGTTAGTATACTCTCTACGCTGGCGGCGTTCCTTTGTCTTCGACCCGCGTGACCGACATCGTGCCGACAATCTGCCACCTGACGGGGTTTCCGTCGCCAAGAGAGTGCGAGGGAGGAGTATTTATCAGGCGTTGGAGGGGAGTTCGTAGTTAGGCGGCCCGAAATGGTATAATGCTGGTGGAGGTGGATGGCGTGTCCCTTGTCATTCGAGTGCATTACGACGGAAAGACCATCGTGCCCGACGAACCGGTAGACCTTCCGATCAACCAACCGATGGAAGCCGAGTTGCGTGTTCCTGAGGCCAAGCTTACGCCCGCTGAGATCAAGCGGCGCAGAGCGGCTATGAAACGTTTTGCGTCCCGTGCGGTGAAGGGCGCCAACATTCCGTTGGAAGCGCTGCGGCGCGAGAACATGTACGAGCCGCCTCGGGGCTTATGAGATACCTCGTTGACACGAATGTACTTCTGAGATGGTCTCACGCCGACAGTTCAGACCATGCCACGTGCACGAAAACCGTGGACAGTTTGCTGGGGGCGGGGCACGACCCTTGTATTTGCGCTCAGGCGCTCATTGAGTTCTGGACCGTCGCCACTCGCCCGCCGGATGTCAACGGCCTGGGGCTTGCCGCCTGGAGCGGTCCGGGCACAAGTGGCGGATCTCCGAGACATGTTCACGTGCCTCCCGGAACCGGTCGACATGGCGGACCGCTGGCAAGCTGTAGCCTACAGGCATTCGGTAATCGGCAAGCAGGCTCATGACGCTCGAATTGCCGCGCTCATGATCGCTCACGGCGTCACGCACCTTCTCACCCTCAATCCCACCGATTTCGCCCGCTACGACGGCATAACGCCGGTTACTCCTCAAGAGATCGTCAGTCAAGGCCGGTAGCAGTCTCGCCACATCCTGTCGACAATTTGCCATTTGACTGGGTTTTCGGTCCCGAGGGAGTGTGAGGGGGGAGTGATATACCAGGCGTTGGAGGAGGGATGAGGACAGTGGTTAGCAGCTTGCGCAAAACGGTGCCAATGATCAATAGGTCCAGCCCTCTGAATGAATGAGATCGAAGAGGCTCAAATACCGGATGTTGTAGTATTGACAAGCGTTCGGAATCTGGAGAATTCGCGCGTTTGGTCCCCGCGGCTTTTCATGGGTCAAGGCACAGGCGTCGCCGGAGTAGGCCCCGTCATGAAGCCGAGCATTCTCCGCCATTGCCAAGGCAACAACAAAGGGATCTCCGGCATTCTTTGTGTCCTGAGGATCAATCAGTTTGGCACGTCAATCAAAAGCTGTCTCAAGCAGGCTGCAATCTCGAGATCGAAAGAACGGACCATCTCGCCATTGTTCTCGATCCACTCCTGCTGCTGCTCGTTCGTACATTCGTCAGTAATCTGCCGCATAGTGATGATCCGACCTTCGCGCACCAGCGATGCCAGATCAGAGTACAGCCTCACGAAAATCGAACGGGGGGTACCCTTCGAACAGATCGATTATCACACTGGCATCCAACACGTATATATTACTCACTAGCTGTCCCCGAGAAGAGTCTGGAGCGGGCCTGTCCGAACTTCCCAGGATCCAGCGACAGATATCGACTCGCTTGTCTAAGAGAGATGCGACCCATATCCAGGGCAGCAAATACGAGCTGCGAGAAATCTCTGCCACGGCGGCTCATTGATATGGTAACCGGGCCCGGCCCCCCTGTCTTGTGTACCGGCGGGACGTATGCTGCTGCTTGGATATTCCAGATGGCTGCCCAACGTCGATAGTCGGATTCAGCCCTGTATCCCGCAGCAACAAGCCGACGCAACAGAACATACTTGCTAACCTTCAATCTCTTCGCGGCCCACCTTATGTCGGCGTCCTCGTCTTTTCCGCCCTGAGCAGCTTTCACAAGATGGTTCTGCACAGTGGGATCATCGAGAGGCAACAGAACGCCACTGGCAAATCGATTGCAGAACTGCTCTATGTCTGATCTACTATCTGCGTGGCGAACCCTGAAGTCTGTGGGGACTGCTGATACGCCGGGCTGGCGGAGACACAAGTGACACAGTTCGTGGAATATGGAGAATATCCGTGCAGGAACCGCGTCTCTGGTGCTAACGCCAATGACTGAGAAGCGACTGTCGTACATGCTGAATCCACGCGCATCTGACAAGGGCAACGGGAATTGCAGGGTCAACACACCCAGAGCGTACAACGCCTCGCGCCAAGCCGAGAGCGCTGCATACTCGTCCGGCCATTCCGTTTGGTGATCTGCACTGACACCCATCTGCTCGCGGAACGCATTCGCTACCCGCTCGGGGTCGTCGCCGAGCGACACTTCAGGCAGACTCCGCGGTTGTTCTGGCCATGTCAGATCCAAGAGTTCCAAATGCATCTGATGCAACGAGCGGGCTTCCCTGAAGGCAAGTAGCGTTTCAGGCCCAAACCTGCCACGTTCCGTTTCCGGCAGAGTACGAAAATCGCAAGGCAAAGGCGGGTCCGCAGGCGGCTCTGGCATGAAGAACGCGGCGAGTGGACGTTTAACTTTATTGGCGAATAATTCCAGCTGGCGCATGGTAGGGCCTTGGTCGCCCCGTTCCCATTCGTCAATCTTGTGGGGGGCTACACCAATCGATTTGGCTATCGCCTCCAATTCCCAGCCCGAAGAAGACCTAGCCCATGTCAGCAATTCCGGCTTAATGTTGACCCTGATACTCGTCAACGCAGACCTCTCAAATCCAGAATTCGTCCACCTGTACCCATGGTATCGGCGCAACCTCGCCAACTACTTATACCCGCGCTCTGTGGATTCCTTTCGCGTACTCATGTGCATCCCATCTTTGCGACACTAGTTTGTCCGAGGATGAGACCACAAAACCGGTGGATACGACGAGATTGATCGATGCAGCTTGTGCTTGGGAGCATGGATGGCCCCGTTCCAACCATCTACGTCGGCGACGCAGATGGTTCCTACCTTGCGGGAACGAGATCAAGGCACGGCCGCCACAATCAAGTCTCGCAGAAGCCGCACACCCGGTGATTCGCGATTCGAGGGTAGAGCGTTAAACCTATCCGCTCAAGAGGGAAGACCTTTCATCCCAACCCGGAAATCCCGAAACATCACCTCTTCTCATAACGCCCTACGGCAACCACCGCCCCCGTCCGATGCGCCCAATCCTCAATATAATCCCGAGCGTAAAACCTCAGCCCGCTTCCCCCGTGCCCTTGCCCGGTCACAATGTCCACCTTCCCGTCCCCGTTCCAGTCAACCGCGTCGGCGCCGGAGATGGTCATTACGGTCCACGGTCGGATGATCTCCACGCCGCCGTGGGCGAATTGCGGCTCTTGATTTGGGCCGCCTGAGCCGGTGTTGCGGTAGAGCCTTACGACGTGCTCGAACTCGCAGGCGATCAGGTCCTTCTTGCCGTCGCCGTCCCAATCCACGTACGAGCCGACGTTGGGACGCATGTAATCGAGCATTTGGGTCCCGCCGGGGCCGACGCCGATCCACTTCGGATAAGCCAATACCGGCTCCTCGTCCGTCCCGATGTTCTTGAAGAACAAGAGTCCGCAATCCTGAGCCGGGTTGCCGGGGTTGAGGTGCGGCCAGTCGTGGTACAGACTCGGCTTCCCCTCGCCGCCCATTCCCATGATCAGGTCCTTGCGCCCGTCGTTGTCCCAATCGCAGACGAGCGCGCTGCACCAGTGCGTCCCGCTGATCGGCTTGCCGTTGGCCTCCAACTGCTTCCCCTCACCGAACCTGGGGCTTTCGTCGGTCCCTTCGTTCAGATAGAGCACGACCTCGCCCGTCCTGTTGGTGATGACCAGATCCTTCTTCCCGTCGTTGTTCCAGTCAACGACGAACGATCTGGCGTCAGCCCCCACATCGCTCAGGATGCGCACGCCGTCGGCGAAGATAGGCCACTTGTTGCTCGACGTGTTGCGGAACCAAAAGACGCTCCCGCCGGAGTTGCTGACCAGCAGGTCGGTCTTGCCGTCGTTGTTCCAATCGACCGCGTGGACCGTATTCTGCCGCGCCCCCTCGCAAATCTGAAACTCCTCGGTGTACGGCGCGCCGTTGTCCGCGTTTCGCTCCTCGAACTTCGGCTCGGTCGGCGTCCCCACGTTCTTATACATCCGCGCGTAAAGCCTTCGCTCCCCCGGCCCGCATTGGGTCTCCCAGACGCAGCCGGTCACGTATTCCAGCATGCCGTCACCGTCGAAATCCGCCACCTTGACGCCGCAGTGACCGCCACGCGAAGACGGCAGCTCGACGGCGGTCTTGAAGACGGGATTCGTCCGCGTGCCGACGTTTTCGATGTAATACAGCGGCGGGCCTTGAGCGGTCATAAACAGGTCCAAATCGCCGTCGCCGTCGAAATCCACGCAATCGACCCTGGTCTCGCTGAACTTCTCAATCTCGCTCGGCAGATCGAGCGCAACGGGGTCCGCCAGCCGGATATTCGCGACGTCGTCGCCGCCAAGGTTCCGGTAGAAGTCGACTCCCCCCCTTCGCCCGATCAGAATGTCCTTCTTCCCGTCGCCGTCCCAGTCCACAGCGGTGACCGCGGCAAACCAGTTGTTGCCCAGCGGCTTGCCGGACTCCGTGAGCAGCCGGCCCCGATTCGCGAACGTCAACTGCCCGCCCGGCTGGGTTACATTTTCGAAGACGACCACGTGCCCGAAATCGGGGCTGTCGCAGCAGCTTACGAACAGGTCGGGATTCCCGTTGCCGTTCCAGTCGTCGAAGGTGATGGTCGCCCAGCTTCGATGCGTGCCCTCGCCCATCGGGAGGGTGAAAACGCTCCCGCCCGAGGTCAACTTGCCCCGATAGACGAACCTGTTCCCGCCGACGTTCTCGTAGCAGTAGATGAACGGCTCGGTAGTCACCTTGAAGAGGTCCGGGGCCCCGTCGCCGTCGAAGTCGCGGAAGCAATCCATGTGGCTCGCGCCGATCTCCCGGCGGGAGTACTCGACCCGAAAATAGTCGCCGTCACCCACCAAACCCGGGTAGCGACGCGGCTTGCCGAGTCCCGATTCAACCGTATCGAAGTACACCGCATACCCTGCGACGTTCTCATCCGGCAGGACGAAGTTGAGGGTCACGTAATCGACGCCGTAATATGGGTCGATCCGGTGTGGCAGGAGATACTTCTCGTAGCCCTCTCTGGCCTCGTCGAATACCTCCGGCTTGCCCGAGGCGTTGTACGCGACGACCTCCACCGTATGCTCGTCGAAGGCGCCGTTCTCGCCCATCGATCGAAGCGCATCAACAAAGTCGATATTGACCGCCGCCGGCGAATCGGACCTCGTCCTCCCCCGGCAGTCCACCGTCATCAATATGCGGTAACCGTTCGGAGATGTCCACTCATGCCTCATCACTCATACCTCACTAACCACGAACCACGAACCACGAACCACTCATCTTCACTTCCGCTCGAACTTCTCCACCGTCACTACCGGAAACGTCTGATTGACCGTATCCTCGATATAATCCCTCTCGTAAAACCGCAGTCCGGTCCCGCCGTGGCCCTGGCCGGTGATGATGTCCAGGTCGCCGTCCCCGTTCCAATCGAGCGCGTCCACGCTTGAGATCATCTGCACGGTCCAGGGCTCGACGAGCTTGATCCCTTCCTCGGGCCACGCGAACTCAGGCTCGATGTTTTTCCCGCCCGGCCCCGTGTTGGGATTCACGCGGATCGAGTTCTCGAACTCGCAGTAGACGAAGTCCTTCTTCCCATCACCGTCCCAGTCGACGTATGAGCCCAGGTTCGGCCTGACATAATCAACCGGCTTCTGGTTTCCCACAAATCCGAACAGTATCCACTTCGGGTAAGCCAGGACAGGATCGGCGTCCGTTCCGACATTGCGATAGAACAGGAAGCCTTTGTCTCTTGCGGGGTTGTCCGTCAGCGGCGGCCAGTCGGTCGTCGGCCCATAAATAGCCTCGCCTCCCATGCCGTAGATCAGGTCCTTGCGACCGTCGTTGTCCCAATCGCAGACGAGCACGCTGTTCCGCCCCGTTCCGCCGATGGGCTTACCATTGAGCGTCAGTCGCATGCCCTTCCCCAGCTTCGGCGCCCCGGCGGCTTTCTCGTCAATCCCCTCATTAACGAACAGCGTAATCGCCCCCTGGCCGTTCGCAATGAGCAAATCCTCGCGTCCGTCGTTGTTCCAATCGCACGTGTCGAGCTTTGCAAAGGGGCTCACGTCGCGCAGAATCTGCCGGCTCGCCGCGAACACCGGAGACCGCGCGTCGGTCTCATTGCGGAAGTAATAGACAACACCCGCGTCCGTCGATGCCACGAGGTCCGTCTTGCCGTCGGCGTTCCAATCGACCGCGCGCGCGCCGCTTTGGCGCGCGGCATCGCATATCTGGAACTGCTCCGTGAAAAGCGACCCGGTTTCGGCAATTCTCGCCTCGAACTTCGGCTCAGTCTTCGTGCCGATGTTCTTGAACGTCCGCGCATACAGCCTCGGCTGGCCCGCGCCGGGAGGCTGCTCCCAGAGATTGCTGACGGCGTAGTCCAGCAGTCCATCGCGATCGAAATCGGCGACCTTCACGCCCAGGTGCCCTCCCACGCCCGCGCCCAATTCCAAAGCCTTCGCCAGTTTCGGCTGGGTCTTCGTGCCGGTGTTCCTGTAGAGGAACAAGCGCCCGTCAAACGTCGCCGCGAACAGATCGAGATCGCCGTCGCCGTCGATATCCGCGCAGTCCAGGCGCGGCGACCACAGCTCGAGCTTCTGGCCCTCAGCTTCAAGCATCTGGGCGTCGGCCAGCTTCATATTGGCGACCTTCCTGTCCGAGCCGATGTTCTTGTGGAACTCGACTGCCTTCTTCCGCGCGACCAGCAGGTCTTTCTTGCCGTCGCCATCCCAATCTACGATGTTCACTGTCCCAAACCAGCCGTCACCCAACCCCTGTCCGGACTCCGTGAGCAGCCGCCCGCGATTAGTGAACGTTAGTGGCCCGCCCCTGGAGGTCGTGTTCTCGAACCGCACGAGCTGTTCGTGTTCCGGTCCGTCGTTGAACGTGGCGAAGAGGTCCTGGTCTCCGTCGCCGTCCCAATCGTCGAATTCGACAATCGGCCAAGATCGATGGTTGTCGTTCATTGGGAAGACGAACAAGCTCCCGCCCGACGTCATCCTGCCCCGCTCGACGAAGCGGTTGCCACCCGCGTTCTCGTAGTAATACATGAACGGCTCGTTGGTGCACTTGATCAGATCCAGATCGCCGTCGCCGTCGAAATCACAGAAGTCGTCTTTCTGGCTGGGCCCAATCTCCCGGCGCCCGTATGCTTCTCTAAAGTAGTCGCCGTCGCCGACCAGTCCCTGGTACCGCCGGGGCTTACCAAGGCGCGATTCCTTCGTGTCGAAATAGACTGCGTAAGTCGCGCAGTTCTCGGTGTGGACGACAAAGTTCAGCGTGACGTAGTCCACGCCGAAGTACCTATCGATCCGGCACGGAAGCAGATACTTCTCGTAACCCGCCCGCGCCGCGTCGAATACTACCGGCTTCCCGGACGCGTCGTATCCGACGACCTCAATGGTATGCTGGTCGAAGGCTCCTTTGGCCTTGAGACTGGTCAAAGTCTGCCTGAAATCGAGATTGACCGACGCGGGCGAGTTGGTCCGCTTCATTCCGCGGCAGTCCACTGTCAGGACTATCCGGTGGCGGTCCGGCGAAACCCACTCCGGTTTCGAAGAAGGACCCGCCTCAACCGGCAACAAAGAACAGACGAGCAAACCCATTGCCGCACAAAAACACTTCAGCACATTAAACACCCCACTTACCTCCAGCAAACGACACCATCACGAACCACGAACCACTTAATCCCCATCCGTGGTTATCCGTGCATATCCGTGTTCATCTGTGTTCTTCTCTGAGCCAGTTCCCACCGGCGTTCATCTGCGTTCTTCCGTGAATGCCTACTTCCGCTCAAATCGCTCGACCGTCACGACCGGGAACGTATCGTTCGCCAGGTCCTCTATATAATCTCGCTCATAAAACCTAAGCCCGCTGCCGCCGTGGCCCTGGCCGGTCAGGATGTCGATATCGCCGTCGCCGTTGAAGTCGAGCGCATCGACCCCCGAGATCGTCTGCAGCGTCCATGCGATCAGCAGAGGCTTGCCATCGACCGGCCAGGAGAACTCCGGCGCCGCATTCGCACTGCCCGGACCCGTATTCCTGTACAGATGGATCGCGTTCTCGAACTCGCAGGCAATGAAGTCTTTCTTCCCATCGCCGTCCCAGTCCACGTATGAGCCGACGTTCGGCCTTGTATACTGGATCGGTCTGGAGTTTCCCGCAACCCCGGTCTGGACCCAGCTCGGGTACGCCAGCTCCGGCTCGGCGTCGGTCCCGACGTTCCTGTAGAAAAGGAATCCTCGCTCCGTCTCGATATTGCCGGTCCAGTGCGGCCAATCGTGCTCCCCGCTGGGGTTGAGTCCTCCGGCCATACCGAAGATAATGTCTTTCCTGCCGTCGTTGTCCCAATCGCAGACGAGCGCGCTGCACCAGGTAGTCCCGTCTATGGGCTTGCCGTTGGCATAAATCTGCTTAGCCGGCCCCAGAACCGGGGCGGCGTCCGTGCCCTGGTTCAGATATATTTCGACCTTTCCATCGAAGTGCGTGACCAGCAGGTCTTTCTTGCCGTCGTTGTTCCAGTCGCACACGCAGGTCCGCGGCGCGCCACCCCCTGGTTCGAGCAGCCTCTCGCCATCGACAAACGACGGATAGAGGTTATTGCCGGTATTTCGGAAGTAATAGATGATCTGACTCTCGGTCCCGGCGATCAGGTCTTTCGCGCCGTCATTGTCCCAATCCACCGCTCGCACGGTATTCTGCCGGCCCGCCTCGCACATTTGGAACTGCTCGGTGTAGGGCGCGCCGTGGTAGGCGTCGCGCTCCTCGAACTCCGGCTTCGTCTTGCTGCCGACGTTCTTGTACAAGCGCGCGTAGAACCGGCGGTCTTCCGGCTCGGCCTTCCGCTCCCACACGCTGCCCGTGACGTAATCGAGAAGACCGTCTCCGTCGAAATCGGCGACTTTGATCCCGCCGTGGCCGCCGACGCGGTTCGGCAGGCTGACACCGGCCTTGAACACGGGGCTGCTTCGAGTCCCGATGTTTTCGTAGAGAAAAACCGCCTCGCCCTGCGTCGATGAGATCAGATCGAGGTCGCCGTCGGCGTCGATGTCAGCGCATTCAGCTCGCGCGGCCCTCAGCTCAATGTCCTTGCCGTCGGCCTTGATATGCTCGGAATCGGCAAATCGCATGTCCTTCTTGTCCGCGCTCACGTTTCTGAACATCTCGATCTGGCGGTCCCTGCCGATTATGACATCCTTCTTGCCGTCGTTGTCCCAGTCGACTATCGTCACGGCGGGGAACCAGCCGCCGCCCATCGACTTGCCGGTTTGCGTCCGCGGGGGGCTGCGCTTCGCAAAGGTGATCTGCCCGCCCTTCGCCGTCACGTTCTCGAAGTACGCGATCTCCTTACCATCCGGCCCATCGCCGAAACCGGAGAACAGGTCCTGATCGCCGTCGCCGTCCCAATCGTGGAAAGTGATGACGGCCCAGCTCCGGTGAGCGGGGCTGTGCGGCAGCATGAAAAGGCTCCCGCCGGAGGTCATCTTCCCTCGTTCGACAAAGCGATTGCCGCCCACGTTTTCATAGCAGTAGATGAAAGGCTCCGTCGTTATCTCGAACAGGTCCAGATCGCCGTCGCCGTCGATGTCGCAGAAGCTGTCCATGTGGCTCGCGCCGATCTCTCGTCTCGTGTAACCGATCCTGAAATAATCGCCGTCGCCGACGAGCCCGGTGTACCGTTGCGGCTTGCCCGGCTTCGACTCTTTCGTATCGAAGTACACGCCGTATTTCGTGGTCGCTGCGTTCGGCACGACGAAGTGAACCGTCACATAATCCACGCCATAATACTTCTCGATGTAGAACGGCAGGAGGTACTTCTCGTAGCCTTTGCGGGATGCGTCGAATATCCTCGGTTTGCCTGACATGTCGTAGCCCACGACCTCGACCGTGCTCTCATCGAACGAGCCTTTGGCGCCCGTGTTTCGCAGAGCTTGTGGGAAATTCAGGTTGACAGTCGCCGGGGAATTAGACCGATTGACCCCGCGAGAGTCAACTGTGAGGAGAATCCTGTGGCGGTCGGGCGAAGTCCACTGTGGAGCTGCGCCAATAGCGCCCGACGCTGCAATTGCCACCATCAGCGCCGCGCTTAGCGGGAGGGAGAGCCTCATCCTTATGCAGTTCCTTTCCTGAAGGTTGCTGCCTACAGAATAGCGCTTACCTCGGCAATTCGGCAATGGCTTGGCAATAAAACCAATCGGACTGATCGGACCCATCCGACCGATCCGACGGAACCAACAACTAACAACCATCAACCAACAAGCGCTCCCGCCGTCAGCCCCTTCACGATTTGCCGCTGGAGGAGCACGAAGAACAATGCCATCGGGATCATAACGATCACCAGCCCGGCTGCGATGCCGGTCTGATTTGTCGCCAGCGCGCCCTGGAGCATTCGCACTCCGACCGGCAGCGTCCTCGCATGTTCGGAGCTTGTGAGGAAAAACGCCATCATGAACTCGTTCCAGACCGCCAGAGTGTGGAACGTCGCCAGCGTGATCAGCGGGGCCTTCGACAGCGGGACGATGACGTGACGGAACACCTGCCAGACGCTCGCGCCGTCCACCACGGCGGCGTCTTCATACTCGCTCGGTATCCTCTCCATGAACGCCCTCAGGAAGAAGGTGTTCCAGGGTATGCCGCCCGCGGCGTATATCAATACCAGCGCCCAGATGCTGTCGTGGAGGTGAATCCTTGTCAGGAACACAACGAGCGGGAAGAAGCGGACCGAGTCGGGCACGAGGAAACCGAACATAACATAGGTCCAGAAGAAGGTTTTCAGCGATCCGAAGTTCAGCCGGGAAAAGGCAAACGCGCAGAACATGGACAGCGTCAGCGCGAGGACGAGCGAGATGAAAGTAACGAGCAGGCTGTTTTTCACGCACGGCTGGAGGTACTTCCAGACGACCGCGTAGTTCTCCCAGCTCGCGTGAAGCGGCAGGGAGAAGGGGGATGCGTATAACTCCGCGTCTTTCTTCAGCGACGTGAACAGCATGAAAACCAGCGGATATCCGGCCACTACCGCCCACGCAATGAGGGTTCCGTAGATCACGATCCAACCGGGAATCAAGCGAACGACTCGCCAGGCGCGCCAAATCACTCTGATTTTCATAGCGCTTTGCTCTCATGGCGCTCAGACCGCGCCAAATATCGCACAAAAAGCGTCAAAAACACTGCGATAAAGAAGTGAAAAACAGCAATAGCGCTTCCATAACCGATTCTATACTTCTCAAAAGCTTGCCAAACTGCGTAGGAAGTGAGCGTTTCTGTCCTGTGCAGCGGCCCCCCATTTGTAAGTATGAACGGAAAGACAAACGCCGATAACGCATCCGTCACACCAAGCACGACCGCCATGAGGTACACTCCGCGCACGCTCGGAAGGGTAATATGGACGAGCTGCTGCCGCCAGTTTGCGCCATCGATGGCCGCGGCTTCGAACAGCGACTCCGGAATCTCCGATATGGCCGCCATGAATATGATGACGAAGAACCCCACCCCCGCGTAGACGCCCGGCACGGCCACGGCCCACTGCACAACGCCGTCACCGCTCAGCCACTTGAGCCCCTCCACGTGAACGAGGCCGAGTATCGCGTTCAGCAGCCCGTTCTGATGATAGATGAAGGTCCACATCAACGCCATGGTCGCCGCTCCGACCAGGCCGGGCACGAAGTACACCAGGCGGAAGAACCCGGCGACACGCCGAGTTCTGCTCAACACAAAAGCCAGAGTCAGGGCAATCGGTAGTTGGAAAACCAGTATCAGCAGCAGCACGCGCAGATTGTTCGCCAGTCCGATCCAGACCAGTTTATCGTGGAGTACCTCGGCAAAATTGGCCAGGCCGTTGAAATGCCCTACGCGGCCCGTCCGGTCCTGCAGCGAATAGAAAACAGACTGCGCGGTCGGATACAGGATCAGGGCGGAGTAAAGCGCCAGCCCCGGCGACAGAAACAGCAGCGCCCATCTCACCCGCGCTCGATGCCGCCGCCTCGCCCCGATGCCGTTCTTGCCGCTGCTCACGACCTCAAGACCTCCGCGAAGAACTTCAGCGCCCGATCGGCGCTCGCGCCCTCGTTCAGGCTGGCGAACATATCCGGCAGCGCGCGGACGGACACCTGTTCGTTGAAGAAGCCGGGCTTGTTGGGCAGGGTGAACACGCTGGTCGCCAGGTCCCTCGACTTGATGAACTTGTAGAGCAGCGGACCCGCCATTTGCTCGGTGACGTCCACCTTTATCCCCTCCGGCGAATGCGCGTCGGAGACGAACCTCCGCGCGGCCTCGTCGCTGACCATCAGTTCGAGGAACTTCAGCGCGTACTTCAGCTTCTCCTTATCGTCTTTGAGGCTGCTGTTCAACGCGGTCTTGGTGGCGACCCAGGCGCGAATCGGCCTCACCCCACCGTACGCGGGAAAGGGGGTGAACTCCACGTGGTTGCGAAGCCGCGGATCGACCGCCGGGGCGGTGATCTCGTTGATCAGCGTCCACGCGCCGTTCGCGTAGTGGCCCAGTTGGTCTCTCTGGAACAGCGACGCGGCGCCGCCGAACTGCAACTCGATGTCGTTATCCGGCACGAAGCCGCCGTCAACGATTTGCTTCACCGCCGAAACAGCGCGCCGGAACGGCTCCGATTCCCACTCCTCGCGAGCGATTGCCTCCACGGCGTCAGGATGGCCGAAGAGTATCGAGAAGAAGACCGCGTGGCCTGCTATGCTGAGGCTCGTCAGGGAGATTCCCTTCCTCTTGAAGGCTTCCCCAAGCTCCAGGTATTCCTCGAAAGTCTTCGGGATGCCTTTACCCACTTTCTCAAGGACGCGCGTGTTCCAGATGCAGGGAACGTACGAGTATTCCGTCGGGAGTTGATACGTGCGGCCATCGTAAGTGCAGGCGGCGAGGGCGGCCGGGTAGAACCGGTCGCGCCTCTCGTTGACGAAATCCGTGAGGTCGAGGCAGTAGGCAGCCCGAACGTGATCGTAGGTAGTGTCGTGGAGAATATCCGGCCCCGCGCCCGCCGCCAGCTCAGCCATCAGCTTCCGACCGTTGTCCTGAGCGCCGCCGGCGACCTCGGTTGCCTGGAAATCCACCTGAGGGTATTTCAATCGGAACTGGCTGCACAGCCACGTGGTGACGGGCGCGTGGGCGTCCAGGTCGGTCCAATGGGTGTTGTAGGTCAGCCTGAGTTTGCCGGACGAGCGTCTGCCGCAGCCGGAAACCCCGGAAAGAGCCAGCGCCGCGCCGGCGCTCAACGCGCCCGTGATGAAGTCTCTGCGTTTCAGTTCGAGGGCCTCCTGGGATTGCAGAGTCGAGACAAGTATATAGTATCACAAGCTCTACAACAACGCTGGGAAACCTTATCACGAAAGCACGAAAGGGGAGAGAGGCATCGGCTTGGGCCGGATTGTGGATCCGGCCCCGAAAGGCTGGTGAGGGAGTCCCAAACCCCCGTGTTCAACTTCAGACGTCGTAGACCTTCAACACCTCGTCCCCGTAATGGTTGATGACCTTCACGGCGATCTTGCCGGTGGACGGTGGGTCGAATGCGCGGCTGACGGTGGAGTACAGGGACGCCCAGGCCACTTCGTCTATCTCAGCCTTGAGGGCGCGTTTGAGCTTGTCGTACGGCTCGTCAGCGCCGGTGAAGTAGGCGTGGCGGACGAAGAAGCTCTCCTCGTTGTAGTCCGTGTCGATGAACCAGCAGGCGATGTCATCGGTGGTGTTCGAGCGGATTTCGCCGGTCGTGGGATCATAGACATCCAGTCCGTTGATTTTCACTACGACCTTATCCCCCTCCCCGTTTCGGGGAGGGCTGGGGAGGGGTCTTCCGGCATCTGAGTCCGCAGCCACCCGTCTTATCTCGATATCCGGCTCGCCGAAGACCATGAACAGGTTGCCCGCGCCGGTCTTCTTGAGCAGGTCCTCGCCCATCATAAGGTCGGCGTTCATGCGGGCAATGAGCACATTCAGGTTGCCGTATTGCTTGGCCTCGTCCGTCACGGTAGGCTCGAACGCGAAGCCGCAAATGATAAGCGTGTCGAACCCGATGCCCTTTACAGCCTCCTTCGCTGCTTCCCTGATGAGTTCCGGGCCGACGGTTCCGAATTCCGGTCCTATGCACACCGCAACACGCTTGGTGCATCCTGAGCCTGTCGAAGGATCGCCTTCGGTGTATTCGCCGGCGGCGTGCAGCCACTCGCCTGCAAATGTCTCCAGCCGGTCGAACTTGAGCCGTTCATTCTTGATGGTGTTCTGGACCCCGGCTTTACGGAGGTTGTCGATGATAGTCAAAGCAAACTGCCCGCCGCCCATCACGGTCATCTTGACGCCCGCTATGCCCTCTTCCTTCAGCTTGATCTTCTCATCCACGCTGAACCGGCGGTGTGGCGACAGGCTCTCCACCGTGAACGGTCCGGTGACGCGGATTCGCTTGTTGTCCTCGTAAGGCTGGTCGTAGAGGAGTTCCGTGTCGGCATTGCGCGCGATGGAAGCGTCGATCTCCTTCTGCCGCTCGCGCCTCAGCTTCCACCACTTTTCGAGCAAACGCGCCGCCTCTCCGGCAGAGGGACCACCTGCCCCCTCTCCCTGTGGGGGAGGGTTGGGGAGGGGTCGTCGCGGTTTCTCGTCTCCCTCTGCGACACAAGAACCGCCTGCCCCCTCTCCCCTGGCGGGAGAGGGTTGGGGTGAGGGGGGAAGATCACGCGGTATCTCCCACTCCTCCCAGGTCTTCCCCAGCAGCTTGTTCAGTTTCTCTCGAACCGGCTCCAGCTTCTCCTGCCATTTGGTGTGAATCGTATCTATTTCCTCGTTGTTGGCGATGGCCTTGAGGGTGACATGTGGCACGCGTTTGTAGACGAAACCCTTCTTGATATCGTCCAGCGTCTTGTAGGCCGGTGGAATCTTGCCGGTGATCTCGGCTTCCTTGACTACGCCTTCGGCGGAGTCCGAGAGCGTGTAGTAAGGATACTTCGCCGCCATCAGGCGTGTGCGGGCAAGGGCAAGGGATACCCGGCTGGTGTCAATTGTGATCCAACGTCGGGCCCAGTTTTCGGAGACATACGCGGTTGTACCTCCACCACAGGTAGGGTCTAGGACGAGATCGCCGGGGTCTGTCGACATCAGCATGCAGCGTTCGATCACTTTGTTCGCTGTCTGGACTACGTATACGCGGTCATCGGTTTGGGATCCAGTTCCGGTATCATCCCACTGGCTGTTCAGAAGCATAACGGGGAAATCAAACAGCATCCGCTTGTAGCGTAATGTGTCTCCGACAGCAGCGAGTCGGCCAGCAGCCGCCAGTTTCTGTAGGCCACTAGAAGACGTGGACCAGTACCGGCCTTTCGGTGTAAAACGGCGACCCTGGAAATCGAATGCTGGACTATCATAGTAGTGAGAAGAAGTCAGATCACTTAGGCCAAATAGCTGCCAGTCAGAAGGCAATGCCTGTGGAGCTTGCTTTTCTTGCTGATTAAGCCTTCGCCAACTGCCGTCCGGGAGCTCCGCGCATCCGAACGTATCGCTCGATACCGAGTCGAATGTCTTTGCGATATGGAGTTGGCGATACTTCAACTGTGATATGTCTTTGCCATACCACAAGATGAAATCGGTTGCCGTTGGCAGATAGAGTGCCGTCAGATTGCTTGTCTTGCGGAAGGGTATGAGTGACACGAAATTCTCGTCGCCAAAGACCTCGTCGAGAAGGCACCGCACACGGTGGACATTCTCATCGCTGATCTGCACGAACACACTGCCGGTTTCCGTCAGCAGTTCTCTCGCTACCACCAGCCGGTCCCGCAGATAGGCAAGGTACGAGTGAATACCGAGTTGCCAAGTATCGCGAAATGCCTTGATCTGCTCGGGCTGCCGGGTGGCATCGACCGCGCTGCCGTCCTTCACATCGCGCTTGCGGGTGGATACCTGCCAATTGGAGCCGAACTTGATGCCGTAGGGCGGGTCAATGTAGATCATCTGTACCTTGCCCTTGAGCCCCTCTTTCTCGGCCAGGGAGGTCATCACCAGCAGCGAGTCGCCTAGGATCATCCGGTTGGACCAGTTCTGCTCGTGGCGGTAGAAGTCCACCATATCCTCGAAGGAGATGCCGTTGAAGTCGGCAAAGAGCGATGCCTGCTGGGGCACGCCCTTCTTCGCCTCCGCCCGCACCTGCTCCACGATGGCCTGCGGCTGTATCTTCTCCTGGATGTAGATGGGCACCACCGGCACGGCCAGGTCCTGGCTGTCCTGCTC